>NZ_BAAATJ010000004.1:0-367840 GCF_039533345.1 Streptomyces glaucosporus | reverse complement strand
GAAGCGCGGGCGGCTCCCTCCGCTTCGCTCCGGGAGCCACCGGGAACCGAAGGCCCTCCGCAAGCTGGAAGGTCTGAACGCCTCGCTTCGCTCGGGCGGGCTCGCTGCGCTCGCCTTCGACCTGAAGGGCGGCCCGCGGCGCGGGCCGGGAGGGGTTCCGCTGCGCTCCACCCCCCGGAACGTCCTTGGTTTGGGGCGGACGTGGTAGGCCGTCAGCAGACAGGTGACGGGTGAAGGTTGGGCCCGCTGCGCGGGCCGAGCCGGCTACGGCGGGGAGGGGGTGCGGAGCGGCGGCAAGTGTGGCGGGTAGTCACGGGGTATGTGAGTGAGGCGGTTGGCGGGTTTCCGGGCAGATGATGCATCGATGTGTAAGTCTTGGGAGAACGCATCGCCCCCACCCGGTGGCACTCCCTCGCGGGTCTCGGTGACACCGGACCGCGGATTCGCCCCTGTGGGCGGGGGCGGCACCGGGTTGTGTGGCGGGATTTCCGGCCGGGTCTCCTCGGCGAGCCGTCGGTGGGCCGTGGCCCCGATGTGCCGAAGGACGCCCGGCTGCTGGAGCAGTCGGGCGTCGGCTGTGTGCCGGCCGTGCACAAGTCCCAGCTCATTGTGGGCTGTCCCCGCATCGAGGGCCTGTTCGCGCAGGCTCCGGCCAGGCACGGGAGAAGATCTCCCGCTGCGTCGGCAGCCCTCGCCCCTCCCGGTCTCGGCCTGCGGCGGCGCGGCCGCCCCGCTCGTCAGGTCAGGCCGGCGTCCCTCACGAGCAGCGCCACCTGAACCCGGTTGGACAGGCCGAGCTTGGCGAGGGCGCGGCTGACGTGTGCTTTCACCGTGCCCTCGCTCATGGAGAGTTCGCGGCCGATCTCGGCGTTCGACAGGCCACGGGCGACGGCTCGTACCACGTCGTCCTCTCGGTCCGTCAGCGCCGACAGGCGTTCCCGGGCGCGGGCCGCGCCGGCCGGTTCCAGCCCGGCGAAGGTGTCGATGAGCCGCTTGGTGATGCGCGGGGTCAGCATCGCGCTGCCCTCGGCGACCGTGCGGACGGCGGCGGCCAGGTCGCGCGGTGAGGTGTCCTTCAGGAGGAAGCCGGCGGCGCCGCTGCGCAGCGCCGTGTGCACGTAGTCGTCGAGGTCGAAGGTGGTCAGCATGATGACGCGCGGCGGGTTCGGCGCGCGGCGCAGTTCCTTCAGCGCGGTGAGGCCGTCCATGCCGGGCATGCGGACGTCCATGAGGACGACCTCCGGGCGGTGTCGGGCGACGGCGGTCACGGCTTCGCTGCCGTCGCCGGCCTCGCCCACCACCTCGATGTCGTCGGCCGGTTCGAGGATCATGCGCAGCCCCGCCCTTACCAGTGCTTCGTCGTCGACGACCAGGACCCGGATCACTCGTCTTCCTCCTTGGTGTGCGGGGAGAGGGGCAGGTGGGCGCGGACGCAGAACCCCCCGCCCGGGCGGGGGCCCGCTGTGAACTGGCCGTCGAGCAGCTCGACCCGCTCCCGCAGCCCGACCAGGCCCATACCGCTGCCGGGCAGCGCCTCGACGGGATGGCGGGGGGCGTCGTTGCAGACCGCGATCTCCAGGCCGCCGTCGTCGTAGCGGAGCAGGATCTCCGTGCGGGCGGCACCGGCGTGCTTGTGCACATTGGTCAGAGCCTCCTGCACGACCCGGTAGGCGGCGTGTTCCAGCAGCGTGGGCAGCCGCTGGGGGGTGCCCTCGTCACGACGGCTGACGGTCATGCCCGCGGCACGCGACTGGTTGAGGAGCCGCTCCAGGTCGACGAGCGTCGGCTGGGGGCCCAGTGCGATGCCCTCGCTGTCGGCCTTGAGGACGCCGATGACGTCCCTGAGCTGGCCGAGGGCCTCGCGTCCGATGGTGCGGATCAGCTCCGCGGCGACGGCCGTCGACTCGTCCTTGGCGTTGATCTCCAGGGCGCCGGCGTGCAGCACCATCAAGGACACCCGGTGGGCGACCACGTCGTGCATGTCCCGGGCGATGCGTGCGCGTTCCTGTGAACGGGCCTGCTCGGCGCGGGCCGTCTGTTCGCGTTCCAGCTGCTCGGCCCGCTCGTGCAGGCCCTCGACGACGTCCCGGCGGGCCCTGTTCCACAGGCCGAGGGCGAACGGCAGCCACACGAACAGGGCGATGCCGCCGAGCGACGACAGCATGTCCTGCCACACGACCCCGGCCGCCCCGATGGCCAGTCCCGTGGTCGTCGGCAGCACCGTCAGGGCGCTCGCCGCCACCACGTAGGCGAGCCGGCGCAGCGGGCTGCGCACGTGGAACGCCACGACGTAGGAGGCGACGCACAGCGCGGCCCAGGTCGAGGTGAGCACCCACGCCGCGCAGCCGGTCACCGCCACGGGCCAGCGCAGCCGGGGCAGGGCCAGCGCCGAGGCGGCCGACGCGGCGGCCACGGCGACGGCCGGCGCGAGGGCGAGGCCGTCCAGTGGTGTCAGGCCGAGCTCGGTTTGCACACGGGACACG
The DNA here is from genome assembly GCF_039533345.1 of Streptomyces glaucosporus. Classification (NCBI taxonomy): domain Bacteria; kingdom Bacillati; phylum Actinomycetota; class Actinomycetes; order Kitasatosporales; family Streptomycetaceae; genus Streptomyces; species Streptomyces glaucosporus. The sequence continues at coordinate 365,357 of NZ_BAAATJ010000004.1, read as the reverse complement.
GAGGTGCCGTCGATCGGGACGAACGCGCCGGCGGCGAGGAGGACGGCCAGGAGCACCGGTCCCCCGCGGCCGGGCCGTCGCCGCAGGCGCGCCGAGCGTCCCGCTCCGGTGGTCGTATGGGTACGTCGGGTCACGCGCCGAGCGTAGTTGCCCGTCGGGGGCGTTGCCGTCCTCCCGAAGTCTGCCCCTGCCCCCCACGAAGGTCGGGGACGGCCACGACCTAAGTGGAGCGCGATCGTGGACTTTTCGGCGACGTGGAGACGGCGGCCGCCGCTCCAGACTCGGCTCCATGACTGAGACCACAGACGCTGTCCGGGCTTCGGGGCTGGGCAAGCACTACGGGACCGGCGACGCCAGGGTGTCCGCCCTCGCGGGCGTCGACGTGCGCTTCCCGCGCCAGGAGTTCACCGCCATCATGGGCCCCTCCGGTTCCGGCAAGTCCACGTTGATGCACTGCGTGGCCGGCCTCGACAAGGCAGACGAGGGCAAGGTCTGGATCGGCGACATCGAGCTGACCGGGCTGAGCGACGACGCCCTGACCGATCTGCGCCGGGACCGGATCGGGTTCGTGTTCCAGGCGTTCAACCTGCTGCCGACGCTGACCGCCCTGGAGAACATCCTGCTGCCGTTCGACCTGGCCGGGCGCAAGCCGGACCAGGAGGTGCTGGACCGGGTCATCACCACCGTGAATCTACGGGACCGGCTCCACCACCGGCCCAGCCGGCTCTCCGGCGGCCAGCAGCAGCGAGTCGCCGTGGCCCGCGCGCTGGTGACGGAACCGGACGTCGTCTTCGCGGACGAGCCGACCGGTGCGCTCGACTCCACGGCGTCGGCGGAGCTGCTGCGGTTCCTGCGACGCAGCGTCGACGACCTCGGGCGGACGGTGGTGATGGTGACCCACGAGCCCAGCGCCGCGGCATTCGCCGATCGGGTGCTGTTCCTGAAGGACGGCGCCCTCGTCGACGAGATGTTCGCGCCCACCGCGGACCGTGTCCTGGAGCGCATGAAGTCCTTCGAGAAGGCTGTGTCCTGATGTTCAAGACCATGCTGCGCGATCTGCTCGCGCACAAGGGCCGGGTGCTGATGACCCTGGTGGCGATCGTCCTGGGTGTCACGGCGACGGTCGGCAGCTGGGTGGTGAGCGATTCCATCGCGGCCACCCTGACGCTGCGTGAGACGCGAGACGACGTCAGCGTCGCCGTGCAGAGTCCCGGCAAAGAGCCGGTGCTGGGCGCCGCGGAGCGGGACCGGCTGGCGGCGCTGCCGGGTGTGGCGGCCGCCGAGGGTGTCGTCGTCGGCCGGGCGGGGCTCGTCGGCCCGGACGGCAAGCTCGTGAAGACCGGCACGGTCCTGGACCGGGCGGGCACCAACTGGAGCACCGACGAGCGGTTCACCCTGGACGCCGGCCGCAAGCCGGCGGGCCCCGGTGAGGTCGCCCTCAACAGTACGGACGCCGAGAAGGCCGGGTTCGGCATGGGTGACACCGTGCGGGTGCTGCTCGCCGGCGGGCGCTCCGAACGGGCCGAGGTGACGGGCCTGTTCACCTACCGCCGGCTCGGCCCGCAGGTGGAGGCCGACTCCGACGGGGCGTCGGACGCCGTCCCCGTCGTCGCGTACGACAACACCACTGCCGCCCGGCTCCTCGGCACCCGCTACCACCGTGTCGAGCTGACCGCCAAGTCCGGTGTGGCGGCGGACGCGCTCGCCCGGACCGCCCGGGGTGCCGTGCCCGACACGTACCCGGTGGAAACCGGCCGGGCCCTCGCCGGCGCGGCGGCCGCCCAGTCGGAGGACGAGGCGCGGGATCTGCGGTTGACGATGCTGCCGTTCGCGGCGGTCGCCCTGCTGGTCGGGATGTTCGTCATCGCCAACACCTTCACGATGCTGGTCGGCCAGCGCACCCGGCAGTACGCGCTGCTGCGGGCCGTCGGCGCCCGCAGGCGCCAGGTCAGGACCGGGATCATCGCGGAGGCCGCGGTGCTGGGCGTGGCCGGCGGCACCATCGGCACGCTCACCGGCGTCGGCCTGGGCCCGCTGCTGATCGGCGTGATGCGGCCCGACGACGACGTGGAGTTCACCGTACGGCCCACGGCGATCCTGCTCGGCTACGGCGTCGCGGTGGTCGTGACGGTGCTGGCCGCCTACACGTCGGCCCGGCGTGCCGCCGCCGTCCCCCCGGTGGCCGCGCTGCGCACCGACGCGGTGATGCCGCGGGAAACCAAGCGACGACGGAACCTGCTCGGTGTGGCGCTGCTCGCCGTGTCCGCCGCCATGGTGATCGCGACGGCCGACCCCAGCTCCTCCAACCTGCTGCGCATCGTCGCCCTGGTGGGCGCGGTCCTCGGGGTGGTCGGCGCGATCCTGCTGGCGCCGTTCCTCGCGGAGCGGCTGCTGATGCCGCTGACCCGGCTGGTCGGCCTGCGGGGCGGTCCGTCCGTGCGGCTGGGCCTGCGCAGCGCGGCGAGCGATCCCCGGCGCACGGCGGGCACGGCGACCGCCATCACCGTGGGGCTGGGCCTGGTGTGCGCGTTCGCGACGCTGAGCGCGTCCTTCGCCGACCTGATCGCCTCCACGACCCGCGCCAATGTGCCGCTGACGACGACCGTGCTCCAGTCGGCGGCGGGCGGCGAGTCGACGCTGACGCCCGCCGAGATGGAGCGGGTGCGCGCGGTGCCGGGCGTCGACCGGGTCGCCGCGAGCCGCGATGTGCTCGCCGATCTGACGTACGACGGCGGCAGGACCGTGCGGCGTATCTCGGCGATCGAGCCCGAGGCGCTGCGCACCGTGCTCACGCCCAGGATCACGGCCGGCTCGCCGGATCTGACCCGCGGGGTGGTCATCTCGCGGAACCAGGCCGACATGCTGGGGCTGGGCATGGACGACGAGCTCACGCTGAAGCTGGACGCCGGAACGTCCGTGACCCAGCGCGTGGTGGGCATCTACGAGGCGACGGAACTCCAGGCGAGCATCTACCTGGACGCGGCGAAGGCCCCGGAGGCGCTGCGTCGGCAGATCACCCTGCTGTACGCCACGGGCACCGACCCGGACAAGGCGCGGGCCGGTATCGAGGCGGCGTTCCGGGACCGGCCCGATGTGACCGTCACCGACCGTGAGGGCCTGGTCGAACAGGGCGTCGACCAGCAGCGGTTCGCGTTCACGCTGATGTACGCCATGTTCGGGGTCGCGATCGTCATCGCGGTGTTCGGCGTCGTCAACACGCTGGTGCTGTCGGTGATGGAACGGACCCGGGAGATCGGCGTGATGCGCGCGGTGGGCGCCAAGCGGCTGCTGGTGCGGCGGACCATCCGGGCGGAGAGCATCGTCGTCTCGATGTTCGGGGCGCTGCTCGGCGTGGTGGTGGGCGTGCCGGTGGGTGCCGTGATGCAGCACGCGATGTTCGGGCAACTGCTGTGGGACTTCACGGTGCCGTACACCGTGATCGGGCTGGCGCTGGTGGGCATCTCGGGGGCCGCGGTGCCGGCGGCGATGTGGCCCGCCCGGCGGGCGGCCGGTACGGACATGCTGGAGGCGATCGCCGGCAAGTGATGCGGGGCGGGGCAGGTGGGTGTTCACCTGCCCCGCCCCCGTAGTGGTGGGGGGAGTCAGCGGTTCGCGCCGACCCCTCGCGCCGTCAGGTCCGGGCGTCGCCGCGGCGCAGGACGGTCAGTGTCGTCCCGGGGCCGGGTGCACCGGCGCGGTGCCGGGACCGGCCGAGTCTGCGGCGGCCCTGCGGTGGGGTGCGGTGTTCCCGGGGCGGCTGGTCCACACCTCCGCGTCGCCGTCGACACCGTGCCGCAGGGTGAGCGGACGGCCGTCGGCCCCGCCCGCCCGCCCGCACCCAGCGGATACGGCCCGCGTGGCGCCCGGCGTCCACCATGGGTACGCCGGGGGCGAGCGGCCCGGCGACGAGGACGTGCGGCCAGTCGTCGGGCACCGCGGGGAACAGTCCACGGCGTCGCCGCCGGCACCGACGAGGAGTTCCACAAGTGCCTGTGCCGCCGGGGAGGGGGCGGCGCGCGCGGTGAGACGGCGTGCAGCTGCCGGTCACCGTGCGCACGGCTCACCGAGCGCAGTACCAGCGCGCAGCCGTCGGGGGCCGGGCGGTGCAGGGGAGGCGTTCGCCGCCCTCGGTACCGGCGCGCAGCAGCGTGGGGTCGCGCCGGTCCACCGGGGCCGAGAAGACGACGGTGCCGCGGGTGGTGACGATGCGCCCGGTGAGTTCGGCGTCCCACAGGTCCCATGGCGCGCCCCGGGGCGGTCGGTGTGCCCAGCGGCTGCGGATCCAGCCCGCCGACGAGCAGCCGCACCCCGCTCCCGCCGGGCGCGGCCACGGCCCGTGCGACGAGCCCTCCGTTGCCGAGGTGCGGGCCGTCCGGCGCCCCGACCGGAAGCCGAGCCCCGCCCCGACGAAAGTGGTAGACGACCGATTCCCATCGTCGGATGTGCCGGACCCCACCGATTTCTACGGTGGTCACATCGGCACAGCGACAGGGAGCGAGCATGATCACCCTCAGCGGACTCACCAAGAGGTACGGGACGGTGACCGCGGTGGACGGCCTCGACCTCGAGATCACGCCCGGCCGGGTGACCGGCTTCCTCGGCCCCAACGGGGCGGGGAAATCCACGACGATGCGGATGATCCTCGGTCTGGACCGGCCGACGGACGGCCAGGCCCTGGTCAATGGCAAGCAGTACGAGGAACTGCGCTACCCCCTGCGGGAGGTGGGCGCGCTCCTCGACGCCAAGGCCGTGCACCCGGGACGGACCGCACGGAACCACCTGCTGTCCATGGCCCGCAGCAACGGCATCGCGCGGCGCAGGGTCGACGAGGTGCTGGAGGTGGTGGGGCTGACCTCGGTGGCGAGCCGCCGGGTCGGCCTGTTCTCTCTGGGGATGGGCCAGCGGCTGGGCATCGCCGGGGCGCTGCTCGGCGACCCCGGTGTGCTGATCTTCGACGAGCCGGTGAACGGTCTCGACCCGGACGGGGTGCGCTGGGTGCGCTCCATCGCGCGCTCCCTGGCCGAGGAGGGACGTACGGTCTTCCTTTCCAGCCATCTGATGAGCGAAATGCAGCAGACCGCGGACCAGGTCGTCGTCATCGGCAAGGGCAGGCTGATCGCGGACACTCCGGTGCTGGAGCTGATCGAGCGCAGTTCCCTGGGCACCGTGCGGGTACGGGTCCCCGACCCGGCGGACCGCGCGGACCTGGTCCGGCGGATCGGGGCGGCCGGCTTCGGGGCCGAACTCACCGCGGACGACGCGCTGGTCGTGCGCGGTGCCCGGCCCGAGCAGATCGGCGACCTGGCGCACGAGGCCGGCATCCGGCTGCACGAACTGCGCCTGCAGGAACCCTCTCTCGAGGAGGCGTACATGGAACTGACCTCCGACAGTGTCGAGTACGGCACCGCGCGGAGCGCGAACGTGACAGGCGGGTGGGACGCATGAGCGACACGAAGGCCGCTCCGGCGGCGACACGGGGCCGCGGCGGGCTGGTGGGGGCCGCCGCGGCGGAGTGGACCAAGCTGTGGGGTGTGCGCTCCACCTGGGTGTGCCTGGCGTCCACGGCCGCGCTGGTGGTCGCCTACACGGTGATCGTGGGGGTCTCCGCGCGCTCCTCGACGACGCGGTCCTCGGGCGGCGAGTCGCCGACGGACCCGCTGGCGAACCTGGGCACCGGGATCGTCTTCATGGGCCAGTTCGCGGTGCTCGCGCTGGCGACGATGGTCATCGCCTCGGAGTACGCGACCGGCAGCATCCGCGGGACGTTGCAGTGCGTGCCGGTGCGGTACCGGATGCTGCTGTCGAAGAGCGTGGTGCTGGTCCCCGTGCTGTTCGTGACGGGTCTCGTCCTCACGCCGTTGGGGCTGGGCTCGGCCGTCGTCGCGCTCGGTGACATCGCCGATCCGGTGACGGCCGGGGCGAGCGTGCGGCAGGCGCTGGCCGTGGGCGGGCACCTCGGCGCGGTCGGGATGATCGGCATCGGGATCGGCGCGGCCGTGCGCAGCGTGGCCGGGACCATCACGGTGGGCTTCCTGATCCTGTTGGTGCTGCCCATGACGCTGCAGTCGGTCTCGGTTCAGTTCGTGCAGAAGGCCGGCGACTATCTGCCGGGACCGGCCGGCATGGCCCTGATGGGCATCTCCGAGTCCGACACCTACGGCCCTGGAGCGGCCGCCGCGCTGCTGGTCTTCTGGGCCCTCACCGCCAACGCGGTCGGCTACTGGGTGCTGCGCAACCGCGACGCCTGACGGCACCGCCCGCCCCCGCCCCAGGGCCCCTGACCTCCCGGATCCCCACACCCCCCGGGGGGAACCCGGGACTTCCCCACCACCGAACGGAATTCCAGCGGTGACGACAAGGAACAAGCAGTTAAAAAGGTGGGGTCCATCCCCCGGGCTGGCCGGGCCAGGCGCCACCGTCCTCCGCCTCATCCCCGCATCGGGCCCGGCGGTGCCGGTCAGCGTTTGACCCGACCGCGGACGGCCAGCACCGCCAGCTCGTCGATCAGCCGGTCGTCCACGGCCCTGGCCGGCGGCTCACCCGGCTCGACGGTTTCGGCCTCGGTCACGTTCTCACTGGTCACCGGCGCCATGCACACCGCCCAGCAGGGACCATCCCCGCGGGCGCGGGAAGCAGGACATCTACGCGGTGAGGCTGGGTTTGGACGGGGGACCATCCCCGCGGGTGCGGGAAGCAGACCACGGCATCTACGTGTGGATCGCGACGCAGGGGCCATCCCCGCGGGTGCGGGGAGCAGGAGGGGGTCAACTTCGTCTTCGACTGCGGAGTGGGACCATCCCCGCGGGTGCGGGAAGCAGGTCTTCCCCGGAACGCTGTCGTCGTACAGGCCGTGGACCATCCCCGCGGGTGCGGGGAGCAGTACCGGCAATGCGGTCGATCAGTCGTCCCATGGGGACCATCCCCGCGGGTGCGGGGAGCAGTACGCCGACCGCATCGACCTGATCCCGGCCCGGGGACCATCCCCGCGGGTGCGGGGAGCAGGACGTGTCCGCGAACGTGATGGAGTCGATGACGGGACCATCCCCGCGGGTGCGGGGAGCAGCCGGACTCCTGGTTCATCCGCCGCAGCGTGGTGGGACCATCCCCGCGGGTGCGGGGAGCAGACCCCGACGGCCTCGGCCAGCGGGTCCAGGCCGGGACCATCCCCGCGGGTGCGGGGAGCAGCCCGATCTGCTGCGGGCCGCCGTGCCGGACACGGGACCATCCCCGCGGGTGCGGGGAGCAGCTCCCGCCGCGCACCGCCACCCGCACCGGGGTGGGACCATCCCCGCGGGTGCGGGGAGCAGAGCAGGGGGCCGCCGAAGGCCATGGCGGCGATGGGACCATCCCCGCGGGTGCGGGGAGCAGCTGCCCCAGATGCTCAGGGCGATGTGCGTGCCGGGACCATCCCCGCGGGTGCGGGGAGCAGGGCTGGACCACGATCGCGCTCGTCGTTGACGAGGGACCATCCCCGCGGGTGCGGGGAGCAGGAAGACCGGCAAGTCCTTCGAGGCCGCGCGCGGGGACCATCCCCGCGGGTGCGGGGAGCAGAGCAGTTCATTCCCCGGCCGCGTTCCCAGATGGGGACCATCCCCGCGGGTGCGGGGAGCAGACAACCGCGTTTGTGACGTGGCTGGTGGACCGGGGACCATCCCCGCGGGTGCGGGGAGCAGACGCGGTTCACGTCCGGATTCACGTGATTGGCGGGACCATCCCCGCGGGTGCGGGGAGCAGTCGAGAACCTCGGCAACGGCTCGGACTGGTACCGGACCATCCCCGCGGGTGCGGGGAGCAGGGCACCGACGACATGGCCGAGGGAAACGAGCCGGGACCATCCCCGCGGGTGCGGGGAGCAGGGCACCGACGACATGGCCGAGGGAAACGAGCCGGGACCATCCCCGCGGGTGCGGGGAGCAGCCCGGCCGCTACGACTACGACCTCACCGTCACGGGACCATCCCCGCGGGTGCGGGGAGCAGGGCCGAGGCCGAAGGAGGGCCGGACATGGTGTCGGGACCATCCCCGCGGGTGCGGGGAGCAGACTCGGGCATGTCACACCCCCGTCCGGTAGTAGGGACCATCCCCGCGGGTGCGGGGAGCAGGAGCCGCAGGACCCGAGCGCCCCGTTCCGGCCGGGACCATCCCCGCGGGTGCGGGGAGCAGTTGGGGAAATCTCCGGAGTGGATGAGCAACTTGGGACCATCCCCGCGGGTGCGGGGAGCAGCCCAGCTTCCGGGCGGCCCGGAACAGCCGTTGGGGACCATCCCCGCGGGTGCGGGGAGCAGTGGCGGGCCGATGCCTGGCTGCTGGAACGGCAGGGACCATCCCCGCGGGTGCGGGGAGCAGCTGGTCGCACCACTACGCGGGGTTCGACTGGCGGGACCATCCCCGCGGGTGCGGGGAGCAGCCGGTGGCGCCCCGCGAAGGGTTCTCGGTCATGGGACCATCCCCGCGGGTGCGGGGAGCAGTGAGGCAGCGCTGCCCCTGTTCGCCAACGACCGGGACCATCCCCGCGGGTGCGGGGAGCAGTTCGGGGCGTACCTGCAGCAGCACCCTGGGCAGGGACCATCCCCGCGGGTGCGGGGAGCAGGGTTCTACGAGGGCGTCCGCGGTCTGCGGAACGGGACCATCCCCGCGGGTGCGGGGAGCAGACCACCACGTTCAGGGACAGCGGCTCGGCCGCGGGACCATCCCCGCGGGTGCGGGGAGCAGCTTGCAGAAGATGCAAGCCTAGGGTTTCAGTAGGGACCATCCCCGCGGGTGCGGGGAGCAGGTAATGGCGACCGGGGCTTCGGGCGTGCGGGCGGGACCATCCCCGCGGGTGCGGGGAGCAGCCCTCCGGGCCGGGATCTTCGGCAGGACAATCGGGACCATCCCCGCGGGTGCGGGGAGCAGCGCCGCCTGCGGGAGGGCGAACTGTCGTGGCAGGGACCATCCCCGCGGGTGCGGGGAGCAGGCTTTTTGACCTGCGGTTTTATCCGGGAAGACGGCGGGTTTTGACCAGCTTCATCGATTCGGACATATGGGACACTGTTCTTCACCGTTTTCCGAAGCGCCGACGCTTGGATGCCTTGCTCCAACCCCGTGGTGGAGGCGCGGGCGCGGTGTTCTGGTCGTTCGGGCGGCGGATCAGGGTGAGGCCCTCGTGGTCTACGGGGTGCCATTTGTGATCATAGGTTTCGAAGGCGAAGCCTTGCTCGTTGCTGGTGCTGTAGGCCAGCAGTGCGCGGCCGTTGCCCGCGTACTGCTTCACCTCGTTCCACAGCGCTTCGCGGATGCGTGCGGAGGGACCGCCGATGAAGACGCCAGGGGAGATTTCCAGTAGCCAGCGGGTGAGGAAGCCGCGCAGTCCCACCGGGCAGTGGGTGAGGACGATGACGGTCACCAGATCACTCCGTCGGCGTAGTTGTGTCCGGCGGCCACGTCCCGGCCGTGGTCGGTCTGGAGCGTCACCCGGTCCTCCAGAACGTCGGTGGTATCGCCGTGGGCCGTCGGCAGCAGGAGTTCCCTGATGTCGTTGACGCACCGGTCCAGCAGACGGATTTTGTTGACCTTGTCGCGGATGGCACGGCGGGTGCGGGAACCGACGTCTTCGGGGCTTTCCGCTGCCACCTCGAAGGCGGTGGGGATGCCGATCTCGGTCTTGTAGAGGTCGGCGATGTCCAGTACGAAGGACAGCTCGTGCCCGGAGTGGACGAAACCGAGGCCCGGGGTGCAGCCCAGGGCCGCGACCACGGCGTGGGCGATGCCGTACATGCACTGGGCCGCGGCGGTGACGGCCTGGTTGGGTGGATCACCCGAGGTGAAGTCGCCGGGGATGAAGCGGCGTCCGCGCCAGGTGACGCCGGTGCGTGCGGCTTCCGCGCGGTAGCAGTCCTTGACGCGTTGTCCTTCCATACCGAGGAGCTCGCGCCGGGTGCAGCCGGAAGGGTCCTCGTCGGGGAAGCGTTTGCGGTACATGGCGCGGGCCACCGCGAGGCGGGTGCGCTGGTTGGCCCACGAGGTGGCCTGGGCTTCGACCAGGGCGGAGGAGCGGGTCAGGGACCGGCCGCCGGCGTAGAAACGCACGCCGTGCTCGCCGACCCACACCACGCCCGCTCCGCTTTCACCGAGGACGCTCATGGCCTGGTGGGTGATGCGGGTTCCGGGCCCCAGCAGCAGCGTGCCGATGGTGGCGGAGGGGATGTGGACGGTGCCCTCGGCGTCCTCGGCGGTGATGGCGTTGGCGTCGCGGTGCACGGTGCACCGCTCCAGGTAGACGAAGGAGAGGCGATCCGACACCCGGGTGAGTTCACGCGGAGTGGACAGGCTCCGCTGACCGACGGTGGACACCGGCTCACCCCACGGGGGCGAGGGTCATCAGCCCGCAGCCATACGCCTTCGCCTTCCCCAGGCCTGAGGTGAGAGTGCGGCGCAGCGCGTCGGGGTCGGTGACCTGCAGCCGTCCGTCGAAGGTGGCAGTGGCCAGGGTCACGCGGTTCTTCCGGCCGTTCGACTGCTCGGTCTTGCCGAAGGACAGGTCGCGCCGACCGTGGACGATCAACTGGTACTGGTCGCCTTCCGGCAGGCGGCGCTGGTCCAGCGGTTTTTCCAGGATGCGGAAGCCGCTGTCTTTCTGCCGTTTGAGCAGCCACTCCATCTGGTGCCGGGGGGTGAGGTGGGCGGTGCGCTTGGTCGGCTCGCCCTCCTTGCGGCGGATGCTGTGGACCGGGTTGGCGGTCAGCCGGAACGCCCAGACGCTGTCGGTCTCCAGCCGGGCCAGGAAGGGGCCGTAGGGGCGGGTCTCCCAGCCTCCGGGGGCGGTGGGCCAGCCGGCCTGCTCGACGAGGTGGGTGAGGTCGGGCCGGTCGGGGCTGACGATGTAGAGCAGCACTTCCGCGGTGCTGTTGTGGTCGACGCGCCACAGCACGCGGGGTCCGTCACCGGCGGTCGGCGGGGCGACCGGGAAGGAGGACATCACGGCCGCGTGCATCACCTGGGGCGAGGACAGCAGGCGGCGGGCGCCGGGGCGTGCGGTGTTGAGACGGAAGCGGGTGAGGAACATCAGGCGGTCTCTTCGTTCAGGGCGTCGAAGGGGTCGTGGGCCGGGACCGTGACCCGGCGGGTCTTGCGCGCCTGAGGATTGGCGACGGAGACGGTCTCGGAGCGGACGGTGCGCAGCCCGTAACGGCGGTGTCGGGGGTCGAAGCTGAGCGGTTGGTCGCGCAGGCTGTCCCCGGGGCCGCTCCCGGCGTCGGCGTCGAGGAACACCTCCAGGTCGACGCGTTGCTCGCTGCGGCGGCGGCGTTGGTACCAGGCGGAGGCGTGCCAGGGCTCGGTGCGCAGCACCTGGCGCAGGTCCGCCCCGGTGCGAACGCCGAGATCGAGGGGGCGGGCCGGGGGGCAGGAGCGGCGGCCGAGGTAGGGCAGGTAGACCGGCGCCCGGACGGCCGTGTGCAGATCGTCGATCAGGGCTTCATCGCCCTCCACTGCGGCGACGAAGACGGCGTCGGCGAGGTAGAAGCGTTCCGAGACCGGCATGGCCTTGCCCGAGTCGGCGTGGGTTGCGGTTTGGTAGTCGCGGATGCGGGTGCCGGGCTGGTCGATGCGGACGCCGAAGCGCAGTGCGGCCAGGTCGGACAGGTCGGCGGTGCGGTCGCGGCCCTGGGCGGCGGCGAGCAGGCCGAGGACGCCGCTCTTGGTGGGGGCGGGCTCGGTGGTGCGGCGGGCGAAACGGGCTGAGGCCCCCCAGGACTGCAGGGGGGCCGCCAGCAGCAGGACCAAGACGCTCATGCGTGTGGTCCCAGCCGTTCGGCGACGGCCGCTCCGACGGCGTCGACCAGTTCGGTGAGGGTGACCTCGGTGCCCAGCCCGGCCAGCTTGGCGGTGGCGGGGCCGACGCGCAGCACCCAGGAGGGGTCGCCGTCGCTGCCGTAGGCGCGTTCCAGGTCCGGGACGTACTCGGTGAGCTTTTCGCAGGCCGCCTTCAAGTGGCCGCCGGTGAGGTCCGCGGTGACGGGTTCTTCGAAGGCCGCGACGAAGCTGATCGGGCGGGAGGTGCGGAGTTTGACGAGTACCGCGTCCGGGAGGGTGTGGTTGCCGAAGGTGTTGATCTTGCCGGTGGGCAGGGAGGCGATGAAGCCGTGCAGGAACGCCTGGACGGCCCGCCGCACCGGCTCGGTGACGGGTTCGTCCTCGCGCAGACCCTTGCCGAGGTTGCGGCGCAGCAGGTCGACGTCGACGGCGGCGTAGCGGTAGAGGGTGGCGGAGTTGAAGTCGACGGTGCCGATCATGCCGGCGCCGGGCTCGGCGTCGGTGTTCTTGTCGTCGACGGCCGTGTAGTAGTCGGACTCGTTCTCCACCGCGTGGACGCTGAGGGCGTGGGCGACCTGGGCGGCGGCGTCGACGTTGATGTCGGAGGAGTCGGCGACCATCCGGCCGAACAGGGCGATGTCGACCGAGTGGCGGGTGTCGGCGATCTGCCGGGCGCGGGCCTTGTTCTCCTTGGTCTTGAAGAAGGCCTTGATGTCGTCGGCGCCTTCGGTGGCGAGGCCTGCGAGGCCGTCGAGCTGCCGGGAGCTGAGGAACATCAGGTAGGAGGACTCGGGGGCGGGCTGGTCCTCCCCTTTCTTCTTCGCCGCTTCTGCCTTGCGCTTGGGGACTTCGATCTTGGATCCGGTGGCGGTCTGGATCGTCTCCGCGGCCAGAGTGAGCGCCGTGGTGTCGTCCAGGCCGGGCCGGGCGGTCTTGATCCGGTCGGCGAGGAGTTCGGCGACTCGCTTGGTGCGCACCCCCAGTTCGGTGGGGTCGAGCAGGTCGTCGAAGGAGCGGCGGGTGGCCCGCTTCCAGGCCTGGCTGGACACCCTGGCCCGGCGGACGCCGCCGTAGAAGGCGGTTTTCGGGGAGCCGGTGTCGTCCCGGTTGAGGTTGCTGGGCGGGACGGTCTGCAGTACGTGTACGTCGAGGATGGTCCGGCTCACTGGGTGTCGTCCTTCTGGTTCGTGGTGGGGTCGTGGGTGGCGTTCGCGCCCTCGGGGGCGCCGGCGGGGTCGGGGACGTCCTTGGGGTTGCGGTGGGCGTGGAAGGACCGTCCCCAGGAGCGGCGGACCTGTTCCGCGCCGCCGGGCCGCTGCCACTGGTGGAGTTGGTCGGCCAGGAGGCCGTAGTCCAGTGCGATGGCCTCACGGCGCAGCAGAGTGACGATGTCCCGCAGCCGCTGGGCCAGCATGGTCGGTGTGGTGGCGGTGGCGGCCCGCACGAATCGCTTGCGGATCGGATCGTCCACTTCGGTTCCCGGCATCAGACGGCGGACCGCCGCGCCGAGTTCCGGGCCGTAGCGCAGGTGCATGCGCTGGGTGTGGTGGGACTGCTGGTGCAGCGCCCAGAGGGTGAGCGCGATGTGGGCGGCTTCCTCCGCCCGTTCCGCCTGCTCGGTCGACAGCGCGCCGTCGGCGTGGGCTTGGTGGATCGCCTCGTCGGCGCCCAGGCCCCACAGGTCCGGGGTTGTGTTGGCGGGTTTGCCGGCCCCGCGGCGCAGCCGGGCGAGGGTGGCGACGGCGCCGGAGCGGTCGGCGAGGTAGCCGCGCTGGAGTTCGGTGATGCGCTGGTCGACGGCCGCGCCGACCAGGGTCAGCGGTGCGCGCCGACGAGGCGGGGGTGGGGAGTGTGGCGATGCGGGCGCTGGGATGGCAGGGGTGTTGGTGGTCATGCGTGCACCTTCTCGGTGGTGGGCTCGCCGGGGTCCGAAGTCTCGTCCGTAGCGGAGGGTCCGGGGAGGGCCTTGCCGAGTTCCGAACGGAACCGCAGGTCGGCCGAGGCGGCGTTGAGCCACCCGCCGCGGTCTGTGATGCGGCCCTCCCACGCGGCGGTTCCGGCTTCTTCCACCAGCCGGTCGCCGAGCCGGCCGATGAGCCTGCGTGCCTGCTGCTGCCACCGCCGGCGTTCGTTTCGGGGGTCGTGGTCGGGGCGTAGGTGGCCGAGCCAGTGGCGGAACGGGGCGTCCAGGGTGCCGTAGCCGAGGTCGCGGGCGGCGGATCGGCGCGGTTCCGGGTCGGCGCCGGCCGCCCGGGCGAGGCTCTCGGCCAGGTCGCCGAGGATTCTCACCGCTTTGTCGGCGTCGTCCACCGCGTCGATCGCCGCCTGTCCGAAGCGCCGGTCGCTCTCGTGCAGCAGCACGACGGACATCGCGACGCCGTCGTCGACGACCTCGTCGACCACGGACTGCTGGGTTCCGTAGAGCGCGCCGACGATCCGGGCGCGCAGGAAGTGCTCGCGGGGCAGCACCCGTTCGCTGACCAGCCGGGCCACCCAGTCCAGGATGCGGGGCCGTAGGAAGGCGTCGGGCTCCTGCCGTCCTGCGGCCGCCTGGTCGCGGGGGGCGAGCAGGCCGGCCAGGCCGCGCCACGCGGCGCGGGCCGGATCGTGCTCCCGGGGAAGGTAGACGGGCGACTCGCCCCGTTTCTTCTCCTGCGCCAGGCTGCGCCGCCAGCCGGTCATCGGCTCGTCCCGGTGCATGTTGTGCGGTTGCAAGGGGTCGCCGTAGCACAGGACCACGCCATGGACACCCTCGTGGTCGTGGTGCAGCCGCACCCGGCGGGACTGCCAGGTGTACAGGTCACGCGGCCCGGTCGGGCGTGCCGCGAGGTCTTCGGCGACAGCGGGTCCGCACGGGTCGCGGCGCCAGGCGGGCCGGTCGCCGTCGGCGGCGCGGATCGTGCCGGTGTCGGCGGCAACCAGGTTCAGCAGCAGCGTCTCCCGCAACGAGTCGCCCTCGGCGTACACGCCACCGAGGTTTCCGGCCCAGCCGACCCCCAGCGGGTAGACCTTGCCGCTCTTCGCGCGGGGGTCTGCTGCGGCAGCGGACTTGATGCCGGAGGTGTCGAAGGCGTGGGCGTGCACCAGCCAGCGCGCGGCCTCGGCGAAATCGAGCCGGTCCACGCCAGGAGAGCGCATGGTGAAGAACGGCTCGCCGTTGGGGACATCGGCGACGATGCGGTTGAGGGATGCCACCTCGCCGTTGGCCGTCTCCAGGCCTGCCACCTGGAAGAAAGGGGTCTGCGGGTGCAGCAGGTCGAACCGGTGCCGATGCCGGTCGAGGTAGCCGGCGACCGGGGTGAACGGATCCTCCTCCGCCCACAGCTCTGCCCAGGCGTCGATGTCCTCCGGTCCGTCCACGGCGTCGTGGAGGATTGCCAGCAGCAGCCTCAGCAGGGCGAACTCCTGGGTGGGCAGGTCGCCCACCAGCCGCCGGACATCCCTGGCTCGAGCGAAGACCTCCCGCAAGG
This sequence comes from Streptomyces glaucosporus, assembly GCF_039533345.1. Classification (NCBI taxonomy): domain Bacteria; kingdom Bacillati; phylum Actinomycetota; class Actinomycetes; order Kitasatosporales; family Streptomycetaceae; genus Streptomyces; species Streptomyces glaucosporus. The sequence continues at coordinate 350,095 of NZ_BAAATJ010000004.1, read as the reverse complement.
ACAGCTCGCCCTGGCTGCCGTCCGTGAACTGCACCGGCAGCCAGGGCCGACTGGTCAGGTCGAAGGACACGCCGTCACCGGGTGCGGCACCGTTCATCTACACATCCCTCTGCTTCTCCGCACCGTCGCCTATCACCCGCAGCCCGTCGGTGGGGCTGTAGCGGAGCTGAAAGCCTGCCAGCCGGGTGTGACAATCCCCGTCCGGCCCGTCCTCGAGAGCGAGGATCAACTCCCCCGCCAGCCAGTGGCATTCCTTCACCTGCCAGGCCGGAACGCACAACTCCTCCAGCTCCTCGATCGCCCGGTCCAGCACCCGGGGATAGGAGAAGTGGTAGGGAAGCCGCATCCCACTGGCGGCAACGGCACGCGCTGCCTGCGGCGACGGAACGGCGTCCGTGGGCAGATCCAGGCCGCCCAGTCCCTTGCCGAGCCACGGCACGGTGGTCAAGGTGCCGTCCGCGCGGCGCCGCACCACCAGCACCTCCAGGCTCTCCTCGCCGTCGCGGACCTGAGCGCGGCCGGCCCGGGTGTCGTCGGCGTCCCCCACCCCGGCATCGATCCAGCCGACCAGAGGGCGTCCCGCGCGGCGCACCTGGTCCAGACGGAAGACATCCGCCTCCCGGCGCTGCCGGGCGCGGTGCGCCTCGTGGTCGCGGCGAGCCTCCGCGACAGCGTCCGCCCACGCCGCCGGCCCCTGAGGATCGTCGCCGTAGGCGCGCTGTACCAGCGGGCTGATGTCTTCCGGCAGCCGTACCACGGCGGTCTCCGGGGAGGGGCCCGAGAGGAGCGGCTCCAAAACGGCCAGGGAGCGCAGCAGTGGGTACTCGCCGTAGACGCGGCGGGAGCCGCGGACCGGTGCCGGCACGGGGGTGGCCGCCCAGTCGACCCCGGTGACCAGACAGCGGGCCGTGCGCAGGCGGGCGGGACGGTCGCTGCGCCGGTGGCGGTGCAGGCGCCCCATCCGCTGCAACAGCAGGTCGACCGGGCACAAGTCCGTCACCAGCAGATCGAAGTCCACGTCCAGGGACTGCTCGGCCACCTGGCTGGCGACCACGATGTGACCTCCGCCAGGACGCCGCGGTGACGTTCCGTCCTCGCCCGGAGGACCGAAAAGCTCCAGCAGGCGGGCGTCCTTGCCGGCCCGGTCGAGGTCGAGGAACCGGGCATGCGCCACCGTCACCGCCGCGTCGCCGAACCTGGCCCGCAGGCAGTCCGCGGTCTCCAGCACCCGGTCCACGGTGTTCCGCACCACCAGGACGCAGCCGCCATCGGCCAGCTCCGCCTCCAGACGGTCGGCGAGAACGACCAGGCCGTCGTCCAGCCGCTCCACCACCACATCGGTGCGCCGGCCCGACGCGGCAGGCAAGGCCATCTCCGGGGCCGCGCCCGGGGCCACCGCGGTCAGCAGAGGGTACCCGCCGGCCTGCACCAGCCGGGCGTACCCCTCCCGGGCGTCCCGGCCCGCACCGGCGTACGCCTCGGCCAGCTCCCGGCGCCGGGCCGCGGGCAAAGTGGCCGAGAGCACCACCACCGGCACGCGGTAGGCGCCCAGCCAGGCCAGGACCCGGTCGAGATAGGTGTTCATCCAGGTGTCATAGGCGTGCGCCTCGTCGATCACCACGACCTTCCCGGCAAACGCCAGATGGCGCAGCGCCAGGTGCCGGCTCTTGAGCCCGGCCATCAGCAGCTGGTCGATGGTCCCCACCGCGAACGACGCCAGCAACCCCTTCTTCCGGCCCCGCAGCCACTGGTGGGCGACCAGCTCGGCCGCGGCGGACCGCACATCGTCCGACGCGCGTACCCGGTCCTCGTCACCGAACTGGTCGACCGCGGCAACGGTATGCCTGCTGGTACGCAGCAGGTCCGCGTAGGACTCGTTGAGAGCGGCCTTGGAGTGGGCCAGCAGAACCGACCGCTCCTTCCCCTCCGGAACGGTGCCGTCCAGACCGTCGGGCGGCAACCGGTCCAGCCAGTCCAGCAGCCGGGGGAACATCGCATTACTGGTAGCCATGGTCGGCAGGGCGACGAACACCCCGCCCGCACCGGACCGGGCCGCGAAGACCTCCGCCACCGCCAGGGCGGCTTCCGTCTTGCCCTCCCCCATCGGCGCCTCGATCACCATCAACCCCGGCGCCGGCATCGACCGCGCCAGCCGCACCGCCTCCTCCTGCACCGGCCTCACCCGCGCCCCGGTCGGCAGGTCGAACCGCGCGGCGAACAACTCCTCCACCGCGCCTCCGGGCGCCGAGGGACACCACGGCGGAGGAAGTCTCAGCCCGCGCCAGGCAGCGGCCACCCGCTCGGCCTCGCCCCGCGGACGCTCCTCGGGGAAGTACGGGAAGAGGTCGGGGTTACTGGCAATCCAGTCGGCGACGATGACCAGCGCGGTCAGCACCACCTGCACCGGCTGGGGCAGCTTCACCCGCTGCCAGTCCGCCAGCCGCTCCCGGACTTCGTAGGTGGCCGCGCACGCGTCGAGCAGCTCCGTCTGCACCTGCCGCCACAAGGACTCGGAAGATCCGGGAGTGCGCAGCAGTTCAGGGTGAGCGTCCAGGTCGAGGATCTGGCTGTGACCCGGCGGGATCCCGTGGTGCCCACCGGCGATCACGGCGAACTGCACCGTCGCCCGCTCAGGCCACCCGAACCGCTCCGTCAGCCACTCCTGCAGAAGAAGCTGCCCGGCCAGACCATGCGGAGCCATCCGCCGGTCGTCACCGAACTGCTTACGGCCGGGCATGTCGAGCCCCACAGCACGCATCCGGTCGGCCAGGGAGTCCACCTGGCAGGCGAACGCCGGTGTCGCCTTGCCGATGTCATGGGTGGCCGCACACCACACCACGAGCCGGCGCGCGTCGTCCATGCCTTTGGGCAGCGGCTCGGCCACCAGCGCCTTGACGTTTCCCGGAAGCCACCGGTCCCACAGCAGGCCGGCCACGGCGGCGCTGTCGGCCATGTGCCGCCACAGTGGCAGCCAGCCATCCGTCGCCCGGTCGTGCTTGGCCCACACCGTCCGCACCGGACCGGTCAAACACTCCCCCAGCCCAGGCCTCCCGGCCCCCTCTTCAATCACGCCGACATTGAACACCCGCCCCGCTCACCAAACACACGAGTGACAGAAAATGACAAAACTTGCACGAAGCAGGGATGCGCAACCCGAGCATTTTTCCTTTTTTTATCCCTAGGTGTTGAAAAGCACGGTAGAGCGGCGCAATATCATCCCCGCAGATGCGGGGATGAGCGGATTCGGGCCGTTCCCGCTGGTCAGACCCCGGGACCATCCCCGCGGGTGCGGGGAGCAGAGGTGACCGATCTGCCGCGCGGCGGCAGCCGCGGGACCATCCCCGCGGGTGCGGGGAGCAGCTCAGCAGGGACACGGCCTGCGCTCCGGTCCAGGGACCATCCCCGCGGGTGCGGGGAGCAGGTGAGCCTGCAGCCCAACGGGTGGCGCGCGGAGGGACCACCCCCGCGGGTGCGGGGAGCAGCAAACGCCCACCTGCGAACCGCCACCCAGCTTGGGACCATCCCCGCGGGTGCGGGGAGCAGCAAACGCCCACCTGCGAACCGCCACCCAGCTTGGGACCATCCCCGCGGGTGCGGGGAGCAGCCGCGGGGCGGATGGCTGCTGATGTGGTACCTGGGACCATCCCCGCGGGTGCGGGGAGCAGGCCTCCAGCTCGGCCCGCGTGGCGATCACGTCGGGACCATCCCCGCGGGTGCGGGGAGCAGCTGGTGAATACGGTGGACACCGCATTCCAGATCGGACCATCCCCGCGGGTGCGGGGAGCAGGGGGACTGGTCCGGGCACTCCCTGCGCCGGGGGGGACCATCCCCGCGGGTGCGGGGAGCAGTGGCCGCACCCCGGCGACCTCCAGCAGACCCCGGGACCATCCCCGCGGGTGCGGGGAGCAGTGGTCCGCACCGCCGCCAGCGGGCAACGCGTCGGGACCATCCCCGCGGGTGCGGGGAGCAGACGGTGGTGGACCGCCACACCTCCACCGAGGTGGGACCATCCCCGCGGGTGCGGGGAGCAGGCGGCCTCGCTGCCCTCGGTGGTGCTGGTGGTGGGACCATCCCCGCGGGTGCGGGGAGCAGTAACATGCCGTATCACCTGCGGGCTTGGTCGCGGGACCATCCCCGCGGGTGCGGGGAGCAGCCGCCGGAGGGCGACGATGACGACGACTCCGTGGGACCATCCCCGCGGGTGCGGGGAGCAGACTTTTTGACCTGCGGTTTTAACCGGCGGAGCGGCGGTTTCCAACCAGCTTCACCGAATCGGACATGACAGGCAAAACCGTCTCGTTGGTTCGGTCTTGCCCGAGAGGAAGGCGGCGATTCCAGGCGGTTCTTGCCCCTTGCCGGGGGTGCCCATCACTGGCTCCCTTCTCGGTGTCAGCGCGATGGCCCGGTGCCACTGTGGCGGACGAGCGAGCCGGCCGGTCACACGGATCGGCTCAACTGCCGCAGAATACCGCCGTCGATGAACTCGGTGTGTCCGGTGGCCAGGTAGCGCAGAGCGCGGGTCTGGTCGGCGTCGATGGAGGCTGCCCGGTGGCGGGGCCTCGCATTGCTCGGCCTGGAGGGCCCGTGTCCCGCGGAACGCTTCCTCGGGCTCGCGCATTCGGGGACCGGCCTCCCGTGCGGCGGCGGCGGCCTGGACCTCCGGATCGGCCGCGGCACGATGGCGGGCCACCGGTCCGGCACGGTGCCGCCGACGGCCGGGACCTCCCAGACCTGCCCGGCCACGAACTGCCACACCACAGCTGCGAGCCCGGCGGGGTCCCGGCTGTCCGGCCGCACCGTCCGGGCACGGCGACGAGGGGTGCGGGACCGGGCGGGTGAACACCCACTGACCGGCCACCCCCAGACCGTCGCCGATGAGGCCCACTCACGTGACTTCCTCCTGTGAACGCCTGCACTGCCCGCTGAGCGCTGATCTTCCTTCCCGGTGAGCGAAAAGATCGGCGCTCAGCGGACCATCTGACCGCTTCCGCAGGGGTGCTCAGGGCTGGTTCATGTCGGCGAAGCGGCTGTGGTGCAGGTGGCCGGCGACGGTCACGGTCGTCGGCGGTCCGAATCCGTTCTTCTCGATGACGAGGCCGGCTTCGCCGGCTCGTGGCGATTCCGGCTCCTCCATATCGGGCCGTTCCACCTTGATCGCGACAGAGGCGTCGTTCCCGATGGCTCCCGGCTCGCGCATGAGGCCGTCGTCATTGAGCTGTGCCAGGGCGATGACGTGGCAGTCCAGCTCGACCGCGAGGTTCTTCAGGCCGCGACATGCGGATGCGACGACCTGCTCGCGGGTCATCCCGCTGCGCTGCTCGGGTTCGACGGGCTGGAGGTAGTCGACGGCCAGGAACCGGAGGCCGCCGGCACGGACGCAGGAACGCGCCGCCGCCCGATGTCGGCCAGCGATGCGCCGTCAGGCCGGTGGACCCGCAACGGCCGTGTCAGGATGCGCTGTGCTGCCTCGATCACCCCTCGGCGGTAGGCCTTCGCCCGCACGATCTCGGCGTAGTGAGGTCCGGTCGCCGCGGTGGGCACGGCCTGGGTCCAGACGTGCAGGTAGCCGGCACCGCCGACGTGGGCAAGTTCCCCGCGCCGGGTCAGCTCTGGCGAAACCAAGCACACAGGACAGGACGTGGCGGACAGCGGTTCCGGGCGCAGCACGCCACACCGACAAGTGGCGGCCACCACCGGACGGACACGGGAGGAAGAGGAGGCGGTCATGCCGCCGATCATTGGAGGAACTGCCTGTGGACAGGTTCTCTCACCCGAGAGCGGACCGGGGGCCGGGACGGCCGACTGCTCCTCGCGGAGCGCGCCGCTGCCCCGGCACGACTGGGCGAGAGAAGCGGGCAGGACAGGAAACGGAACGGGGCCGTCCTACTCGCCCGCGGTCACCAGCCCCGACTCGTAGGCGAAGACCACCGCCTGGGCGCGGTCGCGCAGACCGAGCTTGGTGAGGACGCGGCTGACGTGCGTCTTCACCGTCTGCTCGGCCAGCACCAGCGTCTGCGCGATCTCCGCGTTCGACTGCCCGCGGGCCACCAGGGTGAGGACCTCGGTCTCGCGTTCCGTCAGGCCGTTGAGCCGCAGCGCGGGCTTGCCCCGGGCGGCGGGACGCTGCCGGGCGAAGTCCGCGATGAGGCGGCGCGTCACGGAGGGGGCGAGCAGCGCGTCGCCCGAGGCCACGACGCGGACCGCCGCGATGAGATCGGCCGGCGGCGCGTCCTTCAGCAGGAAGCCGCTCGCGCCCGCCCGGAGCGCCTCGTAGACGTAGTCGTCGACGTCGAAGGTGGTGAGCATCAACACGCGTGGCCGGTGCGTCACGCCCGGCGGGGGCGCGAGGAGGCGCCGTGCGGCCTCCAGGCCGTCCATCTCGGGCATGCGGACGTCCATCAGCACCACGTCCGGGTGGGTGCGTCTGCTCAGCTCGACGCCCTGCGCGCCGTCGGGGGCCTCGCCCACCACGTCGATGTCGCTCTGGGCGGCCAGCAGGGCGGCGAAGCCGGCCCGCACCATGGCCTGGTCGTCGACGATGATGACCCGGATCGTCATGCCGCTCCTTCGTTGTCGTTCTCTGTCACCGGCAATCGCGCCACCACCCGGAAGCCGCCGTCCGGCAGCGGTCCGGTGTCCAGCTCGCCGCCCACCAGCCGCACCCGCTCGCGCATGCCGACCAGGCCGTGCCCGGTGCGGCCCTCCTCGAGCGGCGCGGCGGGCGGCTGGGGCGGCGGTCCGTTGACGACGAGGACGGTGAGCCACGCGCCGTCCTGCGAAACGGACTCCGACACCGACACCTGCGTGCGGGCGCCCGGTGCGTGCCGCACGACGTTCGCGAGGGCCTCCTGGACGATGCGGTACGCGGACAGGCCCACCACCTCGGGCACGCGGGCGTCGCAGGGGGTGAACTCCACCGGCACGCCCGCCCTCACCGTCGCCTCCACCAGCTGCCCGATCCGCGTCAGGCCCGGCTGGGGGGCGAGCTCGCCGTGCGCCTCCTCGTTGCGCAGCACGCCGAGGAGCCGTCGCATCTCTCCGAGCGACTCGCGCGCGGTCGCCGCGATGGACGTGAACTCCTCCCGCGCCTTTGGCGGCAGCCCGTCGAGGCGGTACGCCGCGGTGTCCGCCTGCACCGTGATGACGGACATGTGGTGCGCCACCACGTCGTGCAGCTCGCGCGCGATCCGGGCGCGTTCCTCCAGCAGCATCCGCCGGCCGCGCTCGGCCTCGCTGATCGTCTCCTGTTCGGCCAGCCTGCGCTGTGCCTCGTACCGCTCGCGGAGCGCACCGCCCAGCAGGAGCGCGACGCCCCCGAGGATGGTGAACAGCAGGCCCATGGCGCCGAAGCCATGGGGCGCGACGAACCCCAGGGCCACGTTCGCGGCGGCCGTGGCCAGCCACACCAGCAGCAGTGTCCGGCGCGGCTCGCGCAGCCCCAGGGCGAGGCAGAGGCCGACGTACCCGACGATCTCCATGGGCGGGAACGGCCACAGCAGCCGCTCCTGGAAGTCGACGGTGAGCAGGACGAGCGCCCCGGCGACGTCCGCGGTGAAGACCACGTACCAGGCCCGCAGCGGACGGACGACGGCGAGCAGCAGCGGTGCCGTCTGCGCGACGGCCAGCGCGCTCGCCATGCCGCCGGTCAGGCCGTAGTCGGCGCTGAGCACCTGGACGGTGGTGGGCAGCAGGGCGACGCACAGCACGAACGCCACACCCCACGGCAGCAGCCGTACCCACCGACGCGTCGCGCCGGCGAGCAGGGCGCGCGGGCGCTCCTCCTCCGCTGAGGTCATGGGCACCAGCTTAGGTGCGGCGGGACGGCGTCGGGGCGTGCGCGCCTGTCGGGCGGCCCCGGTGCGTCCGTGGTCACCGGTTCCGGCGGCGGTGAGGTTTGCCCCGCGGTGGCCTTCGCGGGGTGCGGCAGAGCGGTTCCGTCGGTCATGGACATGGTTGCACTCCCGTGTTCGGTGGGTGGTGTCGGTGCGGCGTGTGGCTCGTCGGCCCGGCTCGGAGGGACGGGATGTCCGCACGCGGCGCGGTACGGGGTGTCGTGTCGTTGTGCGGGTACGGGTGTCGTGTCGTTGCGCGGGGGCGGGGTTCCGTGCTGCGGCGGCCCCGGACCGCGGTGATACGGCGGTGCGGGCACATCGCTCACGCCACGAGCGCGAAGTAGACGAAGCCCGCCGCCAGCACGCCCGCCGCCGCGCGGCGGACCCTGCCGACGCGGTCCCACGGGGTCTCCAGGGGCCGGGCTGGCTTCGCGATCGCCACGAGCAGTCCCGCGAAGAGCGGCATCCAGGCCAGCCGCGCCAGGATCCATCCGGCCGTGTCCGGCGCGGTGGTCAGGCCGGGGATCTCACCGGCGTACGAGGCGGGGACCGCGGCGGCGAGCATCGCCGTCTGGTGCCAGCACAGGATCGTCATCGCCGACAGGTTGACGATCACCACCGGGGCCCACAGGGCGGGGCGCCGGAGCAGCCGGGCCAGTCGGTCGCGCAGCAGGATCGCCGCACCCGACTGGACGGTCGCCAGTGCGAGGACGAGCAGGGACGGCGGGTGGGAGTTGGTACGGGATTCGCCGGGCACGCCCACCATCGACGCCGGGTAGTGGAAGGCGAGCAGCAGGGCGGCGAACAGGGCCGCGCCGCCCGCGAGCAGCAGCCACGCCTCGCGCCGGCCCAGTCGCTTGTCCGCCCAGGAGACGCCCAGCTGGTAGGCGAACATCCAGCCCGGAAGCAGGTTGAGCAGGCTCAGCCAGGGCGGCATGGCGTCCGCGTGAGGCCCGTAGCGGAGGAAGTCGACCACCGCGACGGAGCCGAGCAGCGGTGCCGCGGCCCAGAAGCCGAGACGCCGCGAGGCGCGGACGCAGTACGGGGTGAGAGCCGTGATCACGGCGTAGACGCCGACGAACCACAGGGGCTGGACGACCAGGGTCGATGCGGTGTGCAAAGTGGTGGTCGGGACACCGAGGCCGTAGTGCAGGGTCGGCAGGAGCAGCGCCCACACGGCGGTGACGCCGAAGACCGGGCGGCCCAGGCGTCTGAGGCGGCCGGCGGTCCATTGGCGGGTCGAGCCCTTGCGGCGTTGGAAGGAGAGGTACGAGGAGTAGCCGCCGACCAGGAAGAAGATGCCCAGCATCTGGAGGATCCAGCTGGCCGGGGCCAGCGAGCCGAAGGTGGCCAGCGGGCTGGCGTTATGCAGGCCGCCGCCGGTGTCGAGGGTGAATCCGCCGAGCAGCCAGTGGCCGGTCGGGACGGCCAGGAGCGCCAGCGCGCGCAGGCCGTCGATGGCGCGGTCGCGGTGGGCGGGGGTCCGGTCGTCGATCCCGGCGGTGAGCTTCGCGAGCTCGGCGGGGGTCTTCATCACAGGTCTCCGTCGGCGATCGCCGCGAACGCGGTCAGGGTGGAGGTGCCGGGGGCGAAGTACTCGTCGTGCGACGGGACGTCGTCGGCGGGCAGGACGGTCGCGCCGAAGCCGGGCGAGGTGGGGTCCGCGCCGTGGCCCAGGTTCAGGACCTCGACATTGGGGACGCGATCGATCCAGTCGTCCGGAGACTTCGCCGCCCAGACGCGGGCGTCGGTGCCGAGTGCGGCGGCGTCGTCGGCGCGCATGCCGGGCGAGCCCATGACGACGATGTCGCTCGCGTCGGTGCCGGAGGCGGCGAGGCCGCAGACCACCGAGCCGTAGCTGTGGCAGAAGAGGGAGGGGTCGGGCAGGCCCGCCGCGTCCAGGCCGTCGGTGAAGCGGGCGAGGCGCTCGGCGCCGGTCTCGGCGAGCCGGCCCGTCGCCAGGTCCAGGCCGATACCGGAGGGGGTGGTGTAGCCGGCCCAGGCGATGACGGCCGTGTCGTCGCCCGCCTCCTCCTGCAGGTCGGCGGCCTGCCGTGCCGTGCGGTCGAACGTCGAGATGTCGATGTCCGAGCCGGGGACGATCACCGCGACGTGGGCGGCGTTCTCCAGGTCGCCCACGACCTGCGCGATCAGGCCGCGGCCGCGCGGGTCGTACGCCAGGACCTGGTCGCCCGCGGGGGCGTTGGCCTGGTAACGGAGGTGGACGGGGACGCCGTCGAGGTTGCCCACCACGGTGGGGTGGTCCTCGACGAGTTTCTGCTGCTGAGCGTCGGTCAGGCCGGCGAAGAGGGTCGCCACTTCGGACGGGCCGGCCGTGGTGGGGTCCGGTAGCTCCCTGCCCAGGGAGTCGTCCGCCAGCCAGGCTTCAGTGCCGGGGGGCGGACCGCTCAGCGGGTTCTCGGTGCCCGCCGAGGCCGGGCCTGCCGTGCTGCCGAGCAGCAGTGTGGTCAGTAGGGCGGTGATCAGAGTCTTCCTGAGGCGGCCCATCCGTCCTTCTCCCTCTCCCGTCCGTGGTGACGGTGAGAAGGTAGGAAGACGGTGGGGGGTGGGGCGTCACTCCGGGGAGCCAAGTCTGCGGTGATACCCGAGTAGGGGGCGGGTCAGCGCTGCAACGGCACTGAGGGTTTTCCCTCTCGATCGGTTGGCGAGTTCGAGGGCGGCGACGGCTCGGACGGTGGCGGTGATCCGGGTGGTGCCGCGGCGGAGCTTGCGCAGGAGCCGCCGGCCATTGAGGACCGCCATGGCGCGTTCGCCGAGGTTGCGGATCCTGGCATGGTCCCGGTTGTGGCGCCGGCGCCATGGCCGCCGCGGGGACGGAAAGGGGATCGCAGAAACGGTTCCGGCGCCCTCACACCCCTCACTGCGGCAGAAATCAGGTGATTCCTGACAGCTGACCGTCCCCGCCGCCAACCCGTGGCGCACCGGCCATGCACTGAACTGGTCCCGCTGGTGGCACCACCACGAGCCACCACCAGACGTGCCCCCGTCACCGTCGCACCCGAGGTCACCAACTCCCCGAAGCTGGCGGCCCGCCAGCCGAGCACATGCGGAAACAGCACTCTGGCCAGCAGCGACAGCGGACTGCGGCTGGAGTGCCAGCTCTCGCAGGCCGTCGTTGGGGAGGCTGGGCGGAGACGGGAGCGAACCGGCCAGTAGTGGCCGAAAGCTGCCAGGTTCTCGGTTCGGGAGGCGTGTGATGCGGTGGTGAGGGGGTCCGGGGGTGTTCCGGAGGGGGTGGAGTGGCCGAGACTGTCCAGGCTCGCCCGGGGCGGAACCGCAGCCGCGGTCGGGTGTGCTGTTGCCCGGGAAAATGGGGGCGGTTACTGTCATGCCCCCATCGAACAGGACTCCCCGTCCCGCCGAACCGGCTCTGTCGGGCCCGACAGGGCGCCGCCTCTCCCACGTTTCGAGGACTCCGTAGATGAACCCCTTCTTGTTGCCTGTCATCGCCGCGCAAGGGTTGTACGTGCGCTACTCCACCGAGGTGCTGCCGCCCGCGGGCGGACCGACGACCGGGACGTCCGAGGCCTCCGGGACGGAGGGTTCGGAGGCCGGGGGTGAGCCGATGCGGATCGCCGTGCTGGGCGAGTCGACCGCGGCCGGCTGCGGTGTGGACAGCCATGACGACGGGTTCGCCGGCTGTTTCGCCCGTGCGCTGAGCGAGCGTTCGGGCCGGCCGGTGGAGTGGTCGGTGTGGGGCCGGCACGGCGCGACGCTGCGGCGCATCCGGTACCGGCTACTGCCCGAGGTGAGCTCGGGCCTGCGGGTGGCGGCGCTGCTGGCGGGGGTCAACGACGTGCTGACGCGACGCAGTCCGCAGGACTGGGGCCAGGATCTGGAGGCGGTGGTGGGCGAGCTCGCGGAGCGCGCCGAGCAGGTGGTGGTGACTGGGGTGCCGCCCTTCGGGGAGTTCCCGTCACTGCCGGGGACGCTGCGGCGGTATCTCGCGGCGCGGGCGGCCGAGCTGGACGAGGTCTCGCAGCGGGTGTGCGCGGGCGTCGCGGGCGTGACGTGGATCAGTTCCACCGACGTCCTGCCGATGGGGCCGGAGTTCTTCGCGCGCGACCGCTTCCATCCGTCGGCGTACGGGTACGGGGAGTGGGCGCGGATCGTCGCGGGGAAGGTGGCGATGTGAGTGCGTGGGGGCGCCCCGGGGGTGCGGGGTCGGCCGGAAGGTCTGTTCCCGGGATGTCCTCGGCGTGGAGCTGTGCGTCGTCGACGGGGACGTAGGCCAGTACCGCTGGGTCGGGGAGTTCCCAGAAGCGGCGGGTATTGGCGGAGACGGCGTACACCGTGGCGAAGCGGGTGGACGGCGGAGCGGTCAGTGCGGCCCGGATGTAGCCGACGGCGTCGCGCGGGCTCAGCCAGGTCGCCAGATGGCGGGGCTCGGTGGGCGCTTGCTCGGAGCCGCCGATGCGCAGGCAGATCACGGACAGGCCGAACTTATCGGCGTACAGCCGCCCGAGGGCCTCGACGGCCGCCTTGCTCACCCCGTACAGACCGTCGGGACGCACCGGCTCCTGCGGACCGGTGAGATGTCCCGCGGGGTAGAAGCCGGTCACGCGGTTACTGCTGGCCGGCACCACCCGCTCGATTCCCGTGCGCCGCGCCGCCTCCAGGACGTGGTGGGTGCCGAGCACGTTGGCTTCGAGCAGGTCCGGAAGAGGCGCCTCGTCCGGCACACCGCCCAGGTGAAGCACGCGGTCGGCCCCCGCAAGCGCCGCCTCCACGGCAGCCGCGTCCCGCAGGCCGACAGTGCGGACGTCCTCGTTCTCGGCCTTGGGCCGCAGCGGCACGCGGTCGAGCGGGATCAAGCGCCCCGCCTCCCGCTGCAGCGCCTCACGCACCACGGAACCGATGTTCCCCGCCGCGCCTGTTGCCGCCACCGATCCCAGACCCACTGCGCCTCCCCAGCCTTCGACAAGCCTCGCATCATCGCGGCCCGTGATCCCCCCATCAAGACGGTGGGGAAATGACGTGAGCGAGTCTGGGTGCCTCCTGAGCATGAGATGGGCGGAACGACGAGTCCGCGGCTGAGCCACCGAGCACGAGGACTACACCTGAACCCAGATCGCGCACCGACGAGTTTCCCGCGCCGCGCCGGTCTGTACGTGTGGGACCGACTCGCGGAAGGCTGGTGCCATGCGGAAACTGATCTACGGCATGAATCTGACCCTGGACGGCTACATCGCCGCGCCCGGCGACGACATCGGCTGGAGCGTGCCGAGCGACGAACTGTTCCAGTTCTGGTCCGACCGGTTGCAGGCGACCGACCTGTCGCTGTACGGACGCAAGCTGTGGCAGACGATGAGCTCCTACTGGCCGACCGGCGACCAGCAGCCCAACGCCACCCCGGCGGAGACCGAGTTCGCGCGCCGCTGGCGGGGCATGCCGAAGGTGGTGTTCTCCTCGACGATCGACAAGGTCGGCTGGAACACCCGTCTGGTCACCGGCGACGCGGTCGCCGAGATCACCCGGCTCAAGGCCGAGGACGGCGGCCCGATGGACATCGGCGGCGCGACGCTCGCCGGGGCGGCCATGCGGGCCGGGCTGATCGACGAGTACGTGCTGGCCACCGCGCCGGTCCTGGTGGGCGGCGGCACGCCGTTCTTCACCGCGCTGGACAGCTGGGTGAACCTGAACCTGGTGGAAACGCGGACGCTTCCCTGCGGCGTGATCCTGACCAGGTACGAGACGAGGCGCTGAGCGTCCGTGCGGACCTCCGGTCCGACGGTCATGATCATGCGGTCCTTGCGGTCGGGGAAGGTGTTCACGAAGCGGGTGAGATCGAGGTGGCTGAGCTCCCTCATCCGCTTCTCCAGGCCGGTCTCGCCGGGGAGGGTGGGGACTTCGGCGATCGCCTCGTGGTGGCTGTCGCGCCGGCGGCCGGGTGTGTCGAGGCTTCCGATGAGGCCCTTGTCGAGGAGCGGGGTGCCGTCGTAGAAGGGGCCGGGTGCGGTGGTGAGCCACGGGAAGGTCTCGGCGGCGAGGACCTCGGAATCATGGCCCGCCGCCTCACCGGCGCAACTATCCCCACCTGGCGTGAACCACAGGCGGTGGCCGTGTGAACATCCAACCTCTGCTCGATGCGCTCGGCATCCAGCAGGACGCCGCCCGGGCCCTGGCCGATGGCCTCCGCGCCCGGACCGGCGATGTGCAAAACCGCCTGCGGGAGGCCGAGATCCACCTCGAACACCTCGCGATCGCACGGAAGACCGTCACCGCACTCGCGGACCGGCTCCCGGTCGCCCCGCCGGACCTGCCCGAGCACCCGGACCACCCCCGTATGCTCGCCGTCTTCAACGAGGCCACCGAACCGCTACGGGCCCGCGACGTCTGCGAGGCCCTCGGCCACGAACTACTGCCGAAGAACGTCGAAGGCACCCGCGCGGCACTGAAGCGCCTGGTCGAAATCGGTCTCCTCACCGAGGTGGACACCGGCAACTTCGCCAGAAAGCCATAGCCGGACGCCTACGACCAGTACCCCTTGATCACAAGCTGCTGTGCGTACCGGTCCTCCGGGCCGATGTCCTGGACCACTTGCCGGGCTTCTTCCACCCGACTCGTCCCACACAGCAGTCGGGCAAGGACGTACAGGGCGTCACGGTCACCGTCTTCGGCACGAGCACGCAGCGCCGCCTCCATACCCCGCTCTCGAAGCGACCTGTTGAGTCTTCGACGTGCGTGGACATCCGTAAGAGCGCGCTCCGTAAGTTCCGGGATCCGTTCCGCGCGGGCAAGCAGATCCATGTGCCACAGATGGTTGTCGTGCATGTCCGGATCGCTGGAATAGCACTCGGCGTGGGCGCTCACCAACGCGATCGCCGCGTCCCAGTCCTGGAGCTGTTCCGCCGCCCGAGCCTGCTCGTACCAGTCCACAAGGCGAGTATTGAAGTTTCCCGGTGGTCCGCAAGAGCGGGCGGGGCCGGGCCCTGCTTCTCGTCCTGTGCGGAACGATCCTCCCCGAGGGCGGCGACGTCGCCCTCGCCCAGTCCGGTCAGGGTCTCGTGCAGGCCGGGCGCCCACGAGGCGAGGGTGTCCAGGACCTCGTCGGCGCAGCGTCAGGCGGGTGGTCCCCGAGACGCCGGAGCCGGCGCCGAGCTGGGCGAACGTCTCGTTCTTCCGGGGACGGGCCGGGGCGAGCAGGGTCTGCTGGAAGCAACCCGGCTTCCGCCGCGCGAGTGCCGTCCACGCCTTCGGACGCAGACGGGCCAGGGACGTGCTCGACCGGCTCGTACGGGACGTCGAGCACGGCTCGATACGGAACCGGCAGGGTCCCTCCGGTCGCCGGTGTGCTGGGTGGGACCACCACGCCGACGACGAGGGGCCCTGTCCCGTCGCCCCTCGCTGACCAGCCGTTCCACCCCAGCGGCACAGGATGAAAGAGGTCCGGAGACGGCCGGGAAACGGAATCACGGCTCCACGGTTCCCTGCTTCAAACATCGATATTCGGCCATTGCGGTCCGGAAGATCGGCCGCTTAACGGCCGCTCATAAGGCCAATAAATTCGGCATATGCCCGACTTCGATCCGCGAAATTCACCTGTCCGCATCCTGGAATGCCATTGCGGGTTCACTTGGGCGTCACGCAAGATCCACACCACCATGCGCCCGGAGACGATCCGCGCCGGGCGTGATGACGTCCGTGCTTCGCAAAGGAAAGGGCATGCGTGCTGCCTGAATCTTCATTAACAGCGGAATCCGGGGCCAGCGTCGCGGAAACCTTGCTCAACGCCTTCTTGACCCGAGGTCATTCACACTTCACCGGCGTACCGTGTTCCCTGCTCAAAGGGTTCTTCCGATTGCTGGAGGACCCCGGATTTCCGGCCGTCTACATTCCCGCGCCACGTGAGGACAGCGCCCTCGGAGTGGCCTCCGGTCTCGCCGTGGCGGGGGCCAGGCCCATCGTCCTCATGCAGAACTCCGGCCTCGGCTACTCGCTCAACGTCCTCACCTCGTTCAACCTCATCTACGACGTCCACCTGCCGATCGTGGTGAGCTGGCGCGGCCACGACGGCAACGACGCCGTGGAACACGACGTCATCGGACGGGAACTCACCCGGCTGCTCGACGTGTTCGGGATTCCCTGGACCGTGCTGGACAACGAGCACCCCGAGGACTCGGCGGAGGCGTTCCTCAAACAGTACGACTCCGGCCGGAGCACCGCCGTGCTGATCGTCCGGGAAGGGATCTGAGCGTTGCTGGACATCCGTGACGCCCTGGGCGCGCTGCTGGAGCGCGAGTCCACCGCCCTGACGGTGACCACCTGCGGCTACATCACACGCGACGTGTACAACATCCGCGATCGCGCCAACCACTTCTACCTCGTCGGTTCCATGGGCATGGCCGCGCCGATCGGGCTCGGCATCGCCCTGGCCCACCCGGACCGCAGGGTGCTGGTGCTGGACGGCGACGGCTCGTTCGCCATGAACCCGGGCTGTCTGCCGATGATCGCCGAGCACCGGCCGAACCTTGTCCACGTCGTCCTCGACAACGGCGCCCACGAGAGCACCGGCGGCCAGCGCACCGTCGCCCTCGGCGACCCGGCGGCCATGGCCCTCGCGGCCGGTTACGCCGCCGCCCACACCGTGGACGACCTCGACCGGCTGGCCGCCCTGGACCTGACCGGCACACCCACGCTGGTGCGGATCCGCTGCAAGCCGCGCAGCCACCCCGCCGGAAAGCGCGTGGAGCAGACGCCGCAGCAGCTGGTGGAGCGCTTCCGCGCCCAACTCGCCGACCCGGCGGCGCACCTGGAAGGAGCCGCGTGAAACCCACCCTGCTCGACTGCACCCTGCGCGACGGCGGGAACCAGAACGACTGGCAGTTCACCTCCACCGACGTCCACACCATCGTGAGCACCCTGGACGCCGCCCGCGTCGACGTCATCGAGGTCGGCTACCGCGGCGGTTCCGGGAGCAAGGCCAGCACCACGGCGGGCCCCTCGGCGCACTGCACGCCCGAGTACCTCGCGGCGCTGCCGGCCGTCTCGCACGCCGAGCTGGCCGTGATGGTCGTCCCCACCGTGTGCCCGGTACGGGCCATGGACGACCTGCCCGACAGCCCGGTGTCCATGGTGCGCGTCGCCGCCTACCCGTGGAACATCGGCGGGGTCCCGGAGTACGTCCGTGCCGTACGGGCGCTCGGCCTCAAGGTCGGCGTCAACCTGATGGCCGTCAGCTACACCACCCTGGAACAGCTGGCCGAGGTCGCCGCGGTCGTGGCCGAGGAGGCACCGGACGTCTTCTACATCGCCGACTCCTTCGGCGCGCTCACCCCGGACGACGTCCGCCGGCGGATCGAGCTGCTGGCCGAGCGGCTGCCGACACCGCTCGGCATCCACGCCCACAACAACCTGGGCCTGGCCGCGGCCAACGCCGTGGCCGGCCTGGACGCGGGCGTGAGCTGGCTGGACGCCTCGCTGTGCGCCATGGCCCGGGGCGCGGGGAACCTTGCCACCGAGCAGGCCGCGGCCTTCCTCACCGCGTGGCCCAAGTACGACACCCACGCCGATCTGCCCCTGGTCTGCGAGGCCGCCGAGTACGTGGCCGAGCAGGTGCTGCCGCGCCCCATGACCGTGCGCCGGGCGGAGATCGCGGCCGGGATCAACGACCACCACTTCTACTTCCAGGACCGCATCGAGAAGATCAGCGCCCGCCACGGGCTCGACCCGTGGGAGGTCGGACGCAGGATCGGCGCGGCCCGGCCGCGCAAGGTCCTCGACGAGACGGTCGAGGACGTGTGCCGGAAGCTCGCCGGACGGACCGAACACACCAGCGGAGGGGACGCATGACCGGGATACTCCCGTCTCAGCAGGAACGGAACGAAGCACCGGCCAGTGCGGCACAACGGCTGCGCGCGGCACTCGCCGCCCCGCGGCTGGCACGTGCCATGGGCTCGCACAGCCCGCTCAGCGCACGGCTCGCCGAGGAGGCCGGCTTCGACGTCGTCTGGTCCAGCGGACTGGAGATCTCCGCCGCGGCCGGAGTGCCCGACGCCAACATCCTCGCCATGGGCGAGTGCCTCAAGGCGGCGGCCGACCTCGCCTCCGCGGTGGACATCCCCGTCCTCGCGGACTGCGACTCCGGGTTCGGCAACGTCAACAACGTCATCCACATGGTGCGCTCCTACGAGGCGCGCGGCGTGGCCGGCGTGTGCATCGAGGACAAGCAGTTCCCCAAGCTCAACAGCTTCATCGAGGGCAACCAGGACCTCGCCCCGCTCCACGACTTCGCGGGCAAGATCCGGGCCGCCGCCGAGACCCGCACCGAGATGCTCGTGGTGGCCCGCCTGGAGGCGCTGATCTCCGGGCAGGGCATGCCCGAGGCGCTGCGCCGGGCCGAGGTCTACGAGCGGGCCGGGGCGGACGCCCTGCTCATCCACTCCAAGCGCAAGGACCCCGAGGAGGTCTTCGCCTTCCGCGAGGCCTACCGCGGCGACCTCCCGGTGATCGTCGTCCCGACCACCTACAACCAGGTCACCGTCGAGGAACTGGAGCAGCGCGGCTTCGCCATGGCGATCTACGCCAACCAGGCGCTGCGCAGCTCGATCCGGGCCATGCGGGAGACCCTCACCCGGATCATGCGGGACGGCACCACGCTGAACGTGGAGCCCGAACTCGCCCCGCTCAAGGAGATCTTCGACCTGCAGCGCATGCCCCAGATGCTGGAGCAGCAGGACCGCTACGAGTCCCTGGGACGCGAACTCGCGGAGGCCGCACAGTGACCACCCGTCCCACCGCCCTGTGGCTGGACTTCCACGGCACCCGGCTCGACCTGGAGGTGGCGCCCGGCGCCGGCGTCGAGGACGCGCTGGCCTTCCTCGCCACGCACCTGACCGCCGAGGAGGCCAAGCCCGACGAGACCGGCCGCGAGCCGGTCGCCGCACTGCGCGTGCACGCCCCGGACCCCGAGCGCCTCGCGCCGCCGGCCGGGACCGTGCAAGAGGACATCTACCTCCGCAAGAGCGCCAGCGAGTTCTTCACCGTTCCGGCCCGGCGCGCCGAGGTGGACGGCCGGGAGTACCTGGAGTGCACCAAGACCGGCACGCGTTTCCTCTTCGACCGCGCCGCCCGCGTGATCGAGGTGACGCTCGGCGCCGGCGGGCACATGGACCTCGTCGAGCTGGTGCGCGACCTGGTGCTGAAGCACCAGGAGAACACCGGCGCCGCGGTGCTGCACGCCACCGCCGCCTACCGCGACGGCGAGGCCGTCCTGATCACCGGTGCGAAGGGGGCCGGCAAGAGCACGGTGCTCCTGGAGCTGGTGGAGCACTTCGGCTACCAGGTGCTCAGCGGCGACAAGACCGTGCTGTACGAACTGCCGGACGGCTCGGTCGTCGCGGCCGGCTGGCCCGACTACCCGCACCTCGGCTACGGCACCGTCGCCAAGTACCCCGGGCTCCGGGAGATCGCGGGCATCGGCGACGACTACGTGCCCGCCGAGGGCCACGCGTTCTCCCCGGTGGGCAAGTTCGCGGTGGACCCGCTGCCGTTCCGTGAGCGCTTCCCCAGCGCCCCGGTCGGAGTGCGGGTGCCCGTCGCGGCGATCCTGCACCCGGCCATCGGCCCCGGCGAGCGCACCGTCGTCGAGCCGCTGGCCGGCAGCCGTGAGGCCCGCGCCGAGGTGCTGCGCGCCAACGTGGAGTCGGCCTTCGACGGCGCCAACGCCGGCTGGCACCACTACCTCGACGACGGCCGCGCCGCCCACACCGCGCGGGTCAAGCGCATCACGGACAACCTGGCCGGGGTGCCCGCCTGGACGCTGACCGGCCCCGGCGACCTGACGGCGGAGAACACGCCGGCGGCGATCGCCGGGCCCGCGGAGGTGGCCCGGTGATCGAACTGACGGTGGAGAGCACCGGCCTCAACTCCCACTACGACCTCACCGACCGGATCGCCGCCGCGCTCCAGGAGCACGGCACGGGCGACGGGCTGGCCGGGGTGTTCGCGCACGGCAGCACCATCGGGCTCACCGTGATGCGCTACGAGCCGGGCGCCGTGCAGGACCTGCTGCGGACCCTGGAGCGGATCGCCCCCGAGTCCCCCGCCGACGGCGGCCGCTATCTGCACGAGCTGACCACCGCCGACCCCAACGGCTTCTCCCACCTGAAGTCGTCGCTGCTCGGCACCAGCCTGCTCGTGCCCTTCCGGGAGGGCCGCCTCGCCATGTCGCCGAGCCACCGCGTGGTGCTCTTCGACTTCGACCTGAAGCCCGCCACCCGCCGCGTCTTCGTCGACGCGCCCCGGACTGCGGCCCCCGCCCCCGCCCCCGAAACCGACACCGTTAAGGAGAACAGCCGGTGAAGCTGCGGCTGGCCACACCCGGGCCCACCGAAGTCCCGCAGCGTCTGCTGCTGGCCGGGGCCCGCGAGATCATCCACCACCGATCCACCGAGATGGAGCAGCTGATCCACGAGATCAGCGGCGGCCTGCCCCCGCTGTTCGGCACCAACGCCCCGGTGTACACCATCGCCTCCTCCGGGACCGGCGCGATGGAGGCAGCGGTCGCCAACTGCTTCTCGGCCGGCGACGAGGTCCTCGTCGTCTCCAACGGCTACTTCGGCGAACGCTTCCAGGCGATCTGCACCTCGTACGGCCTCGTCGTCCACGCCGTCGAGAGCGACTGGGGCACCAGCGCCGACCCCGAGCGGGTGGCGGCCGCCTACCGCGAACACCCGGGGATCAAGGGCGTGTTCGCCGTCTACAGCGAGACCTCCACCGGCGCCCTCAACGACGTCGAGGCGATCGGGCGGATCTTCCGCGACACCGACGTGGTCGTGGTCGTCGACGCCATCAGCGGTCTGCTGGTGCACCCGCTGGAGATGGACGCCTGGGGCCTGGACGTCGTCCTCGCCGCCTCCCACAAGGGCTTCATGCTTCCGCCGGGGCTCGCCTTCGTCGCCCTGTCCGACAAGGCGTGGACGGCCGTGGAGCGCTCCACCGGACCGAACTACTACTGGTCCTTCGAGCGGCTGCGCCACTTCTACCCGATGTCGTCCTCGTCCCCCGCGGTGTCCCTGCTGCTCGCCCTGCACGAGTCGCTGAAGATGCTCGACGAGGAGGGCATGGAGGCCTTCCGCAGGCGCCACGCCGTACTGGGCAAGGCAGCTGAGCGCGGGCTGCTGAAGCTCGGGTTCAGCACCTTCGTCCAGGCCCCGCACCGGCGCAGCCACGTCATCACCTCGGCGCTCGCGCCCGAGGGCATCGACACCGGTCAACTGCTGAAGACGCTGTCCACCTCGTACGGTGTCACGATGACCGGGGGCCAGGCACACCTCAAGGGCAAGCTCATCCGGGTCGGGCACGTGGGCGCGGCCGACGCCCTCGACCTGAGCGGCATCTTCGGCGCCCTGGAGATGGCCCTGCTCGAACTCGGCCACACGTTCACGCCGGGCTCCGGCGTCGGCGAGATCATCCGTACGTTCCACGAGGAGGGCCGCTGATGCTCGTCCTGTTCCAGCGGGAGACCTGCCCGGACTGCAAGCCGGTGCGCGAACTGCTCACCAAGCTCCAGGTCTCCTACATCAACATCAACGTGCCCAAGCCTCGTGAGGAGCGGCACGAGCTGATCCGCACCACGGGCAGCAAGTTCATCCCGGCCCTGGTGGACGGCGCCACGGTCATCCCGGGCAAGCTGCGGGAGAACGCCGACATCATCGCCTACCTCAAGGAGCGCTTCGGCGACCCGGAGGCGGTGGCGCCCGGGGCGGGGACCGCCGGGGAGGCACAGCCGGAGCCCGTGGCATGACCTTCGGGCAGCAGGTGCCCGCGACACCGCGTATCGCGGTGCTCGCGGGCACCCCGCAACTGGTGCGCGCTGCCCGCGCCCTGGGCATCGACACCGTCTTCGTGCACGACGCGGCGCAGCCGCCGCCACCGGTGGCCGCGGAGGCCGGCACGGCGCTGGCGGCCCCCCTGGCGGACACCGGAGCCCTGCACGCGGCCCTGGCGCCGCTGCACGCCGAACGCCCCTTCGCGCGCGTCCTGTCGCTCACCGAACGGGGGCTGCTGCCGGCGGCCGCGGTCGCCGAGCGGCTCGGCCTGCCCGGCAACTCCCTGCACACCGTGGGGCTGTTGCAGGACAAGCGGCGCATGCGGGAACTCCTCAACGCCCGCGGCATCGGCCCCGTGGCCACCACCGCCCCGCGCGACCCGGCCGACCTCGCCGCGTTCTGCCGCACGACCGGCGGGCCGGTGATCCTCAAGCCGGCGGCGGGCACCGGCAGTCGGGCCGTCTTCGAAGTGGCCGGGCCGCAGGACGCCGAGGACGTCTGGCGGGCGTTCGAGGCGGCGGGCGGGCTCCGGCCCATCGCCGAGGAGTACCTCGACGGGCCCGAGATCAGCGTGGAGAGCTTCTCGTACGACGGGGAGCACACCGTGCTCGCGGTGACCGACAAGCTGGTCGGCACCGCGTTCGTGGAGACCGGGCACACCCAGCCGAGCGCCCTGCCCCCGCCCGTGCTGGCGGAGACCGCCGCGCTCGTCCAGGCCTTCCTGGACGCCGTGGGCCTGACGGAGGGCCCCGCCCACACCGAGGTCAAGGTCACCCGGAAGGGCCCCCGGATCCTCGAGTCGCACAACCGCATCGGCGGCGACAAGATCCGCGATCTGCTGCGTCGCGCCTACGGGCTGGACGTGGTGGCCCTCACCGCAGGCTGCCCCCTCGGTCTGCTCCGGCCACCCGCCGAACCGCCCGTCGCCCGCCGGGGAGCGGCCATCCGCTTCCTCACCCCGCCGCCCGGGACCGTCCGGAACATCACCCTGCCCGACACCGACGGCACCACCGCCGAGATCCGGCTGGACGTCGGGGTCGGCGACCGGGTCCGCCCGGTGCGCAGTTCGCAGGACCGCGCCGGATACGTCATCGCCGACGGCACGGACGCGGCCGACGCCGCCGGTGTCTGCGAGGCGCTGGCGGACCGGGTGCGGATCGAGACGAGCGGGTGAGCGCGGTGCGCCACGCCGTCGTGACCGACGTCCACGGGGGCACCGCGCGGCTGCGTGCCGTCCTCGACGGCATCCGTGAGCAGGGGGTGGACCGCGTGGTCTGCCTCGGCGACGTCTTCGAGTGCCGCGTCGGCAAAAGGGAGGTCGCAGGGTACGAGTTCGGCGGCCGGCTCACCGACGTCTTCGACCCGGACCCCGAGCTCGCCCTGCTCCTGGACGGCGTACGGCTGGTGCGGGGCAACCAGGAGGAGCGGATCCGCGCCCTCGTGCCCGACCACCACCTGCCCGACTGGACCCGCCCGCTGCTCGACGCCCCGCTGGAGCACCGCACCGACTTCGCCCTGTACTGCCACGGCCACCCGTTGCCCTGGCGCGAACTGGAGCCGGGGCTGTGGTGCCCGGCCGATGCGGACTTCCCCGGGCGGGCGCTGGTGCACGGGCACCACCACCGCAGTGCGCTGTACCGACTGCGGCCCGACGGCACCGGCCCGTCGCGGGTGGAAAGCCTGCCCATCCGATTCGGGGAGCCGGTCCCGCTCGCCCCGGACGGCCGCTACGTGATCAACGTGGGCTCCGTCACCGGCTGCGCCCCGGACCGCGGCCCCTCCCCCGCCTGGGCCGTCGTCGACGAGGCGGCCGCCACCGTCACCTACCACCACGCCTCACCACCTACGGAGATCAAGTGACCCGGCAGGTACTCCTGCTCAACTCGGACAAGCCCGAGGTACTCGAAGCCCTGGCCCGCCGCCCCGACGTGGCCGTCCGCGTCATCACCCGCAAGGTGTACGCCAGCCTGTACCGCGACCACGAGGTGGCGTACGTCGACAGCTTCGCCGACCTGACGCAGGTCGAGCAGGCGGCGTACGAACTCGCCGCGCACGGACCGGTCGACCACGTCGTCGCGGCCACGGAGAAGAGCGTGGTGGCGGCGGGGTTGGTGCGCGTCCTGCTCGGGGTGCCCGGGCCGGGCTTCGACCAGTCCCTGTGGGGCGCCCACAAGCGGGCGATGAAGGACAGGCTGCGCGCCGCCGGTCTCCCCGTGACGGACTACGCCCAGGCCGCCACGGTCGACGAGGTGCCCCGGGCGGCGGAGCGGACCGGCTGGCCCGTCGTGATCAAGCCGGTGTTCGGCGCCGCCTCGAAGTGCACCCACCGCGTCGACTCCCCCGAGGAGTTCACCGAACGGCACCGGGCCGCCGGCTTCGCCGACCTCGCGGACAAGCGGATGCCGGTCCAGGTGGAGCGTCTGGTGCGGTTCACGCACGAGTACCACTGCGACGGCGTCGTCCACGACGGAGAGGTGGCCCGCGCAGCCGTCTCCCGCTACTTCCTCCCGCCGCTGCGCGTCTCACCGAACTTGAAAAGCGGGTACGTCGCCGACCAGACGGACCCGTTCTCGAGGGAGGTCCTGGACCTGCATCGCCGGGTGGTCGCCGCGCTCGGCCTGTCGGCCGGGGTCACGCACCTGGAGGTGTTCCGCACCCAGGCGGGACCGGTCATCGGGGAGGTGGCCGTACGACCGGGCGGCGTGGGCATCTCCCGGATGTGGTGGCACGCCTTCGGGGTGGACCTGTGGGAGGAGTTCGTCCGCGTCTCTACCGGCGAACGGCCCAGCCGGCCGGACCGCGCACCACACCCGGGGACCATCGGACGTACCCGGCTGCCCGCACTGCCCGGCCTTCGCGGGCGCGTACTGGCCCTGCCCGGAGTACTGGAGGTGCTGACACCCGAGGAGTGCGCCGGCCCGGGACACCTGGAGGCGTACTTCACGGCCGAGGACGAGTCGGCCGCGGAGGCGTTCATCGCGCGGCTGCACGAGATGGCAGGGACCACGGCATGACCGCACCCGCTCAGGGCCGGGCGCGCGCCCTGCTCGCCGCCTGCCTGCCCGACCCCGGCGATCCCCGACTTCTCGCCGTGTCCTGGCTGGTCAAAACGGTCGGCAGCGGGCTCTACCTGACTACCAGCACCCTGTTCTTCACCCGGGTCGCCGGACTGCCCGTGCACCAGGTCGCCTCCGGCCTCACTGCGGCCGGGATCGTGGGGCTGGCCGGTGCCGTACCGCTGGGCAGGCTGGCGGACCGGTTCGGCCCCCGGCGGACGTACACCGTTCTGCTCGGCGTCCAGTTCGCCACGATGGCCGCGTTGGCCTTCGTCCGTACCTTCCCGGCGTTCCTGGCCTTGATCGTGGTCTTCCTCCTCGCCGAGCAGGGCAGCACCGCGGCCCGCGGCGCGCTGGTCGCCACGGTCGGGGAGGGCGCCGAACGGGTACGGTTGCGGGCCTACCTCCGGGTGGTGACCAACATCGGCATCACCATCGGCGCGGCGGCCTCGGCGCTGGTCATCCAGGCCGACACCGAGGCCGGGTACATGGCCCTGCTGTGGTGCACGGCACTGACCTACCCGGGAGCGGCGGTGCCGCTGTGGTGGCTGAGGGCGCGCGGGACCCGGCCGGCCGCGCCGGCAGCGCACACCGGTTCCGGGTGGCAGGTCCTGCGCGACCGCCGGTACGCCGCCGTCACCCTGATCTGCGGTGTGCTGTCCCTCCAGGCGCAGGTGCTGTCGTTCGCCGTACCGCTGTGGGTGCTCCAGCACACCGAGGCGCCGCCGGTGCTGGTGTCGGGCATCGTCGCCGTCAACACGGTGATGGTGATCTGCTTGCAGATACGGTTCAGCCGTGGCGCCGATGACGACAGCCGGGCCGCCCGGATGTGCCGCAACGCGGGAATCGCCCTGTTCGCCGCATGCGCGCTGGTGGCGTTCACAGGCGGGATGAGCGGCTGGTCCGCGACGGTACTGCTGCTCCTGTTCGCGGCCGCCCTCACCTTCGGCGAACTGTGGCTGTCGGCCGGCTCGTTCGGGCTGAGCTTCTCACTTGCCCCGGAGGGCATGCACGGCCAGTACCAGGGCTTCTTCTCCCTGGGGCGCGGTGCCGCGACCGCGGTGGCGCCGGTGCTGATAGCGATGCTCTGCCTCGGCGACCGCCCGCGGGAGGGGTGGCTCGTGCTGGGCATCCTGTTCGTCGTGGCGGGGGCGGCGGCTCCGCCGGCGCTGCGGGTGCGTCCGGCGGCGGTGGCTCGGACCGTCCCTGCCGACCGCCAGGGGGCAGACGGCGAGCGGACCGCTCGATGACGGCGATCCGCATGGTGGCTGGGCTCAGGCGCGTGCTCGCCGCCGAGACGGCGGTCGGCGTCGTCGGGAGCGACCCGGTTCCTCCGGCCCGTATCCAGTCCACGCACGGCGCGGACTCCGTCACCGCGCCGCCGACCGACCGGTCCTGACCCGGCGAGCCCGGTTCCGGCCACGCCCCGCACGGACCTGCCCCAAAACCGGCCGTCTGTCACCGCCCGGCGGCTTCACCGCGGGAAAGCGGCGTGATCACAGGGCCGAACAGGACCGTGCCCGCCCAGAACACCGGGCAAGGCGAGGTGAGGCCGATGGCCGAGGAGGGTGGCCGGTAGGTCCCGGGCCTACAGCGCCTGATCACTCGGGCCGGACCGCAGGTCCGTACCGCTTCCACGTCAGGTGCGCAACGAGCCGGGCGCCGGGGCAGGTGCGCGGCCTCCTGGACCACCGCCCTGTCCCTGCGGACGCGCGCAGTGCGCGAGCGCCTGCCCTGCGACCGCCTGCCGGGGTCGGTCTGCGGCCCGGCAATCGCCAGCCCCAGTGCTCCGGTTCAACCAAGTGGCACATTCCTGAAGGCGCCGTCGGCCGCGGCGCCCTACGATCGGCCTGAAACCGGCTCAGCAGCCTACGCGTGAAAGGCCCAGGAAATGCCAGAGCAACACCAGGAACGGTTGCGCAGGTTCCGCGAGGAGGACGAAGCTCGCTGGAAACGAGAAGATCAGGAGCTGGAACGCCAATCTCGCATCTTGAGCGGTCTCAAGCGTTCCGACGAAGAGGTCAGGGAGCAGCTCAAGAAGGCCGGATTCAACCTACGGGCGCTCGAGCGGGAGTCCGGAATCGAGGCGGATGAACTCAGGCGGGCTCACGAGGAGCTCCTGAAGATCCCTCCTTCAAGAAAAGGGAGTCGCCCGGATCGGATCTTGCTCGATCGCATCTCCGCATCTCACGGTGAATTCTGACTGTACCCTCCCGCTCATGAAGGCTGGGGCAACTCCGAAAAATGCGGGTTCAATCTTGCCCTCGGTGAGTTCAACTCAGAATTTCATGACACGGGAAGCGGTGGCGCGTGGGGCTGGCAGGCAACAGCCGGCAGCCGGAAACAGGAGTGCACACTCTGGTTCTACTACTATCCCTCTCACGCGGGGGACCTCACCGTGGAGCCACACGTCGATTTTCAGGGGGTGGTTGCGGTCAGTGCGCACGATCATTTTTATACGAGCACACACGCCCATCTCAAGCTGAAAATGCACTTCGACCTTTACCAGCACTATTGGGATGGCCGGGAAACATACACCATCATCGACGAGAATCGGCACAGTTCCCATGCCGCCTACAGAGCGGACGAGCACAGAGTGTTCTCAAAGAGCCTGGGCGTCTCGGCAGGGGATATCGTGTGGATCAAGTTGACGATGGAACTCGACGGTGAGGGCCGGTCGGATCATGCGCGGGTCGACTGCGACTTCCGCACCGGCGCGGACAACAGGATCCGTGTAGAGCACATCAGAATCAGGATGACGTGAATTCTTTCACCATCGCATCGCCGGGGGTGCGGTTTTCCGGATTCCTTCGAGCGGGCCGGGCGAACGGTGACGGCCTGGGCTGCGGCATCAAACCGGCTCACCAACTGCACACAGACGGGCCGGGCCCCGGCCGCACCTGACCTCGAACCGGATCCGCCTCCTCGCGCGGCATACGAAGTACCGCTCCGCCGAGCTTCAGGTAGCGGCGCGCAGGAGCGCGATAGCGGTGGAACAGATCCCGTATCCCAGAATCGTGGCGGATCAGCACCCCATCCTCTCGCAACAAGCACGCAGCGCCACCGCTTCACACAAGTCGAGCCAGAGCCCGTTCTCACGGATAAGCCAGTCGGCGCCAGGCCGGCCGCCAGGGCGAGGTCCAGGAGGATCTTGCCCTGGCCATGGATGCCGTCACGTGCCGCCGGCCCGTCCCGCGGTCACCGTGCGGGCGGGAACGACGGCCCCCCGGAGGGGACACCGTGCTCCCCCCGACCGCGGCCGGCCTCGTCCGTGACACCGGTACGCGCCCGCCACCACGGCAGCACCTGGGCGACACCGAACGCCACCTCCACGACGAGGAAGCCCCACAGCAGTCGCGTGGCACCGTGGGCCAGTGCATGGACCTGCCACATGGCGAACAGCGCACGCGCGGCGCCGTCGAACAGCCCGTGTACCGGCAACGGCCCGACGATCCGCAGGAGCGCCCAAACGACGATGACCGACCCCATCAGGTTCGCGTACAGGGTCTGCATCGGGTCGAGGGCGGGGAAAGCTCCCAGTCCGAACTCCTCACCCAGCCACGACATCGCACGGTGCAGCAGGGCATAGGTCCACGGTGTCGCGAATCCCGCCGTGACGACCATGTCGTACCAGGCGCTCGCACGCACGACGCGAAGGTAGGCGGGACGGGACGGGGCGAGAAAACGGATCACAACAAGGCTCCTGCCGGTCTCGGACAACGACGCGCCTCACGGTAAACAGTGGAGTACTCTCCAAGGTCAAGTCCACGGAACCGGACGGAGAGGCATGCGCATCGGGGAACTGGCCGCGCAGACGGGCATGACCAAGGACACCATCCGCTTCTACGAGAAGGTCGGCCTCGTCACCAGCCGACGGCTGGCCAACGGCTACCGCGACTTCCCGCCGGAGGCGGTGACCTGGCTGTACTACGTCCGCACCGCGCAGACACTCGGCTTCTCACTGGCCGAGATCGCCCGGCACGGCGAGGAACTGAAGGACGCGCCGGACACCGCCGAGGCACTGTCCGCGCTGTTCGAGGAGAAGATCAAGGTCATCGACGCGCGCATGGCCGAACTCGCCGCCCTGCGAACCGACCTCGAAACACGCGTCGGCACCGGATGCCCGCTGCGGCCGGTCGGCCGGACCGCCTGAACACCGGACGGTAGCCCGCAACGGAGGGAGAGCACCGACCGGCCCCGCCCGACAGTCGCCCCGGGCCGCCGGAGCACAGGGCGCACCCGTACCTCCCTCTACGATCGCCTGTCATGGCCACCTTGATCGTGACCGTCACGCTGGCGTTCGTCGGTTACCTGGCGACCTACCTCAACAACCTGCGGCTGGCTCAGCGGCAGGCCCTGCCGCCTCGACCGGCAAGACGCTTCACGCCAACCCCGGCAGACACGGGGACATGCCCGCATTCGAGCTGGACAGCACCCTGAGGTTCTTCTCCCGGCACCTCGCCTGAGAGGGCGTCTCAACTGGCGTGATCGTTAGTTTGGGTGCCGTGACGGCGATGGTGGGGCGTCTGGCGCCGGACGCGTTGTGGGAGTTGTTCCAGCGGGTGGTGCCGGCCGCTCCGGTGAGGCCGCGGGGTGGGGGCCGGCGTCGGTATGGGGACCGGCAAGCGCTGGCGGCCGTGGTGTTCGTGGCCACGACAGGCTGTACATGGCGGCGGCTGCCGCCGGGCTTCGGTCCGTCCGGGCACCGTCGCCTGCGCCTCCGCCACGAGCGCAGGGCCGAGCACGTCCCGGCCTTCACCGGCATCGCGGCCACCCCGATCCGCCACCACCGGCGCGGCGGCTGAGCCACCCCCTATGATCCCGCCCATGGGCGACTTCTCCTGAGCGGGCCGCGACGGTCCACAGACATCCGCCCGGCAGGTGCCGGGCTTCGTCAGCGTGCCCGCACGCCCACCTCAGGAGACACGACCAGACCATGTCCGTTCACCCTGCCCGTTCCGCCCTGGACGACCGCATCGCACGCCTGCGACAGCTCGCCCACGCCGACACCCGGCTGGAGGGCGTACTGCTCTACGGCTCATGGACCGTCGGCGAGGCCGACGCCCATTCCGACATCGAGGCATACTTCTACATCCATGACGACCACCTCGCCGACTTCGACGGCCCGGCCTTCCTGGCACGGCTCGCACCGCTCCAGCTCGCCTACACCAACATGTACGGCATCCTCGCCGTCGTCTTCGACGACCTGATGCGCGGCGAGTTCCACCTCACCCCCGCCGGTCCCGGCATCGACGAAGTCCCCACCTGGCGAGGCATGGTCCACCTGCCCCGCCCCGACGACGCCGTCCTGCTCGACCGCACCGGCCGGCTCACCCAGGCCGCCCGGCAGCTGGCCACCTTCCAGCCCCCCGAACCGGTGACCACCGCCCAGCAGCTCACCAACGAGCTGACCAACTGAACCCTCATGCTCGCCCACGTCCTGGCCCGCGGCGAGATCGCCCGCGCCCACGCCCTGCTGCACACCGTCATCGCACCCCAGCAACTCCAGCTCTGCCGCCTGTTGCGCAACAGCACCGCCCACTGGCTCACCCCCAGCCGCGCGCTCGAACAGGACCTGCCCGACACCGACCGCCACCGCTACACCGCCACCACGGCCGCCGCCCGCGACCAGGACGTGCGCACGGCGGCACGCAACAGCTGGCGCTGGAGCCGCGACCTGGCCGCCGAGGCCGCCGGCCGATGGGCCATCCACCTGCCCCACGAACTCCACGAACGCATCAGCAGCCGCCTGAACGACCCTCGCTGACCGCACAGGGCCGGGGCCGCCGGACTCATCCCGTGGCCCCGGCCCGGCCACCCCGGCCGCCGCACAACACCAATCGAGGTCATCTCTTGAAAAAGGGTGCCGGTGCGGGCCGGGCGCCCCCGGAATCCGGGCCGGCTGCCGCTGGATGACCGCAGGTGTCCGCAGGGGATCTTGTTCGTGCCGCATACCGGCGTCCAGCGGGAGTGGCTGCCGCAGGAACCCGGCTTCGGTCCGGGGATGACGTGCCGGCGCCGATCGCGGGACTGGGACGAGGCCGGCGTGTGGGACCGGCTTCACCGGGTGCTGCCGACCGAGCCGCACCGGGCCGGGAAGCCGGACTGGTCCAGGGCGGTGATCGACGGCTCGCACCGGCGGGCGCGTCGGGGCGGCCCAAGACGGGCCCGAGTCCGGTCGACCGTGCCAGACCGGGTTCGAAGCACCATGTGATCACCGACGCGCACGGCGCCCCGCCGGCCGTCACGCTCACCGGCGGCAACCGGCGCGACGACACCCGCGAAGCGTTCCTCAAGCCGGCCCGCTGCGTGATCACCTGCCGACGCGTCCAAGCGTTGTGCTGGCCCTCCTTACTGTGCCACGAGCGGGGGCAGCGGTTCGCAGGCTGCGTGCCATGCGGGAGGAAGGGCGGCGACGCCGGTGCGGGCGGCGATGACCCCGCCCGCGATGGCGCAGGTGGTGTCGATGTCGCCGCGCCCGGCGACCGTGACCCACAGGCCCTCGTGCAGGTCGTCGAGGTGCCCCGCCGCACACCACAGGGCGTACGGGACGGTGTCGGGCCCTGACATCCGGTAGCCGGAGCCCAGAACCTCCGCGGCGTGCCGAACCGAGGTGCGCTCCGGCATCCGGGCCGCGATCCGCACTCCCGACCGGACGTCGCTGTCGGGGAGCCGTTCGGCGACCGCCTGAAGGAAGTCCGATCTGGCCGGGGCGGGGCCGCCCCGGCTGCGGGTCGCCAGCGCCGCGGCCAGGGCGACCGCCACCGCTCCGATGACCGCCTCCGGGTGGTGGTGCGAGACCGCGCCCTGGCGGGCGGCCTGCTCGGCGGCCATGTCGAGGTCGGCGCCGTGCCAGGCACCGAGCGGGGCGACTCGCATGGCCGCGCCGTTGCCCCAGGAGCCCTGGCCGCCGAACTGTCCGGCGACCACCTCCTGCCAGGGCTCGCCCGCACCGATCCGGCGCAGTACGTCATGCATCGAGGCTCCATAGCCGCGGTGCGTGTCCTCGGCGTAGGCCGCCGCGAGGCGCAGGGCCAGACGGTCCTGGTCGACGATGCCCCCGCCCTCGACGAGTTCCCGGACGAGAACCAGCGCTTGAGCGGTGTCGTCACTCCACCGCCACAGCGGTTCCGGGGGCAGCGTCCGCGCCTCCAGGGCTGCCGGACCGTGCCTGCGCAGGATGCCGAACCAGCGGTCGCCGAAGGCGTCGCCGAACGCGAGCCCGTGCAACGAATCCAGCACAGCGGTAGGCACGTTGATCATCGGCGCAGTATCGCAGCGCGATGGCTCTCCCGCACTCCGATTTCGGAGCCGTCAGGCTTCTGGCCCGGACATGATGCTGGGCGGCCTGGTCCGTGACCTCGAAGCCACTGATCGCTCGCCGCGGCACCGAACACGGCTCCGGCCCGGGCGCCGGGTGCCCGGTCGTGGAGCGCGCGTTCACCCACCGGCACTGCTTCCGCCGCCTGCGGACCCGCTGGATGATCCGCGACGACACCCGCTGGGAGTTCCTCCGTTTCGCTTGGGTCAGTCGGCCGTTGGTCTGGGCGTGCCGTCGACCGACGCACAGTGGGCGCGGATCCTCAGCAGAGCGGGGTGGAAGACAGGTTCGGCTCCGAGTCCGGTGAGGCGGTGCTCGTAGGCGAGGAAGACCGCGAGCACGACGGTCCCGACCGCCAGGAGGGCGTGGCTGCCCCAGGTCCACCCCCAGGTCTCGGTCTGGACGATCGGCAGCAGCAGGAGAAGGATGCCCGTGGCCGCGAGAAGCGCCCGGCAGGTCCAACTGCGCGGTCAAGGCGAAGCGGGACTCCGGCAGCACCTTCGCGCCGATGACGAGCGCCAGGGTCGAGACGGGCACGTTGACCCAGAAGATCGTGCGCCAGCCCAGACCGAACAGGTCGGCGTCGACGAGCAGCCCGCCCAGCACCGGGCCGGCGACCGAGGCGAGGCCCTGGACCGCTCCGTGGGCGCCGAACGCCTTGGCGCACTCGCCCGGAGCCCGGGGAGCCCGAGTGCACCGGCGGCTGCTGCGGCTCGCTGTCCGTGGCCGTGCAGCGGTTCGGGGAGGTCGTGCAGCGGGCGGACTGGGAGGTTCCCTTCGCCCCTGCTCCTCCGCCGCCGGAGTCCCACTTCGAGGCGAGCCAGTACGATGCCGAAGTGGCTCGCACCGAGCCGGCCCCGTCACGGCAGGACCACACGTAGGCCGGCAGGACGCGGCTCCGCCCAGCCGTCAGACGTCTGTCACGACAGCAGCACGCTGTTGGGAGCCCAAGGAGGGGTAGAGCGTGGAGACGTGAGGCACGGCGTTCGCGGTGCTCGTCTTGGGCGGCTCAGGGGGAGCGCTGCTTCTCCTCGCCATCGTCGCCGCGGCGGCTCCTCGTTGGGCCAGGCGGAGGATGCCTTCGATCGAGAAGGCGCAGGAAGCCCAGGTTCGGGCTGTTGCTCCCGGAGGAAGTGACGGCGGATCCGTCAAGGGGGAGACGGTCGGCTGACATCAGAGGCCGACATCGACAGTTGCGGACAGCGCTGACCGGCATCGAACGGCAACGAACCGTCCTCCAGGGGCCTCGGGCTGTTTGCCGACGTTGCCGGTCCCCCGTGATCGACCTGATGAGGACGCGGCCCGGGACGGCGGTACAGCCGCGTCGACGCCGTCGGACTCGGGGCCCATGATGCGAAGCGTGCACCGAGTCCGCCTGACGTGTCGGCATCAGCGGACTGGGGTCCCCTCAGGTGCCGAGATCCTCGATGATCCCCATCATCTGGCGGTTCAGCGAGACGGCCCACCACGTGGACAGCGGTGCCGGTCGAGCAACGGCGGATCCCAGCCACTCCGGGGCCCCCAGGCGGTACAACGCCCTCGCTTCGGACGTCCTCTGGAGGAGGGCTTTCACCGCGTAGACGTGGTTGCCCGTGTAGGGGCACTCGTGATGGGTGCAGTTCGCCGACCAGTGCTCGTACGGATGGCGAAGGAGCCCGCTCACAGAACAGCCGCTGCGACCGACGTCCATGTGGCCACCGCCGAGCAGGCTGAACACGCCGGCGGCACGAGTGGCGTGCCAGGCTTTGCAAGTGGCCCGGATCTCCAGCTCCACGAATGCGGCCCATGGGACGGCGGGGATTCCGGCGCTTCGGGCTTGCGGTGCTCCAGGCCCTCGGGGTGAGGACCAGGTACGAGCCGCCCTCATGCTCCGGCGACTGCGTGACTGGACTGCCACCCGACCCGCTGCGGGACTACTCGCACTCCGGCGCGGCCCGGCGGCCGGGCAGAGGGCCGGGTGTGGGGTCTCGGCTGTCGAGTCAGTGGCTGGGGTCCGTGTGGTAGGCATGTGCGAGCGCGTCGAATCTTCTGCGCTGCTCGTTGCGCAGGTCGCGGGCTTCCGCTGTCCTCGGGTCCAGAAGATGGCCAAGTGGATTGCTGCGGCGCCGGAAGCCGATGCTCTCCCACAGTGCCGTGATCTTCCCGTTCGCCTGGGTCCACTCTTCCTGGGACAGTGAGCGCCGGTCCTCCGGGAGCTCGCTGACCGTCGTTTCGACGGCGACGGCGCTGCACCCGTCAACCAGAGTCCAGATCGCCTGAGAGGCGAGTATCGGCCCAAGCCCGAAGCCACGCCATGCCTGGTCCAGTCGGACGTCGGAGAGGACCAGCAGGTCTCCGTCGCACGACACCATGGTGTCGCGAAAAGCCTGCCGGTAGCCACCGTTGCCGAGGTCGTAGATGCCAAGGACCAGATTGAAGAGGGCCTCGTCGTAGGCTTCCGCATCGGCCCAGGGGTGAGAGCCGAATCGGGTGTCCTGGCGCAAGCGGAAAAGTGTCATGGAGCCGATGACGCCGCCGACGGTTCTGTTCCTGAACCGTTTCGCTCGTATGGACACCGTCCACTCATCGAGGCCGTCATGGTCCTCCGCTGAACTCACATCGTGTGTGAGCCGGTACTCCAGCTCCAAGAGTCGCGGATCACCTGGCAAATCGCTTATAGGACGTTTGAACGGCGTCATGCTCCCGAACCTTACTGATCATTTCAGAACGAGGTTGGTTCAGGGGCTTGGCGGTTGGGCTGGCGGACGGCAGAGTTCCACAGGCCTCGGATGACCTTGTGCCTGATGATCTGAGGGATCGTGTCGTTCCGCTGATCCCATCTCGCCCGCCGCGGCATCGGCGGCACCCAGGCCGACTCTCGGCGGATGACCGTGCGGCTCCACGCGGGATCGTCTACGTCCCGCGCCCTGTCACGCTGAGCTCCGCCCTCCCCGGAACGGTTTGTACGGCGAGGTCGGAGCTGGTTTCCTGAGCAGCGTGACACCTGTGTGACAGGCATGCGGAGTCACTGAGGGGGTCCCGTTCCCTCCGTGCTCGAGCTGGCCGAGTGCCGTGTGGCCGGAAGCGGAACTCGATGTAGTCGACGTCCCACATGTGTGCTTCCAGGCCTGCCGCGCGGCTGCCGCCGTCTTGGAAGTACGCCTCGCCCGGCGCGCGGGCGACCAGCCGGGTGAGATCCTCCCGGGGACGCCGGCCTCGCGGGCCGCGAGGACCTCTGCCGAGGAAAACGAAGGGGAGCACCGCCCACACGATCGTCAGGACGATCCACGGGGTGATCAGGACACGGGGTGCTCCTCAGTCGCTGAACTCGGGATCGGGCTTCAGGCCGGCGTCCACGCAGAAGTGGCCGCCGGGGTTGACGCCGGGTGAGTCCAGTTGGTCGATGCTCCAGGGGTTGCCGTTCTGGCCACTGTCCGAAGCGCAGTCACCATATGCGGCGGCCGCGTGCCGAGGCAACGGCAGTGCCTGCTGCGGCGATGGCGGCCAGGGTGGCTTCGGGGAGCGCGCCGAGGCGGGTGGCAGG
Source organism: Streptomyces glaucosporus (assembly GCF_039533345.1). Lineage (NCBI taxonomy): Bacteria > Bacillati > Actinomycetota > Actinomycetes > Kitasatosporales > Streptomycetaceae > Streptomyces > Streptomyces glaucosporus. The sequence goes on along the minus strand of NZ_BAAATJ010000004.1, from coordinate 314,570 downwards.
GGTGAGCCGGGAGCGCCAGGCCGAGTTGCCGGACGAGCGGGTGAAGGCGCAGGAGGTAATGAGCGGCGTCCCGGTGCCGTCGACGGATCCGTCGGCGCGGGCGGAAGGCGGCGGGTGCAGAAGGCCGATCACCACATCCGGCAGGGGCCGGGCAGGAACATCCTGCCCGGCCCGGCGTTCGGGATGGCTGGAGACGCACCAACAGATAGGCGGTGGTGAGGGGAACAGGCTGCTCAACGACGCTTGAGCCACCTGGCTGCGGCAACTACGGCGCCAATCGCCACGACAACAGTGACCGCCAAGGCGATCTTCGTTCCCGTGTCCATCATTCCGATCATTTCTGGCTCCCTGGAAGTCATCTCATTTGGTGAGTCTGCGGTAGCAGATGAGGGTGCAGACGATGCTCGTGAGGGCGAGGAAGTGTACGGCCCTGCGCTCGTAGCGGCGGTGGAGTCGGTGGCAGCCGGCCGTCCGGCTGCACGGCGACGTCTTCGACGCCCAGCAGCCGAGCCACCTCTGCCGCGCACGCCGGGAATGAACGCGGTTCCATGCCGCCCTGTTCGCCTTGTGATCACGGCGTCGGAGCCGTCCTGGACGGCCTCGTTCACCGGGCTGAGCCCGCGCGCCCTCGGGAAGCCGGTGACGGTCCCGCGACGCCACGCGGTGGCGGAGGTGGACGACCCCCGAGCCGAAGGTGCGGGTCTCGACGAGTTCGAGAGCCATCCGGCTCTCGCGTCGGGCAAAGAACGGAATGCCACCGCCGACCAGCACCGGATGGACCATGGTCCGGTACTCGTCGATCAGGTCCGACGCGACCGCCTCGGCGGCGAGAGTCGCGCCGCCGACCGCGATGTCGCCCTCCCCCGGCTCGGCTCGCCACCGCTCGACCTCCTCCGCCAGGCCTCCGGAGGCCTGGCGGGCATGGCCCTGCACCGCCGACGGCGTGGTCGAGAACACCACCTTCGGGAGCGGCTTCCAGAGCACGGTCCACTCCAGCACGGAGTCGTCAGGCGACGGATCCCGGTCGGCGGTCTCCCAGTACAGCATCGTCTCGTACAGCCGTCGTCCCAGCGGGTGGACGCCGACCTGTCGGATCTCGTCGGTCCGGAAAAGGTCCCGGTACCGGGGCGGACGACCGCGGCTTCGGTCCCCGGGCACGGCCTCCTCCTCGCGGCGGTGCGCGTTCCGCCCGCCGGGTGCCCGGCGCAGGCCGGTCAACCGGCTTGAACCGCCGATCCGCTCGCGGTGGTGGCCTTCCTGGGCCGGGGAGCGTCCGAGCGGATATTCCCTCACCAGTTCCCGGCAGGGCTCACCCGGGGCTGATCACCAGGGTGAGTGCGGGTGGACGGCGGCACTCTCATGTCCCCGCGAGTGCTCTCCCGGCCGTGGAACGGCGCTTCCAGTACGCGACGGTCAGCACGGCCAGCAGCGGCCCCCACAGGGTCAGCGGTACGTAGCAGAAGTAGAACCAGGCGGCTTCCCAGCCGCTTGCCTGGCCGGGCGCGTCGGCCGACGGGTCGCCACCCCAGATGGTGGTGCCCCTGATCTCGGAGGCGGTGAACAGAAGGGTGAACAGGAGGGTGAGGACCGTCGCCCCGACACCGGCCGGAAGGACCACCGCCCGCCTCGGCACCCGGCGGCCGCGCAGGAACGGAACCCAGCGCGGGAACACTTCGCCCCAGTGGGCGATCAGGCCGATCGCGGTGAACGCGAAGGCTTCGGACAGGACGGACAGGAAGACGACGTACACCCGCTCACCGGGACCGAGACCGTCGCCGAACGCGACCGGGAGCCGCCAGACACTGGAAGGAAGGACGATCAACGGAATGGCGTAGGCAACGAGACGCACCCGGCGCGACACCCCTGCAACGGGCTCGTGGGCCGCCCGCCATGCTTCGCGGAACCGTTCAAGGCGGGCAGTGCCGGGTTCTCCGGCGTGCTGGAGCGACTGCATCCTCGGTCCTTGGATCTGGTGAACCGCTGTTCGGTCCGTTCGGTCATGAAGATCCCAGGCGGGGAGGCGTCGAGGATCGCTCTGGAGGCTGAACCCGGCTACGTCCGGCGGCCGAGGAGGGGTACGACCGGCGGATGACGGCGGAGCGCATCCGCGAAACGGCCGCCACACCGCCCCCAGAGCGTCCCGGCGCGGTCCCGGCAAGAGACCCGTCGGCACCTCCCGAACCCGCCGGCACCCCCGTGGAACGGTTGTCCCCCGAAACCAGGTCCCGGCCCGGCTTCTGTGACGAGGTGACGCTGCGTGTCGACGGCCGCGTGTCGACGGCCGCGTGTGATCGGATGCTCGGGGGAGTCCCCGGCCATTGCCTCCGGGGACCGTCCATGCCGCCGGCCCTTCGCCGGCCCGCACCCTGGCCCCTGGTGCGGCGGGGGCTTGCAGCGGCGGTCGCCCTCGCGGGTGACGATGAGCAGGGTGACCCGCTCGGCCAGGGCCCGGGGCAGGTCGAGTGCGGCAGGGCAGGCGGCCGACGAGGCTCCTGCGCCAACGGGTTGAGGCGTCGAATGCCCCCCCTCAACGGCACAGGAATCCTGCGCGTCGCGGACGCCGACACCATCACCCGTTCGGTGACCACGCTGAAGATGCTCATGGACCGGACCGTCGTCCCTCCGAACGATGTACCGCTCCGGACGGGCCCCGAAGACGGCCGGAAAACCGTCCCCGCCGTCGAGGTCACCCGAAGACTTCGAGTGGGCCCCGGGGCACGCCCGCCTGACCCACTACGGACACGGGCCGCGCCCCGGGCCGGATCCAGTGGGCCCCGAACGCGACCTGCGCCTGCGCGCCGTTTCCCCATCACTGCCCGTGTGCGGGACGGAGCTCTGGAAGCCGCCCGGCGGCTGCTGTCCGCGGAAGCGCCCCTCCCATGGCCGGCAGGCCCGCTGGTCCGCCTGCGCACCTGACTCGGTCACCGGCGGTCACGGCAGGGGGTGACGGTCGTCCGGAATCCGGGTGTCGGGGGGCAGCGGGGAGAGACTCGCGGTGAGGGCGTCCCCATGTGCCGGAGTCAGCCGGCCCGCGGCCTCGGCGATGCCGAGCTGGACGGTGAGTTCGCCGGTGTACAGGCGTACGAGCGCTTCGATGAGTTCCGCATAGGTGTCCGCCGCTGCCCGGGTGCGGCGGCGGGCGGTCAGCGCGATGCCGAGGGCCAGCGGCGCCGCGGGCCACCACCACCAGGCGAGCGGCGCATAGAGCAGGGCCCATCCCCCGAGTACGGTCGCCCTGCTCAGTTCCTGCCGGGCGGCTGTGAGCTCTCCTCGGGCGTGTTCGGGCAGGACGAACCACAGGTGCGGCCACAGGACGGCGAGTTCGAGGTGGTACTCGCGTTGCAGACGGGTGGCGGTCGCGTGGATGCGGTCACCGGTCCAGGTCGGCCGGTCCGGCAGGTCGGGGGCGATCGCCAACAGCGCCTGATAGGCGGAGATACGGGGAGCCGGGTCGGGAGGATCCCCTGCGGCGAGTCGGGCCGCCGCGTCGTCACACGCGGCCTCGTAGCGCTGGGCGCGGCGGATCCACCGCTGACGTCGCCGGTTGGTCCTGCGGGCCGCCCAGTGCCGGGCGGCGAACGGCCACGCGCGCCAGTCGGCGGCCAGGACGGCGCCCTCCAGGCCGGCCCCCAGGGCACGCGCGGCCAGCCCCACGGCTGCGGCACCCGCCAGAACCGCGGCGAGGAGGAGTACCTGCCCTCCGGAGCGGGCCGCCGCGGACGACCCGGCCCACTCGGTGATGCGCGTGGCGAGCCACGCGGGATCCAGGGCATGCCGATGTCCCAGAACACGAGCGGTCGCTGCCACGGCGAGATGGAGCGCCCCCGGAAGGACGAGCAGGCTCAGCCACTGCTCGGCAAGTTTCTGTCCGAGCTGGCGGAGAAACGTGTCCATGTCACAGCCGTGTCAGGCGCAGCGGCTCACCGCTCAGGGTGCAGCGCGGAGGGTCGTCGTGTTCCGCGCGGCTGTGTCGGCTGCAGCGGTCAGTGGGGCACACATAGACCGCGAGCGGAGGCAGATGCGCGTTGGCGCCGGCAGGCCGCAGGCCACGGGCCGTCGGCATGATGCCTCGGGCGTCACCGGCAGCCAGCAGGGCCTCGTGCAGAGCCGTCAGCGCGGGTTCCGGGTCGGCCGCGGACCGTATCGCTTCCAGAGCGACGTCCAACGCCCGTGCGTTCCCGGCCTCGAGGAGCGTCTGCCGGATGTACGGCGTGTTGCCGCACACGTACCCGATTGCTGCCCGCAGCCGTTGTCCGGTGTGCCTGGCGTAGGCCATGGCGTGTTCTCCCCCCACATCCATGGCCGGGAACGGTAGCAGCCCCCTGACCGACAGCGTGAGGGGTTTGTCGCATCCGTCCGTGACGCGCATGCTTCTTGGAAACTTCCAGGGGGTGGGGGCATGGGCACGCACGAGGAGTGTCCGCTGGCGGCGGTGCAGGCGAGACTGGCCCGCGTGGAGGCGACCGGCGAGAGGGGTCTCCTGCTGGAGCCCGCCGCGGCGGAGGAAGCCGCGGCACTGGCCCGGTCGCTGCCGTTCGCGGGAAGCACCGGGGGCTTTCCGGAGAGGCTCGTCGTACTGGCCGTCCTGCACCTTCAACGTCACGGGGCCCGGGCGGCCTCCGGCGTGCCGGGCGGCGAGGACCTGGATGTCGCCAAGCAGCTGCTGGCCCCGTTGCTGCGGTGGGGCGACCCGGGCCGTTCCGCGTCCTCCCCTTCCGTCTCGGCGGAACGAGCGATTCCCATGGCAGCCGCTCTGAGCCGGCTGGTGGCCGAAGTGGCCGGTGCGGAGGCGTTGTTCCCCGCCGTGGCCAACCTCTGGCGCCGTGTTCTCGCGACCGCCTCCACCGACCCGGTCCGGGCCGCGTGCCTCACCAACCTGGCCGGGCTGTACCTGTGGCACTTCCATGTCAGCGGCCGCGCGGCGGACCTGGACCAGGCGGTGGGCCACGCCCGGCGCGCCGTGGACCTGTGCACCGAGGGCACGTCGGCCATGGCCGTCGCGCGGTACCAGTTGGCCGGCGCGTTGTCCCAGCGTGCCCGCCTGGGAACGCATCGGGGCGATGTCGACGAGGCCCTGGCGCAGTGGCGTCTGCACGCCGAACTCCTCCCCGGAGGACACCCGGAGCGCGGCAGGGCGAGGGAGCAGGTCGTGTCGCTCCTCCTCCACCGGTACTGGACCCGCCCCGGCACCGACCCGACGGAACTCGTGAACGCCTGCCGGACGGCGCTGGAGGAAGGCGGCGAACCGGAAGGGATCCTCCTGGTCCGGAGCGTGCTGGCCGCGGCGCTGATCGGCCGGTACGAGCGGCTGGGCGAGCGGGACGACCTGGAGATGTCCATCTCGCACGCGCGCGGGGTGCTGCGGGAGAAGGGCCTCCCCCGTGAGTGGGCCGGCGAGCTGAACGAGAACCTCTGCCTGGCCCTCACCTGGCGTTACGGACTCACCGGTGATGCCGGTGACCTTCTGGCCGCGGTGGAGGCGGGCTGGAGGGCGGTGAAGAACATGCCGCCCCGGGACTCCGACGGCACGGGGCTGTCCAACCTGGGGGAAGCCCTGCGGATGCGCTTCGAACGGTTCCGCCGCATCGAGGACCTGAACGCCGCGGTCGACATGCACCGCAGAGCCGTCGACTGCACCGACGACGTCCCCTCCAGAAGGGCGGCCAAACTGTCCAACCTCTCCGTGGCCCTGCGCATCCGCTGGGAACAGACGGGCAGGTCCACGGACCTGGACCAGGCGATCGAGGCAGCGCGGGAGGCGTACGCCACGGCCCGCACCGGTGATCCCAAGCTGCCGGTCATCCTGGCCAATCTCGGCCATGCGTACGCCTGCCGCTACCGGCGTGACGCGATGCTCGCCGACCTCGACCACGCGGTCGACGCAGCCCGGAAGGCGATCAGCGCCGCGGGCCCCTCCCATCCCGACCGCCCCGGTTTCCTGTCCAATCTCGGCCTTCACCTCCTGCGACGCCACGAGCGAACGAAGAGGACCGGTGACGTGAAGGAGGCCCTGGCGGTGGCGGACGCGGCGGCCGCCGCGGCGGCCGGCCGCTCCAAGCGGTGGATGTACCTGATGAACCTCGCCTCGGCCCATCTGACGGTTTTCGACGTGACCGGCGAACGGCGCGAGTTGGAGGCCGCCATCGACAGGCAGCGGGAGGGCGTCGAGCACCTCCCGCCTGACCACCCCGGCCGGTGTGGTTCCCTGGGAAACCTCACCCAGATGCTGCGCATCCTTCACGAGACGACCCAGGAGCCGTCCTTCCTGGACGACGCCGTCGGCACCGGGCGCGCCTCGCTGCGGGCCGCACAGGGCAGCGACCGGAGCATCGCACTGGCCGCTCTGGCACCGGTGTGGGATCTCCGTTTCCGGCTTTCCGGACGGGACCGGGACCGCAGACGGGCGCTGGCCGCCTACGCCGAGGTCCTGGGCACCGCGACGGCCGGGCCCACCGAGCGGGTGGATGCCGCCCGGCTCGCGGCGCGGCTGACCGGCACGCGGGCTCCCGGGCAGGCGGCCGATCTGCTGGAAACCGCCGTCCTGCTGCTCCCCCGGATGACACCACGCCAGCTCGGCCGGGACGACGCACAGCATGCCGTGTCCCGGGTGGGCGGACTGGCCACCGACGCCGCGGCCTTCGCTCTGGCCGACCCGGCCGGCACCGCGACCGCACGTGCGATGAGGGCCCTGCGCCTGCTCGAGGCGGGGCGTGCCGTCCTGTTGAGCAGGGCGCTGGACACGCGGAGCGAGCTGACCGATCTCGAAGTCCGCCACCGGAAGCTCGCGGACGAGTTCAGGGCCGTGCGCGACCTTCTCGACCTCGACACGGCACCGGGCCAACCGCTCACGGCATCCCGCGCCGAGGGACGGGAGCACTACGACCGCGTGGAACTCGCCAGGCGCTTCGACGACGTGCTGTCCCGTATCAGGGCCTGCCGCCACTTCGAGTCGTTCGCGTTGCCGCCCACCGCGGAGGAACTGCTGGCCGAAGCCCACCACGGGCCGGTCGTCGTGTTCAACGTGGGCTCCCACCGCAGCGACGCACTGCTGCTCACGGAGAACGGAATCACCTCGCTCGCGCTGCCCGGCCTCACACGCGGCGCCGTGAGCGGCGCGGTACGCGCTTTTCAGCGGGAGCTGGCGCGGGCGATGGCACCCACCGGTGACCGCGTCGCCGCCCAGCAGGCACTGCACGACATCCTGCAGTGGCTGTGGACAGCGGCGGCCAAGCCCGTACTGGACGCTCTCGCCCCCCTGCTCACGCCGAGGAGGAAGGGCGGTTCGCCGCCCCGCGTGTGGTGGGTGACCGGAGGGCTGCTCGGTCTGCTGCCGCTGCATGCCGCCGGGCACCACACGGGGCCCCTGGCAGGCCGTGGCCACACGGTTCTGGACCGGGTCGTCTCGTCGTACGCGCCGACCGTGCGGTCCTTGAGGCACGCACGACGCGCGGGCACCGGCGGCCGCGTGAACGGCGGCTCCCTCATCGTGGCCATGCCCACCACACCCGGCCTGCCGGAGACCGAGCGGCTGTGGCACGCCCAGGAAGAGGCGGCGGCGGTGGCCGCGCACCTGCCCGACGCCGTCACACTCGTGGAACCGGCCGACCCGGCCGCGCGGCCCGATGCGCTGCCGACCGCCGCCCATGTCCTCGACCTCCTGCCGGGCTGCTCGATAGCGCACTTCGCCTGCCACGGGACCACCGACCCGGCGGACCCCTCACGCAGTGGTCTGCTGCTGCACGACCACCCGGAGAGGCTGCTCACCGTACGAAGCCTCACCCCCCTCAAACTCAGCCGGGCGCGCCTCGCGTACCTGTCCGCGTGCTCGACCGCCGTCAACGACCGGAGCGACCTCATCGACGAGGCGATCCACCTGACGGGCGCCTTTCACCTCGCGGGCTTCCCGCATGTGGTGGGCACGCGGTGGGCGATCGACGACGCGCTCGCCGCCAGGGTCGCCGAAACCTTCTACGCGGGGTTGCGCGGCCCCGGCAACGTCCTCGATCCGGACCGCGCCGCCGACGCCCTGCACGGAGCCGTCCGCGACCTGCGCGACCGTTTCCCGCGCACACCCTCCCTCTGGGCCGCGCACCTGCACGTGGGACCGTAGGGGCGGCATCCGTCCGGAACGCCGCCGATCCCGCGCCCGGCACTCGATGCGGCATGCAGCCGTTCGTCACGCGGTCGGCCGGCTCATGCGCCACCACCGCCTGGCCCGCGGCCACCGGTCCCACCCGCACCGCTCCGAGACCGTGATCCACCTCGCGGTGATCGACCTCGTGAGCCGCCGCCTCACCGGCGAAGCCACCCCGAACCGGTGCGGCACCTGGACCGCGAACCAAACGGACGTCGAGGAACCGAGCGCTCACCGCTCCGGGACATTCCGTCCGGGGAGAAGCGGCGGGCCCGCCTCACCGGCGCGGACCGGCGGACCCCGCCCCACTGTTCCGGACGCATGTGAACCCCTACGGCCGGTTGGAGCCGTAGCGGAACGGGCCGAGCGGGCGGGGCAAGTGGCGCATCCCCCGTGAGAGCTACAGGAGCTGTCCGCGCGCGGGTGATTCGCGGACGCCGGCGGATTCCTAGCGTGGTCCTCAGGTCGCCGCGGGTGCGGCCAGTACAGGGGGCCGCCATGGGCACGACGTCCGTCACACAGCACGACGCAGGCTCCGGCCTGGACAAGGACCGCGACGGACGCGGCGGCCGTTCCGGCCGGATCGCGCGTTCCCCGCTCGGCTGGATGCTGACGGGGATGGTCGGTGTCGGCCTGGTCTCGGGCCTGACGGCGACCGGCCCCGGCCCGGTACCGGTGCTGGGCGCGGCCGCCGCGGTGGCCGTGTACTGGCTGGTCATGCGCCGTGTCGCACGACGCGCCACGCCGGAGATCGCCCGGTTCGGGGCCGGCCGGGAGGCGCTGCTGGGCGGCGGGATCGGACTGGGTTTCATCCTCGTCTCCGCCCTCCTGATCACGGCGTTCGGAGGCTACGCGTTCTCCTGGGCGGGAGACGGCTTCCTGCCGGTCGTCTGGACCGCGGTCGTGGTGCAGATCGGCGCCGCGGTCACCGAGGAGTTGCTGTTCCGCGGTCTTGCCCTGCAAGCCCTGGAGCAGCTGTGGGGCAGCCGGGCCGCCATCGTGATCACCTCGCTGTTCTTCGGTGTCGCCCACCTGGGCACCCCGGGGGCGAGCGCGTGGAGCGGACTGGCGATCGCTCTGGAGGCGGGCGTCCTGCTCGGAGCCGCGTTCTTGTGGCGGCGTAGCATCTGGTTCGTCGCGGGTCTGCACTTCGCCTGGAACACCACGGAGCAGTTGCTCGGCATCCCGGTCTCCGGACACACCCCCGAGGGTCTGTTCACCGTCGACGTCCACGGCTCCGCCCTCCTGACCGGCGGCGGCTTCGGCCTGGAGGCGTCGATCGTGCCCGTCCTCATCGGCGTGGTCCTCGCCGTCCCGATGCTCGTCCTCGCCCGCCGGAACGGTGGAGTCGGGACCCGCCGGCGCGCGGGCCGCTGAGACAGGCCGATCGGAGGAAACGGAAGTGAAGTCCCGTCAGGTGTTCCGGGGTCTCCCGCTGGCGCAGGCGCCGCTCGGCTGGTGGCGGGAGCGGGATGCTTCCGTCAAGGACGGCGTCCTCGCCCTGACGCTCAGCCTGCTGGCCTTCGTGCCGACCCTGTCCAACCTCGGTGCGCAGATCGGCGACCTGCCCGAGCGGCCGGCGAGCGTGCTGAGCGTCGGGCTGGTCCTGGCCCAAACCCTGCCGCTGGCGGTCCGCCGCAGGTGGCCCGCGGCCTGTCTGGCCGTCGTCGCGGGCGCGTTCGCCGTGCACCAGGCGCTGGGCTTCGCGACGACGTTCGCGAGTGTGGGGCTGTATCTGGCCCTGTACTCCGCCGGGGCCCATCAGGTCCGCTTCCGCCACGGTCTGGCCGTCGTGGCGGGTGTGGGCTACACCGTGCTGGCCGTCGTCCTGGACCGTCTCGGCTCACCGCAGTCGGTACCGGACTACCTCGCGTTCGGTCTGGCTCTGGCCGCGGTCTGGCTGGCGGGGAGTACGGTGCGCACGCGGCGGACGGAAGAGGCGAAGCGGCGGCGGCTGGCCGCCGAGGTGGCCACGGCCGCCGAGCGGGCGCGGATCGCCCGCGAGCTGCACGACGTGGTCACCCACCACGTGACGGCCATGGTGGTCCAGGCCGACGCGGCGCAGTTCCTGCTCACGTCCGCGCCGGAACGCGCCGGCGAGGGACTGACGGCCGTCAGCGACACCGGCCGCCGGGCGCTGACGGAACTGCGGTACCTGCTCGGCGTCCTGGAGGCGACCGGCGAGTCGGCGTCCGCGGACCTGGCGCCTGCCGGCCGGGCACCCGCCCTGGGACGGGTGGGGGACCTGGTCGAGCAGGCCCGCAGATCGGGTCAGCCGGTCGAGTTCGGCGAGCGGGGTGAGCGGCGGCCGCAGAGCGTGGACGTGGAGCTGGCCGCGTACCGGGTGGTGCAGGAGGCGCTCACCAACGCCATGAAGCACGCGGCCGGGGAGCCGACACGGGTCCTGCTCCGGCACGGCGACGAGCACATCGAGATCAAGGTGACCACCGGCGGACCGGTCGCCTCACCGGTTGCGCGGAAACCGGGTCCCGCGGGCGGGCGGGGGCTGGCCGGACTGCGCGCACGGGTGCGGACGCTCGATGGTGAACTGGAGGCCGGTCCCCGGCCCGAGGGCGGGTTCGAGGTCCGCGCCACGATTCCGTCCAGGCCCCTTCAGGAGTGATCCCGTGAGCGATGCGCCGCCACCGACCCGTGTGCTCGTCTGCGACGACCAGGCGCTGGTGCGGACCGGCTACGTCACCATCTTCTCCGCGCAGCCCGACATGGAGGTCGTCGGGGAGGCCGAGAACGGCCACGAGGCGGTTCGGGCCGCGCGGCGGCTGCGTCCCGACGTGGTCGTGATGGACATCCGGATGCCCCTGCTCGACGGCATCCAGGCGACGCGGCAACTGGCCGGTCCCGATACGGAGGGCGCGCCGAAGGTACTGGTCGTCACCACGTTCAACGTCGACGCCTATGTCTACGAGGCGTTGCGCGCCGGAGCGAGCGGCTTCCTCCTCAAGGACGCGCCTCCGGCGGAGCTGGTGGGCGGCATCCGGACCGTCGCCCGGGGCGAGGCCCTGCTGGCGCCCGCCGTCACCCGCAACCTCATCGGCCACTTCGCCCGGCATCTGCGGCCGGCCGACACCTCCCTGCCGGCCAGGCAGGCCGTCGTGCGTGCGCTGGCCCCCCGCGAGCTGGAGGTGCTCCGGCTGATCGCCGAGGGGCTGTCGAACGCGGAGATCGCCGCGGCGATGTTCATCACGCCCGAGACCGTCAAGACCTATGTGTCGCGCATCCTGGCGAAGCTCGGCCTGCGCGACCGCGTCCAGGCCGTCGTCCTCGCCTACCGGGTCGGACTGGTGTCCGGCACGCCGTGAGCCGGCCTGGTGCGGTGGGCGAGGACGCGCCGCCGCGTCGGGCACGGCTGCCGCGAGCCCGAACACGGGCCCGGGCCCGGCCCACTTCGAAGGCCGCGCCCGGCGCGGCCGGCACCACCACGTCGCCCTCGTCACCGCCGCCCAGGCCTTCCCCCCGGAACGACGTGACACCGGCGCCGCGAACGTGCTCCAGCCGCGGTGCCGGTGTCTTCGGGACGTACGACAGCGGCTCGCCCGGCGCCCCGCCAACGGCGCCACCGCGCCGGTCGCCGGTCGCGCCGAGGAGGCCCCCCTCTGTGCTCCCCGTTCCCTCACCGTTCGCCGGGAAAGGGCCGGGGACCGGGGCGATGGACGACGCCGCGGTTCCCCGGCCCCGCCGGGACAGGTCCGGTCAGTGACCGGACCTGTCCACGGTGACGCACGTGGTCCGGCTCATCACCGAGACCGTCTCGTTGCCGCAGTTGTTGCTGTGGCCCGAGGCATTACGGGCGAACAGCAGGTTGGACAGGATCCCGCCACTGGGGCCCGCCTGATCGCCGCCGCTGCCCTTACCGGTGTCCTCGGTCACGCAGGTACGGTCCTTGAAAAGCGCCACCTTGCCCGTCCCGCAGAGGTTGGCGTGGCCGGAGGAGTTCCTGCCGGACAGGTTGGACAGCACGCCACCCGGCCCCGCGTCGCTGTCACCGGCATGCGCCGCCGCCGTCCCCACGGGCGCCACCAGCATCATCCCCACCACCGAAGCGATCACCGCAATACCCCGCACACCGCTCATCTGCACTTGGTTCCCTCCTGTCCGCTGTTCCGGCCGTGTCGGCCGGTTCACCCGTCACAACGACGCAGGAGCTGATCGGCATGGGCGTGGTCACGGTGAATTATCAGCAAGACAGTTGATCGGTTACTCCGATTGAGTTTTATTGCCCAGGCTGTTGACGACCGGGGCTGCCGGCGCTGCCGACGGATCCCCGTCATGCCCGAGAACACCGTCACCGCATCGTTCGTCTCCATCCGGGCGTTGCGGGCCGGTGACGGCGGCACCGTCCGCACGGTCGTCGAGGACACGGGGATGAGAGGGCGTTTCCGGTCCGCGGGTTCGTCGAGTGCCGTGGGCGGCCGGTGCGGTCGCGGAGGGCGGCCTGTCAGGGCGACGGTGGAGGCTGCTTCCACGGACCGGGAGTCGATGATCGTGGCGACTCGCCGACGGCGACGGCTCCGGCGATCCGCTTCGAGTCCTCGGGCTGCGCATCGACGCCGCCGGCCGAGCCGGTGCCGGTGGCCGGTGCCCAACGGGAGGCCCGCAGCCGGCGCGGTCGGAGCTGCTCACCGTCCCGGCCTGGATCGCCCTGCCGGGCCTCGCGGGCCCGGCCGGCTCCCGGTCGTGCGCGGTGCGGCGCACCGAGGAATACTTAGACCCATTGTTCACATCTGGACAAGACATCTAAGGTGGGACGGCAGGGTGCCCGCCGGGCCGCGAGACCCAGCGACACGGCAGCACGTCGAGCGAGCGGAAGCCGGAGCCGCCCATGGCCGCCGAACAGCACTCAGCCGTCGCCACCCCCCACCTGTACGACCGGTCCGGAAAGCGCTACTCCCTGGACGACCCCCGCTGGCGGGGCGAGGACGGCAGTCCCCTCGCCGTCAGTGCGCTGCCGGGCCTGCGTCCCGAGCAGATCGACACCGCCGAACGGTCCCTGTGGCGCTACCACGCGGTCCTGCCCGTTCCGGCCGCCCGCCGGGTGAGCCTGGGCGAAGGGTGTACGCCGATGGTCCCGGTCGACTGGGCCGGCCGGCGCGTCCACTTCAAGCTGGAGTGGTTCAACCCGACCTCCAGCTTCAAGGACCGGGGCGTATCGGTGATGATGTCCCACCTCGTGGCGCACGGCGCCGACCGCGTACTGGAGGACAGTTCGGGCAACGGCGGTTCCGCGGTGGCCGCCTACGCCGCCGCTGCCGGTGTCCGCGCCAAGATCATCGTTCCCGCCGCCACCTCGGCGGCCAAGATCCTCCAGGTCCGCGCCCACGGAGCCGAGATCGAGCTCGTGGGCGGCACCCGCGACGAGGTCTCGGACGAGGCGATCCGGCAGTCGGAGCGGATCCCCTACGCCAGCCACAACTGGCACCCCATGTTCATCCAGGGCACCAAGACCATCGCCTACGAAATGTGGGAATCCCTCGGTTTCACCGCGCCCGACAACGTCGTCCTCGTGGCCGGGGCCGGCAGCAACGTCATCGGATGCGACCTCGCGTTCGGCGAACTGCTCGGCGCCGGCCAGATCGACAGGCGCCCGCGCCTGTTCGTCGGGCAGCCCGAGCACTGGGCGACCATCGCCGACACGTTCAACGGCATCGGCCCGGCCGGCCGCGGCGAGCGGATGCCGACGATCGCCGAGGGCGCGTCCATCGCCCACCCGGTCCGGCTGCCCGAGGCGGTGGAGGCCATCCGCCGCTCCGACGGCGCCGCCTACGCCGTCCCCGAGTCGGAGATCCACGCCGCGGTCCGCGCCCTGAGCGCGCGCGGCCTGTACGCCGAGCCGACCAGCAGCGTCGCCGCGGCAACCCTCGATCACTTCATCGCGACCGGAGAGATCGCTCCGGACGAGACGACCGTGGTCGTGCTCACCGGTGCGGGACTGAAGTCCGCCGAGAAGATGGCCGCGGTGTTCGCCGGGCACGGTGACGGCGCCCAGGAACCGGGCAGCGCGCGATGACCCACTCCACCGGCCGACCGAACGGGGAACCCGCCGATCAGCCCGCCGTACCGGAAGACGAGCACCTCGCGCCGGAAGACGAGCACCTCGTACGGGAAGCCGAGCGCATCGCTGTCGCCGTCGGGCGCATGTTCCCGGGGCTGTGCGAGGTCGTCCTGCACGATCTGCGCCGGCCCGACAACGCCGTCCGCGTCATCGAGAACAACCTGTCCGGACGGCAGGTCGGCGACCCCGCCACCGAACTGGGCCTGCGCCGCATCGCCGACCCCGACCACCCCAGTGTCATCCAGAACTACAGCAACCGGTTCCCCGACGGACGCCCGGCCAAGAGCACCTCGATCGGCATCAGGAACGCCCAGGGACGTTACATCGCGGCCCTGTGCCTGAACCTGGACGTCAGCACGCTGTCCCCGCTGGCCCTGACCCTGGCCAACCTCGTCGCCACGGACGTCGAGCACCAGGGTGAGACGCTGGGGACGCCGCGCGGCCGCGGCGAACGCGAACTCCGCTCGGCCATCGACTCCTTCGCGGCGCAGCGCTCCAGCACCCCGCGTGGCCTCAACCGTGACCAGAAACGCGAACTGGTACGTCGGCTGCACAGCGAGGGCTTCTTCGCGACCCGGAACTCCGCACAACTCATCGCCGACCGACTCGGCGTCTCCCGGGCCACCGTCTACAACTACACGAAGCAGCCGAACCCGTGAAAGCCCTCGGTGGGACCGGTAGGTTGTCTGCGGTGACCTCGATGGAGACGCAGGGCCTTGTGTCGATGACGGACGAGGCCCGGTTGCACTGGACAGCACTGGGGGACGGGAATCGGCAGCCGCCCGTGGTCATGCTCCACGGCGGCCCGGGTCTGCCGGACTACCTGGGCGATGTCGCTGCCATGGTCGCGGACCTCGCGCCCGTGTACCGGTACGACCAGCGTGGCACGGGCCGGTCCCCGTGGCAGGGGTGCCATTCCCTCACCCGGCACGTCGACGATCTCGCCGAGCTGCTCGACGCATGGGACGTGTCCAAGGCCGTACTGATCGGGCACTCCTACGGCGCCGACCTGGCGAGCCGGTTCTGCCTGACGCACCCTGACCGAGTCGCCGCGGTGCTGCTGATGTGCGGGCCGTTCATCGGTGACTGGCGCACCGGGTACCGGGCGGAGCGCGATCGCCGCATGTCCGCGGCACAGCAGGAGCGGCTGCGCGAATTGGAGGAGTTACCGGACCGCACAGAGGAGCAGGAGGTCGAGCTGCTCACGCTGGCGTGGTTCACCGACCACGCCGATCCCGAACGCGGGTGGCACTGGGCCGCGCAGAGCGCCCGGCGGCGGCGCCCCGTCAACTGGGCCATGAACGGTGAACTCGGCAAGGACGGGCGGGCAGACCCCCTCGACGAGCATCTCGCCGAGTTGCGCGCGTGCCTGCCGACGCGAACGGAGCTGCTCGGCGGGGCCGGCGATCCCCGCCCCATGGCAGTTCTCGAATCACTCGCGCTCCGGCTCGGTCTTCCGCTGACGCGGATCGAGGGTGCTGGGCACGAACCCTGGCTGGAGCGGCCCGACGCCGTGCGTGCGCACCTTCGGCGATTCGTGCGGGGCACGGTGGACGCGCGGAGTTCCGGCCGGTTCGCCGGCTGACCTCGTCGCCGGCAGCCGGCACCGCGGAGGGGCGCCGCCGGTCAGGGGAGCAGCTCGATGTAGCCGTCGGCGCCGTGGACGCGGATCCGCCGGCCGTCCTGGATCAGGCGGGTGGCCTGTTCCACGCCCACGACCGCCGGCAGGCCGTACTCCCGGGCGATGACCGCGCCATGGGTCATCAGGCCGCCCACCTCCGTCACCAGGCCCGCGATCCCGACGAACAGCGGCGACCAGCTCGGGTCCGTGTAGGCCGTGACCAGGATGTCGCCCTCTTGGAGATCGGCCCGCGCCATGTCCAGGACCACGCGGGCCCGCCCTTCGACGGTCCCGGCGGAGACCGGCAGGCCCGGCAGGGCGCCGGCCGGTGCGTCGTCGCGCCGGTACGCCCCGTTGACGGCCTCACCGTCCGAGGTGAGCACCCGGGGCGGGGTCAGCGCCTGGTGCGCACGGAACGCGTCCTTGCGCCGCCGGATCAGCTCGGCGTCCGCCCGGTGCGAGCGCGCGGCCTCGTGCAGTTCTTGGAAGGTGAGGTAGAAGGCGTCCTCCTGCTCGGCGAGCACGCCGGCCCGCACGAGCCGTTCGGCCTCGGCGAGCAGGGCCCGCTTGTAGACGAAGTAGCGGCTGACGATGCCGTACTTCGGGTACTCCCGGTATCCGATGAAGGTGCGCACCCGGTCGATCATCCGCTTGGTCTCGTCGGCCTTCCGCTCCCCGTCCGGCAGGGCCCGCAGGCGGGACAGTACGTCCTGTTCCTTCCGCAGCGCCTTCCGCCGGCCCTCCTCGAAACGCCGTGCGGCGGCGCCCGGCGGGAAGTTCCGGACGTTGTCGAGGATCGCGGGCACGAGGGCGGCGGGCTGTTCCCGCCAGCGCGGTCGCGTGATGTCGATCTCGCCGACGCAGCGCATCCCGTAGCGGTCGAGGTAGGCCTCGATGGCGTCGCGCGCTTCGGGTCCGCCCGGGAGTTTCGCCAGGTCGTCGAGGAAGTCGTCGTCCTCGACGCCCTGCAGGAACGCCACCGCCTCCGGATGCGGGCGGACGGCGTCCGCGACGTCCATCAGCGCCAGTCCCATCTGTGAGGTGACGTTGCCGGGGGCGGACAGCGTGAGCGTGTCGGCCGCGTTCTTCTCCCCCAGCCAGTCCCGCAAGCGGTCGTTGAGCCACCAGGTGGCCTCCATGCCCGCCGTGATCACCTGCATGCTCAGCGGATCGCCGAGGACGCGTTTGTGGTCCTCGAAGGCCTCCAGCAGGAAGTCGAACAGCTCCGGTCCGGTCTTCGTGCGGATGTCGCGCTCCAGCGCGGCGACGGACGCCTCGCTGCGCTCGACCAGTTCGGTGACGAGGGCCGGATCGGTGTCGATCGGGGCGGGGGCGCCGCCGGCCGGTGGCCCGCCGGGTCCCGTGTCGGGGAGCGACGGGACGAAGTCGCCGCGGTCGAGGAGCGTCCGCAGCGCGTCCGCGATCAGCGGGTCGCTCCGCCCCATCATGTCCAGGAGGGCGGCGCGGCTCGCGGGTGCGGCCAGGCGCGGGGTGACGTCCACGAACAGCCGCCCGCCGGCCTCCTGCATCGGGACCATGGCCGTCATCCGCCACAGTGAGAGGCCGAGGGGCTTCATGGCGTCGGTCATCATCTGCTGGTGTCCGACGGAGACGTAGACGCGGTTCTCCTGGTCGTCGGCCTCGGGGACGGGGAACAGCGTGGTGATGGGCCGGCTCTGCACGATGTGGAAGTCGTCGCCGTCCAGGCACCATTCGATGTCCTGGGGGCGGCCGAAGTGCGCTTCGATCCGCCGCCCGAGCCGTACGAGCCGCACGACCTGGGCGTCCGTCAGCGCCGGCTGTTCCTGCCGCCGCGCGTCGACGGCGACGTCCCGCGTGCCGCCGGCCGGCAGGGCGTGGACGGCGCGCTGCTTGACGGCGATCTTCTTGTCGACGATCTCGCCGTCCCGCACCGTGAAGACGTCCGGGTTCACCAGTCCGGAGACCAGGGCCTCGCCGAGGCCGAACCCGGCGTCCACGGTGGCGGTCTTCCGGTGGCCCGTGACGGGGTCGGCCGTGAACAGGATGCCGGACGCCTCCGGGAAGACCATCCGCTGCACGACCACGGCCATGCGGACGGTGCGGTGGTCGATGCCTTTCCTGAGCCGGTAGGCGACGGCCCGTTCGGTGAACAGCGAGGCCCAGCACCGGCTCACGTGCTCCAGGACCGCCGCCGGCCCCACGACGTTCAGGTAGGTGTCCTGCTGGCCGGCGAAGGAGGCCGTCGGCAGGTCCTCCGCCGTCGCGCTGGAGCGGACGGCGCAGGCGGCCCGCTCGCCGAACCGGGCGAGGGCGGAGGTGATCGCCTCCGCGACGTCGCCCGGGACGGCGGCTCCCTCGACGGCACGGCGGAGCCGCGCGCCGAGCGTGCGGATCGTCTCCCGGTCGTCCGGGTCGACCCGCGCCAGCTCGTCGAGCTGCTCGTCGATCGACGGCACGTGCGCCACGACCCGCCGGAAGGCGTCCGTCGTCACGCAGAAGCCGGCCGGCACCCGGATCCCCTCGATCCGTGACAGCTCGCCCAGGTGCGCCGCCTTGCCGCCGACGACCGCGACCCGGGCCCCGGCGGCCTCTTCGAGATCCACCACGTACTGCTCGTTCATCGCGCCGCCTCCCGGGACCACCGCACCGCCGCTTCCCCACACGTCGACCACCGCACGCACACCTCGCGCCCTCGTTTCCGCAGGTTGTCGGGCATCGGCCGCCGATTCTCCGCCCTGACGGGGGCCTTGTGGCAAGCCCCCCGGTGCGCTATAAGTTGAGAGTGGCAAGGAGAGCGCTCTCCTTGCCTTCCGTGTTTCCCGGGGAGGACGCGTCCCAGGCGTTGCGGGTGCGGGGGCCGTCGTACCGCGAGTCCGGCGCGGCGCCGTGCCGGTGCTCTCCCGCAGGGGTGCCCCGACCGTCCAGGGCCTGGGCGAGCCCCACCACGTCGCCGGGCAGACCCTCTCGCTGCCGCACCACTCCGAGCGCCTGGCCGTTCCGCCGGGAGAGCCGCCCCGACCCGCACGACGCCCTCGTCTCCCTCGCCTGCTCCCTCGTCCGCCGGGGACGCCTGAAGGCGGCCCGCGCGCGAGTGCCCGGTGGGCTCATGGCGGACTTGGACCGGGCGACCGCGGGCCACCGCGCAAGCCGGTCGCGGTCAGAGCGGGGCCCCGCCGAACCCGATCTCGTTTCCGTCCGGGTCGCGGTAGACGGCTTTGCGCACGCCGTTCGGGTAGGTCTCGCGCTTGGTGGGCTCCAGTCCCCGATCGGCGATCCGGGCGACGCGGGCGTCGAAGTCGTCGACGAAGACGGTGTGCATGGCGTGACCGCTGTGCTCGGGCCGGTGTTCGATGAACACCGACCGGTGTTCCGCGAGTTCCCACACGGCCTCCGTGTCGCTCGCGATGTAGGTCGGCGGGGAACCCAGCAGTCGTTCGTACCAGGCCAGCGCCACCGCGTAGTCGCTGACGGGGATGCCTGCGTACAGGTCGAGGGCCATGCCGCCATGGTAGGTCCGGCGGTCCCGCGGCTGTGGGGGAAGCTCGCACCTCGCCGACGACGACTCGCAAGACCGTGTTACGAGTTCGGGGGACGGGGAGGATGCCGCGGGGCCCGCGGGCGACTTTCCCGGGCCGGCCTCGCGGCCTTCGGCAGTCGAAGCGCCCGCGGCACGTCACCGCGCGGGTCGTTCGACGCCCCCGCCGGGTTCTCCTCCCGCTTCCCCGCCGTCGGCTCCGCTCGCGGCCGCTGCGACAGCCCTCAGAACGGGTGAGTGTACGGGTGGCTCGTCACGCGGTCGTGGATCCTGCGCAGCCACGGCCGGCGGACGGCGGGCAGCCGTGCCAGCGTGGCGAGGAACACCCCCGAGTCGGGCCGGAACGGCCCCCACGGGTGCATCGGCAGCGGATCGTCGCGGAGGACTCCGTCGGGCAGCCGGCCGGTCACGGGAAGCAACGACCGTTCGTGCTGGAAGGCCAGGTGCACCCACACGTAGGCGGCTAGCGGCACGGCCGGGGGACTCCCCGTGCCGCCCGGCGGTCGCCACGCCTCCCCCGTCCGCGGATGCCGCGGAACCAGGACGATGTCGGCGGCCGGGCCGGAGGCGGGCAGACCGGGTCCGGCCAGGACCGCTCCGCGGGCCGCCGGCCCGGGCGGGAGCAGCGCGTCGAGCGCGCGGCCGAACGTGTCCGCGGCGAGGCCGCCGGGAACGGCCACGGGCGCGCCCCCCGAGGCGGCGAGCAGGTGGGCCAGCGCCTCCCCGACCGCCGCCTCCCACAGCGGGCTCCACCTCCCCGGCGGCTCGATGGGCGGTGTGCCCTCGTACTCCTCCGCCAGCGCCTCCCAGTCGGCCGTCCGGGGAGCGGGACCGCCGGTGGGGAGGCGGCGTACGGCGTCCGGGACGAGCCACACCGCCTGCCAGAGCGAGCAGTCGTCGATGCGGGTCGCCACCGGCCGCCCGCACCGCGCGCACGCCAGGTTCGGGCCGTCCCGCCCGTCCAGACCCGTGCAGTAGCCGTCGCACCGCTCCGGGATCACGACGGTGCCGCGGACGTCGCCCGGCGCTACGACGATCGCTCCCGGCGCTCCGAAGGACAGGGCGTGGACCGGCGCGAACACCCCGCGGGCTTCCGCCTCCTCCGGCGCGATCTCGCTCCACGGCCGCCACGGCGGCCCGGAGGGCTCCGGGTCGATCGCGTACGTTCCCGGTTCCATCAGCGGGGGAAGCAGTTCGTGCCCGTACCCGTGGTGGGCGTGGACGGGGAGCGCGACCTTCGACACGGGGGCGGTCAGCACGGTGCCGCACCGGGAACACGCGAACACGTCGGCCATCCGTCCCTCCCCACCGTCGACCGGTCGGATTGTCCAGGCCCGGTGATCGGCGGACAACTCCTTTGATCCGCCGCCGCGATCATCCCGGCGGCCGTGCGCCGGCACCCGTCCGGGTCTGGTTGGATCAGGGGCGTGAGCAAAGGGGCGCACCCGGAGTCGGGGCTTTCGAGGAGTGTGTGGAGCGACGCCGACTTCGAGGAGATGGGGTGGCACGACAACACCGTCCACGGCCTGTACGTGCAGGAGACCGACGACGTCCTGCCGCGCCTGCTGCTCGACCTCGACTACATCGTCCGGTGGGTCCATCCCGCTCCGGACGAGAAGTACTTCAGCTTCTGGATCTCCCCGGCGACGCTCGTCTTCGAAGGCGTCTGGGACCTGGAGGGGGACCTCGGGTTCAAGGGTGAGGTACCGGACCTGCGGATCGACGCCCTCCACCGGCTGGAGCCGGACGACGAACACCGGGACCTGCCGCTGTGGCACGTCCAGGGGCACGCTTTCGACCTGAGGTTCCGCGCGTCCGGCTACCGGCAGTACCTCCGGCGGGCTCCCCGGCTCGTGTCCCGGCTCTCCCTGCTCCCCGGGGAACGCGGGGGCTGCTCGTTCGACGAGGCCGGCTTCGACTGACCGGTGCCGGTACGGCCGGCCGCACGGCGGGCGGACGTGTCGAGGGAGGTCGCCGGTCCGGCACCCGTCCGGGGGCTCGTGGCACGCGGTGAGCAGATGGGCGACGGAGGGGTCGAGGAGGTGGTTCTCGGGCAGCGTCCACCGGGCGGCGCGGGGCGAGGGGACGGCCAGGGCGTCGTCCCCTCGCCCCACCCATGGTGCGGACGCCGGGAGCGGGGCTGGACCGACCGTCCCCGCCCTACACCGCCGTCGCGTCCCCGGTTGGCGTCAACCCCGTGCTCCGGGCGGCCTGTTCATCCTGTCCGGAGCACGGGGCCCGGAGATGCCGCATCGCCTCGGCCGCGGTGTAGGAGGAGGCGAAGGTGAACGCGCGCGGGGACGGCCCGTGCGCCCGCAGGTCCGCCAGCCGCTCCAGGGCCTCGCCGACGGTCGGGAGGTGGCCGGCGGGGATCCACCACAGCACCAGGTGCGCCTCGACGTGCCGCTCGAACCATTCGCGGCGCCGCCGCATCACCTCCAGGTGTCCGCTGCGGTAGGTGAAGTCCCACAGGGCCTCCTGGGTCTCCCACACCGTCAGGTTGACGATGACGTCCTCGCCGGCCGGGCGCAGGCCGGTGGCGTCGGCCGCCCCGTCTTCCACCAGCCGCCACACGAAGCCGGGCGCGTCGTCGGCGGCGGCGTTGACCGGGTCGAGCATCTCGACGAACGGCGCCATGCACGGGTCGTCGAGGGGATGGCGGAGCGTGGCGACGTTGAGCTGGGCGAGGTGGGCGGCATGCGCGGGCGCGGTCATGGCCTCATCCCAGCACGACCCGCTTCTCTATGTCAACGAGAATTGTTTTTAGAGTCCTCGACCACCACGCAGCACTCCCCCGGACGGGCGTCCATGCGAGCGCGGACGGGACCGTCCGCACCGAGCAGCCCCTCCAGCAGCGCGAGATTCATGCCGCAGACCAGCGGCGGGAAACGCTCGGAGACAGCGTGAAAGGGGCAGTTGCGCATACGGACGACGCATGCCGCCGCCCCGGCGCTCCCATCGTCCCCGACGCCCTCGGCCTCCTCGGCACCTTCCAGGCGCGGTTCGTAGCCACGGGCGGCCAGCATCTCCACGGCCTCTTCGAGGCCGCCGCAGGGCGCCGCCGAGCCGCGCAGAGCCTCGCCCCGGCGGCGCGCGGCCGCATAGAGCTCGGCGTCCAGTCCGGCCCGCTCGGCGACCTCGGCGAGCAGTTCGGCGGCGGTGCGGTAGTCGCGGGCGGGCAGCGACACCGCCCGCTCGGTCCGCGCCCGCGTGTACACCTTGGCCGGGCGGCCCGCCCCCGGCCCCGAGCGGCCCGTCAGGCGGCGGCTGCCGCTCTCCAGCAGCCCGGCTTCCACCAGCCTGTCCAGGTGGTGCGCAGCGAGCGTGCGCGCCACCCCGACCGCCTCGGCGGCCTCGTTGCGGCCGACCTCACGGCCCTGCGCCGCCACGTACTCGTACAGACGGCGCCGCACCGGATCCTGCAACGCCGCGATCGCGTCGATGTCCTTCACCCGGCCATTCTAGGAACAACACGGATTGGAGATAGAAAGGCGGGATCCGGCCCCGGCCGGGACTCGTCCGGGCGACCGCGCGCGGAGCCGGACGGCCGGGTCCGCCACGGTGGCGGTGGTGAACCGGCCCGGGGCAGCACCCCCCGGGCCGGCCCCCGGCCGGGACGACGAGCGGATACCTCACGGGCGCGGCAGGCGCCGGCGCGCGGCGTCGCCTGCGCTGGCCGGGGAGGGCGCACGACACGTCGTCCGCCCCGCCCGCGGACCGCCGATCACGTTCGACGAGACGACCCGCGAGGCGGCTCGTGCACGCGGACGCGCGCGGGCGTGCGTGAAGTGAGTCCGGAAGGTTGACGCCGCGGCCTCGCGCGTCCGCAGCCTCCCGCGCGCGAGGCCGCCGACCCGCACACACGCCTTCCCCGCAGGTCCCGTGAGCAGGACCGCCCCGGTGGCATTCCCCGCCGAGGCGGCGCCCGGCCCGGTGCCGCGGTCAGCGGGCACCGGTTCCCACCGGGGCGGTGGGCCGCGGAAACAGCCGGAAGGATAGCCTCCGGTCATCCGGCGCCAGGAGGCGGCCGGTGAGCACGGCAGAAGGCGGTTTCCCCATGTCCCAGCGCCCGTACGACCGTTTCATGGCGGCGTTCAACGACATCGAGGCGCACCTCAGGAACAGCCTGTACGGGGAGCGGGACGGACACCAGGGGTTCCGCGCGATGCTCGACGAGTACCGGACCCGGCGGGCACACCTCCACCCGCAGCAGTACGAGGACCTCCTGCCGCTCGCGGACCTCCGGAACGCCCTCACCCACGGCCGGCGGCTGAACGGCGAACCGCTGGCGGAGCCGACCGAGGCCGCCGTCTCGGCCATACAGCGGCTGCGGGACGAGCTCACCCGCCCCAAGCGCCTGCTGGCCGCTCTCAGGCGACGGGACCGGCCCGTGACCGCGGCTCCCGGCGAGTCCGTGCGGCGGGTGCTGGACATGATGTACGAGAACGACTTCTCCCAGGTGCCGGTGTACGACGGCACCACCTACGTCGGGCTGCTGACGACGAACACCGTCGCCCGGTGGGTGGCCGACCAGATGCGCCGGCACGACGGCCTGGCCGAGGACGCCCCCGTCGAGGAGGTGCTCACGTTCTCCGAGGGCATCGACCGGGTCGAGCACCTGTCCCGCGAGACGACCGTCCCCGAGGCGGTCCGGCGGTTCACCGCCGCCGCCGAGGAGGGCAGGCCGCTGACCGCCGTCATCGTCACCCACAACGGGAAACCCACCGAGGTTCCGCTCGGCATCGCCGTCGCCGAAGACCTCGCGCGTCTGGCGGGGTGAGGCCCCGCGCCGCGAGCGTCAGTGTCCGCTGAGTGGCCCGGCAGCGGCACCAGCGGCAGCTCGCATTCCAGCCCCCGCGGCCCCTGTGCCGGGACGCCGACGGGCGGGACCGCCGGCCGCGACGGCCAGGGGCCCTGCCGCGCCACAGGATCCCGCTGTCAGCCGCCGTCACCCTCGGAACCACAGAACGGGAAGCGTTCACTCGTGTGCTGCCGGCCCTGTCATTCATGGGCGGTGGCGATGCCGGACAGCTCCTTGCTGAACTCGCGAAGCTCAGGCGATGGGCGGGAGGCTGAGCGGACCAGTTGTTCCAGCGACCTGGCCTGACGGGACACACAGGAGGGGTCCATCAGTCCGGCGCCGATCCCCGGCTCGGGGTTGATCGCCTGCTCGGCATGCGCGAGGAATTCCTCGGCGAGGGACAGAGGAGAGAGATAACTGATCTCTGGAATCACGACTTCCGACCCGTCGTCCAGGTGCAAGGCGACGGTGAACGTGTAGACCCGTGGTACTGAGCCTTCCCCGTAACGCCGGGGACCGACGGTGAATGCCACACGTTCCTGCGTGTGAGGGGGAAGGGTGTACTTCATCTTTCTGGAGATCTTCGAACCCTTGGTCGCTCCGTCCGGCACCTTGATGTCATATCGTGCCTTGATGTCGGTTGCTCCGGCTCCGTAGCCACAGTCCACGACGTGCAGTGCGGTGATGCGCACCTCGGCGTGTGTGATGAGGACGGGGTTGTCCCCGCTGTTTCTCAGCGTGGCGCTGACGACCGACGCACGGTCCTGGAAGCGGTTGGTCACCTGGCCGTCGAACACGACGTCGGCGGCGACGTTCTCCTCGCGGTCGACGTCGGAGTCGACCAACTCGACGGGGGACGGGTCCGGCTCGGGTTCGGGCTGGGCATCGGGCCACAGCACGAAGACCAACCCGACGATTCCGCCGATGAGGGCCACCGTCCCCCCGGCGAACTCCAAGATCTTCTGCTGCTTCTCCCAGAACCCGCCCTTCTGTTCCTGTGACTCCGCGGCCGGCGGTGTCTCCGGCGGGCGGTCCGTACGCCCGTGCGCGGTCTGGCCCGGCCCTTCATCGGGTAAGCCGTCCGTCTCCTCGGTGTCCACCATCGTTTCTCCGGTTTTCCTTCTCGAACCGACTCCAGGGGGCAGGGACCTCCTGCGTTCCCCTGCTCCGCCTCCGGCGGGGCTGTGCCTCCTGCCCCCTCCTCCGGTCTCGGTGTCCATTCCCCTGACAGCGCGGGCGGTACACCCCGGCGCGGCTCCCTTGGAAACCCGTGGTCGGCGGGCTCCGGGCGTCCGGCACCGAGGCCGTCGCCGTCCGCGAGGGCCTCGGTGCCGGCAGCGGTGCGCCGCCGGGTGTGTCAGCCGCCGCAGGCCGACCGGAGCTTGTAGAACCAGCTCAGGTACGCACTGTGTGCGTCACGGCCCATGATGCGCAGCTGGGAGTCGTCGGAGTTCTCCAGGTGTGTGAAGTTGGCGCTTCCGGTGTAGACGCGCGGGATGGTGTCGTCGTCGTAGGCGCCGTCGATCATCATGGCCTTGGTGTGCGGGATGATGTCGCGTCCACTGGTGGTGATGCGGCAGGAACGTCGCTGGATGCGCTGTCCGTTGGAGGCGGCCCGGTCGAGAATGGACGCGACAGTCGCGTCGACGCCGCCTTCGGCATGGACTATGTCGATCCAGCAGCCCTGCCCGCGCAGACGCAGGAGTTCCTCGGCCACGGCCGCACGGTTCTGGTTGAAGTGGAGCATGGCGATACGGACGTCGGTCTGCTTCCGCTGCCCGTTCTCGGTGTAGGAGCACTTCACCGAGCGCAGCGTGTTCACCATGGGATCCGCGCCGGCCTTCTGGCGTGGGTGGAACAGCGCCCGGTAGGTGGAGCCGGTGGGCGTGGTCCACCCGTACCCGGGATTCACGGGCAGGGTGCGTCCCTTGCGCAGGTCCTCGAAGAACCGGTTGTAGGCGGCGTACATCTCCGCGTCGGAGAGCGTGTAGGCGTCGTTGTAGGAGTTGAACAGGTACCAGTCGGTCAGGTTGGACGAGGACTGGAAGACCACGTTCTCGTTCGAGCTGCCGTCGGGCCAGATGACCTTGGAGAAGGTGCTGAACTTGGCGTGCAGGTAGTTCCTGGCCAGGCAGCCTCGCCCGGTGCCGCAGCCCAGCACCCAGGACCGGCCGGTGTCCTCCTCACCCAGCTGCTCGGCCAGGCGCTGCCGCACCGGCTCGTTCTTGGCCGTGCTGTTGAGGATGATTTTCACCGACACGCCGCGCTGGTGAGCGGCGATCAGCCGGTTCACCACGGCGGGTACGACCTGAGTGGTGTCTGCCTTGAACTCGTGCAGTGCCAGACGGATGGTACCGCCGGCCGGTACCGCGTCGATCAGCTTCACCAGCTGGTCGAGGACCGCGGACTGACCGGAGGACGGCGTCCCGCTTCCCGGCCCGGACAGCGGATCGTTGAACACGGGGCCGTTGATGACCGCCTTGTCACCGGCGGCCGTTCCCAGGCCGGCTGCGGCGGCAGCCGCCTGCGGGCCGGCGTCGGGGAGCGGCGCCGGCTTGGCCTGGATGGTGTTCGGACCGAGGCTGCTCACTGCCGGGACGGGAACGGTCCGGCCGCTCACCGGGGCCGGTGTCGCCGGCACCGCGGTGGCTGGAGCGGCTCCGCCCAGGAGGAGCGCGCCGGCAAGGGCGGCGGGGACGAGACGACGTTTCGTCTTGGTCATGTGCGTGTCCCTTTCGGGTCGGAAGGTCTGGGTCCATCCCGAGCGCGTGATCGCGTGATCGGAGTGGGCGGCGCCGTCGCGGTGCCGCTCGACACCGAGTCCAGCGGGCCGGGCATTGATAAGCAGCCCGCATTTGTGCAGGTGAACAATTCGTCGGGCGCGGGGAGCCGCTTTACCCGCCACGGGGCGGGTTCTACGGTGGCTGCGCCGGGCTGTGTTGCCGGAGCACCGCCGGGGGCGGGTGGGGGGGAACGGAGGACACGGGGTGGGGCGCAAGGAGAAGCCGCTGGACCCGGACGCGGGTCCGGTGCAGCGGTTCGCGGCGGACTTACGGACGTTGCGCGCCGAGGCGGGTCTGCCGACGTACCGCGCGATGGCCCGGCGGACCGGGTACTCGGCCCCCGCGCTGTCACAGGCGGCCGCGGGGGAGAGGCTGCCGACGCTGGCGGTCACCCTCGCCTACGCGGCGGCGTGCGGCGGCGACCCGGACGACTGGGAGAAACGCTGGCGGGCCGTCGCCGAGGAAACGGCGGCCGCGCCGAGGGGGGACGCCGATGCCGAGGAGTCGCCGTACCGGGGGCTGATGCGGTTCGAACCGCGGGACGCGGAGGTGTTCTTCGGGCGTGACCAGCTTGTGGAGAGCCTGGTCGAGCTGGTGCGCACCCACCGCTGCGCGGTGGTGCTCGGCCCTTCCGGCAGCGGCAAGTCCTCCTTGCTGCGGGCCGGGCTGGTCCCGCGTCTACGGGAGGGTGCCGGGCCGGACACGCCGCTCGCCGCGCTCCGCATCCTGACACCCGGCGCGCATCCGGTGCGGACCCACGCGGAGCGGCTGCGGCCCGCCGAGGAGCCCGGGGACACCCTCGTGCTCGTGGACCAGTTCGAGGAAGTGTTCACCCTCTGCCCGGACCCGGCCGAACGCGCCGAGTTCATCGACCTGCTGCTCACCTCCCGCGAACCGGCCGGCAGACTGCGGGTCGTCCTCGGCGTCCGCGCGGACTTCTACGGCCGCTGCCTGGAACACCCCGGACTGGTCCGGGTCGTACGGGAAGCCGGCATACCGGTGGGGCCGCCGAGCCGGGAGGAACTGCGCGAAGTGATCGTGCGGCCCGCCACCGTACGGGGACTGACCGTCGAACGGGCGCTGACCGCCCGGCTCCTGGACGAGGTGGCGGACGAACCGGGCGGACTGCCCCTGCTGTCGCACGCACTGCTGGAGACCTGGCGCCGACGGTCTGGCCGCATGCTGACGCTACGGGCGTACGAGGCGGCCGGCGGTGTACAAGGCGCCGTCGCACAGACGGCAGAGGAGCTGTACGGCGGACTCGCCCCCGAACAGGCCGCCACGGTACGGCGCATCCTGCTGCGGCTGATCGCGCCGGGCGAGGGGACCGCGGACACCTCCCGTCCCGTGGACCGCGCGGAGCTGCGCACAGCGGGGCCGGACTCCCCGGAGCAGACCGACGCCGTCCTCGACCGGCTGGCACGGGCACGGCTCGTCACCCTGGACGGTGACACCGTCCAGCTCGCACACGAGGCGCTCATCACCTCCTGGCCCCGGCTGCACGGCTGGATCGAGGAGGACCGGCACCGACTGCACGTCCTGCGGCAGCTCACCGAGGCGGCCCTCGCGTGGCGGGGGCTGAACCGGGATCCCGGGGCTCTGTACCGGGGCGCGCGACTGGCGCGGGCCGAGGAGATCTTCACCGGCACGGACACCGCCGCCGATCTCACCCCGGCCGAAAAGGAGTTCCTCACCGCCAGCCGCTCCGCCCTCGCCCGCGAACGACGGCGCCTGAGGGGATGGGTGGCCTCCGTTTCTCTGCTGCTCGTGCTCGCCCTGGTCGCGGGAGTCGTCGCCTGGCAGCAGAACCGCACCTCCGACCGCCGCCGGCTGGAGGCCGCCGCCGGCCGCGCCGCGACCGCCGCCGACACCCTGCGCTCCTCCGACCCGGTGCTCGCCCTCCGGCTCGCGGTGGCGGCCTGGCGGCTGAACCCCGGGCCGGAGACCCGCTCGGCGCTCCTCGGCGCCGTGGGCCGGAACGAGCATCCCCCATTCGCCCCCCGTCGCGCCGGCGCGGTCGACGGATATGTGCTGAGCGCGGACGGCCGTACGCTCACCAGCGTCGACGGGCCCGACGGGACCACCCGGTGGGACCTGGCCACCCGCCGCCGGATCAGCGGCCACCGGTCACCGCCCGGCGAGGAGCCCGTGCCCACCGCGAGTCCCGACGGCCGGTATCTGATCGTCCACGACATCGAGGGGGAACGCCTGCGTCTGTGGGACGTCCTCGCGGAGCGCTTCCTCGGGCCGTGGGTCGCCGACCTCTCGTGGGAGGGCGGGGAAGCGGCCCTCCTGCCGGACCAGCCCGTCCCGGACTCCGGCGAACCGTCGTCCGGGTCCGGCGCGGTCACCGGCACCGTGGTCGTCCGCGGCTTCAGCTCCAGCGGACGCGCATGGACCTCGCAGGACGGGGACCGGCTCCGGGCGTGGGACGTTCCCGGGGGACGGCGCCTGTTCGACAGGACCCTGCCCGACGGGGACACGGCCGCCCACGACATCGCCCCGGACAACCGGACGCTCGCCGTGTGCACGTCCAAGGGGCTGCGTCTGTGGGATCTGCGCACGCAGCGCGGCCGGAGCGCCGACTGGTCCGGTCGGCCCGTGTGCGGGCCGGACGACAGCCTGGAGTTCACGCCGGACGGACGCGTCCTTGCCGTCTCCGGTTCCGACGGCCTGCGCCGCTGGCACGCCGCGACGGGCAAGCAGCTGGCCGGAATCGACGACGTGGCCATGGACCGGCATGTGTTCAGCGAGGACGGCCGGTTCGTCGCGGGCGTGAGCGACGGCGCGCTCCTGCTGTGGAACCCCGACCGGTCCGGTGCCCCCCTCCTGCGCCACGAGCTGGACGACCACGTACCGGAGCAGCTCGCCTTCGACCTGCGGGCGGGTGTGCTCCGCTACATCGCGCGGGGGACGCGCGACACCGGCGTCGTCCGCACCGTCGACATCAGCCGGGTGGTGCGCCCCCCGTGGCACCGGGACGCGGCCGGCGAAGCGGTGCTCAGCGCCGACGGCGGCACTTTGGCCGTCCTGGGGAACCGGGGCGGCCGGAGCGGGCGCCTGGCCCTGTACGACACCGGCACCGGACGGCTGCGGTCGGAGATACCCGGCATTCCGGCCGTCCGGGAGGACCACCCTTGGACCACACCGGGCCTGGCGCTGAGCGCGGACGGACGCCGCCTGGCCTTCACCCCGGGGCAGAGCGAGGACGGGACGGACTCCGTGCGCTTCGCGGTCTGGGACACGGTCCGCACCCGTCTGCTGAGCACGGTACGGCTGCCCGCCGACAGCCTCGGGGACTTCGCCCTGAGTCCCGACGGCCGCGAACTGATCACCTCCGGCGGCATGGACCCGAATCTCACCGTGTGGAACGCCGACGACGGCCGCATACTGCGCCGCGTCACCGGCTCGCAGCAGCCGGACGAGTCCGCGGAGACCGGCTTCGTCAGCGCGATCTCCGCCGACGGCCGTGTACTCCTGAGTGACGACGGGTCGCTGATCCCCACGGCCGGGCGCCCCGCGGGGAAGGCGGTGCTCGACGCTCACGCCCTGGCCGCGTTCAGCCCGGACGGCGACACCGTGGCATTGGCCGACCTGAACGACCGCATCACCCTGTGGGACGTCCGGCGACGCACGTCCCTGGGCACGCTGGCCGGCGGGATCTCCCTGAACGGCCCGGCGACCGGGGAGGAGGAGTCGCCCACCGCGCTGGCCTTCTCCCCGGACGGCACGGTTCTGGCAGCGGCGGGCTCTCAGGGAACCCTGAGAATGTGGGACGTCGCCTCCCGCCGGCCCCTCGGCGCGGGCCTGGCCACCGCCGGCGACGGCATCACGTCCCTCGCGTTCTCCCCGGACGGCGGCACCCTGTTCGCAGCCGGCCGTCACGTGCCCCTCCAGCGGTACACCGTCGACCCCGACCGCGTGGCCGAAGCGGCGTGCCACCGAGCAGGGGGGACGCTGACGCGACAGCAGTGGCGGGCGTACCTGGCGGACGTGCCGTACCGAAGGGTGTGCGGGCAGAAGTGAAACAGCCTGGTGGCGCACCAACCAACGTCCGCCCTGTCGTGACACGCCTTCCGGAGTACGGGCCCGGGCGGCGCGTGTCCGCCGCTGTCCTCGTGACTGGGCGTGTACGGGCACGTGAGATCGATGACGACGAGGGGCGGCGGCTGCTGCGGACCGTGCGTCGGGTGATCCCGGCCGGCGGTGGGCGTCTGCCTGTGCGCGGAGCCGGGAGAGGTGGAACGACTCCGCGGTGGGTTGGCGGAGTTCGCTGCGGACGTGTTCGTCCCGCTGCCTCGGCGGCCGGGACGGCGGCAACGGAGCGGGGCGTTCCCACAGGTCGTCGGGCACCGGATCGTCCGGCGCCCGCAGCGCTCCGCCGCCCCGGCGACCGGCTGCCGAGCGCCTGCGCCGGACTCATTCGGAAACGGTCGGCCGGGAAAGATCCGGCGCGTTCGCGCTGAGCGTGCCGCCGTGCCCGTACGCCGCCGAGAACGCGGCGTCGCCCAGGGCGGTGCGCACCGCGGACTCGATGCGGTCCACGTCGCTCCGCTCGCCGTGGGGCAGCGGGGCTCCGACCGACGCGCGCGCCGCGGCCGCCGCGCCCAGCAGAACGGCGGCGTGCTCGTGCCGTCCGGCAAGGGCACGGGCGCCGGCCAGTCCTTCCCAGGCCAAGGCGACCGCGCGCGGATCGCCGGTGGCGCGGGCGGCCGCCAGCCCCTCCCGGTGCCAGGCGAGCGCCGCCTCCACATCGCCGCGCAGCTCGGCGACGAAGCCGAGTTCGGCCAGGATGAGAGCGGCGCCGTTCGCCGCGTCGAACTGCCGGTTCCAATCCAGCCAGCGGCGCAGACGGCCTTCCGCCTCGTCCAGCCTGTCCTGCCGGCGCGCGCTCAGGGCGAGGCCGATCTCGGCGTACTCCTCGGCGGGCTTGTCGCCCTGCTCGACGGCCAGGCGCCGGCCGCGTTCGTGCAGTTCGTCGGCCCGGGAGTGGTCCCCGGCCAGCAGCGCCATCCGGCCCAGCTCGGACAGGCGCACGGAGACGTCCGTCCACAGGCTCAGCTCCTCGGCGACGCGCAGTCCTTCGCGGTGCAGTCGGCCCGCCTCCGCGTAGTCGCCCTCGATCTCGGCGACCCGCCCCAGTACCGCCATCGCCTGGAGCTGCCCCCACCGGTCGCCGATCTCACGGAACAGCGCGAGACTCTCCTCGCCGACCCGGCGTGACGAGCCGAGGTCCCCGCGTACGTACGTCTGCATGCCGCGCGTGCCCAGAGCCGCGGCGATGCCCCATCGGTCCCCCAGCGCGCGGGACTCGGCGAGTACGCGGTCCAGCAGCTCCTCGCCGACGCCCTGGTCGCCGAACCGGGTGACGGCGAAGCCCAGGAACCAGCCGACTCTGGTGCGCTCCCGCGGGTCAGGGATGTCCTCGTACAGGGTGAGCGCGTAACGGCTGTGGCCCGCGAGCCCGTCCGGGTCGCCGGACAGCAGGCTCATCCCGGTGCGCCACGCCATCGCCTGGGCGCGGTCGACGTCGGTGGGGGCGGCCCGATGGGGGGCGAGGGCACCTGCCGTGTCCAGGGCCCGGGTGAGGGAGCGCCGAGCCTCGCCGAGCCGACCGCGCAGGAACCAGTACCAGACCATCGCCCGGGTGAGGCGCAGCATCAGGCGGCCGTCGCCGTCGGCGGCGGCGCCGTCGAGCGCGGCGCGCACGTTCGCCGTCTCCGCGTCCAGGCGGCGCAGCCACTGCTGCTGCCGCTCGCCGCGCAGGAAGGAGTCGGCGCGCTCGGCCAGGGACGCGTAGTAGTGGGCGTGGGCGCGCCGCACCCGGTCGTGCTCTTCGGCCCGCAGCCGCTCCAGGCAGTACGCGGCCACCGATTCGAGGAGCCGGTAGCGCGGCCCGTACGCCTCGTGCGTGACGGACACCAGGGAACGGTCGACGAGACGCGCGAGCAGGTCCAGCACCTCCGGCGGCTTGACGCCGTCCCCGGCGCAGACGGCCTCGGCAGCCTCCAGTGAGCAGCCGTCCGCGTGGACGGCGAGCCGCCGCAGCACCGTCCGCTCGGCCGCCGTCAGCAGCTCCCAGCTCCAGTCGATCATCGCGCGCAGGGTCTGCTGGCGGGCGGGCGCGCCCCGCCGGCCGGTGGTGAGCAGCCGGAACCGGTCGTCGAGGCGCTCGGCCAGCTCGTGTACGCCCAGGACGCGGACGCGGGCCGAGGCCAGCTCCAGGGCGAGCGGGATCCCGTCGAGACGGCGGCAGACCGCGGCCACCGCCCAGGCGTTGTCGTCGGTCAGCTCGAAGGCCGGAAGAGCCGCCCGAGTGCGGGCAAGGAACAGCCGCACCGCGCTGGAGCGGGCCAGGACCGCGGTCGGCGCGGCCGGATCGGGCAGGTCCAACGGCGGGACGGGCCACACCTGTTCACCGGCGACGCCCAGCGGCTCCTGGCTGGTGGCGAGGATGTGGACGCCCGGGGCGTGCCGCAGCAGCGCCCGGGCGAGGTCCGCCGCCGCCTCGATCACGTGCTCGCAGTTGTCCAGGACGAGTAACAGACGGCGGCCGCGCAGCGCGTCGGTGAGCCTGTCCGGCAGGGTGTACGGCCGGCCGCCGGTCGGGGGGCCGGAGCCGGCGTCGTCGCGTACGCCGAGTGTCGCGGCCACCAGCTCGGCCAGCTCGTCGCCGGACGGTCCCGCCAGTGCCTGGTTCGCCAGTTCCACCAGCCACACCCCGTCCCGGTGCTCGGGGGCGAGCCGGGCCGCGACCTCCGCGGCCAGGCGGGTCTTGCCCACGCCGCCGGGACCGGTCAGCGTGACCAGGCGGCTCGCGCGTACGCGGGCGCGCAACGCGTCGACGGAGT
The DNA here is from genome assembly GCF_039533345.1 of Streptomyces glaucosporus. Lineage (NCBI taxonomy): Bacteria > Bacillati > Actinomycetota > Actinomycetes > Kitasatosporales > Streptomycetaceae > Streptomyces > Streptomyces glaucosporus. The sequence goes on along the minus strand of NZ_BAAATJ010000004.1, from coordinate 280,793 downwards.
CGGAGCGGCCGATCAGATCGGTGACGGGCGCCGGCAGGTTGGTGCGGGGGCGGTGGACCGCGGGGGCGCCCGTGCGTGGTTCTCCCGTGTGGGCCGCCCCCTCCCGGGCGGGCGAGTGCCCCGTGCGCGGCCTCCGCGGGCCTGCGTCGGCGCCGCGCAGTGGGCGGCGCAGGGTGGGGGACTGACGCAGGATCTCCTGGTGCAGTGCGGTCAGCTCGGGGCTCGGGTCCAGGCCCAGTTCCTCGTTCAGGCGCCGGCGCAGGTCGAGATAGCCGTCCAAGGCCTCACTCGCCCGGCCCGCACCGTACAGGGCCCGCATGTGGGCCGCCCGTAGTCGCTCCCGCAAGGGGTGGCGGTCCGTCAGGTCGGCCAGTTCGCCCGCGAGCAGAGCGTGGTCACCCAGCTCCAGGCGGGCCTCCGCCTGTTCCTCCAGGGCCAACAGCCGCTGTTCCTCCCACCGGGCGATCGCCGCGCGCGCGAACGGCTCGTCCGCGAAGTCCGCGAACGCGGGGCCCCGCCACAACGCCAGGGCTTCCGTCAGGATGTCGGCCCGTTCCCGGTGGTCTGCGGCGGTGCGGGCCCGTGCGGTGAGCGCCGCGAACCGGCCGGCGTCCACCTCCTCGCTCGCCACCGCGAGCAGATAGCCGGGGGCGCGACGGAGCACCGTCTCGGCTGCTCCGGCCCGCGCGAGCACTCGGCGCAGCCGGGAGACCAGGGTCTGCAGGGCGCCCGAGGGGTTGGCCGGCAGGGTGGTGGTCCACAGCTCGTCGATCAGTCGGTCGGCGGGGATCACCCGCCCGGGCGCCGTCAGCAGATCCGCCAGCAGGGCACGGACCTTCGACTCCGGCACCGCCACGGGTGCCCCGTCGTCGGACCAGACGGCCAGCGGCCCCAGTACCCCGAAACGCATGGGAGCACCGTATTACGCCGCCGGTCATCACCTGGTACGCGTCCCCCGCCTACGGCGCAGCCCGCCGTGACGGCGGGTGGCAGTCGGTTCGGGCGGGCGTGAAAGCGGACCGAAAGAGGGCCGCAAGGCCCGGCTTCCAAGGTTGACGGGCGCCGGCGGTCACCGGCGCGCACACCCACCCGCACACCACACCTGACCAGGGAGTCGAAGATGAACAGGTTCGAGGGCAAGACGGCGGTCGTCACCGGCGGGACGCACGGGATGGGTCTGGCCATCGTCAAACGGCTCGTGGACGAAGGGGCCAGGGTCGTCTTCACCGGGCGCAACGAGAAGAAGATCGAAGAGGCACGCACCGAGGTGACCCCGGACCGGGCGCACGTCGTGCGCTCGGACGCGGCGAGCATGGCCGACATCCGCGCCCTCGCCGGCTTCGCGCAGGAGAGGCTCGGCCGGGTCGACTACCTGTTCGTCAACCACGGCCTCGCCGAGGTGCAGATACTCGAGGAGGTGACCGAGGAGGCCTGGGACCGGGCCTTCGCCATCAACACCAAGGGCGCCTTCTTCACCGTGCAGAGCCTTTCGCCGCTCCTCAACGACGGCGGCGCGATCGTCTTCACCACGGTCGCCAACGACCTGGTCTTCCCCGGCCTGAGCGCCTACGCCGGCTCCAAGGACGCGGTGCGCGCCTTCGCCCACGTCCTCGCCGCCGAGTTCCTGCCCCGTAGGATCCGCGTGAACGCGGTGGCCCCCGGCTACATCAAGACCCCGACCATGGGCGTCCCGAGCATGACCGCCGAGGAGCGCGCGGAGTTCGAGAAGCAGGGCGGCGAGACCACGCCGCTCAAGCGCATGGGCACGGTGGAGGAGGTCGCCGCCGCCGCGCTGTTCCTGGCCGCCGACGCCACGTTCACCACCAACGTCGAGTTCCCCGTCGACGGCGGCTTCGCCCAGGGCCTGACGGGCGCCGAGCACTGATCGCCGTTTGAAGCACCGACCCCACGAGGAAGCGCCGTCGCCCCGCTGATGCGGGGCGACGGCGCCCCGGGCCGGCAAGGGCGCCGGCGAGCGGACGACGGAATGGTCACCGCGATGTTCCCGGCGGGGCGCACGCCGGACGGGTCCGTCGCCTGCCTCGGCATCAGACCGTGGGCCACGAGGCGGTCCCCTGCCAGGGCGTGTTGTCGCCCATCCGGGTGCCGGACGGCGCGGGCAGGCCGAGCGTGGCGGTGTCGACCGCGGCCAGGGCGGGGGGTTCGGCGCGCAGGTCGCGCAACGCGCGGCGGCCGTATCCGGTGCCCTGCCGGTACGGCAGCAGGGCCCGGAGCCGGTGCGGGGTGGCCGGCCGCAGCCGCGCCGGGAAGCCGCACGCGACCTTCGCGTCGAACGTCTCGGTGGAGACCATGGCGTGCATCCGGCCGCGGATTTGGCTGCTTCGGCACCTTCAGCTTCCCCACACGCGTCAGTAGCCTGCCGCACGTGGGGACGAGTCGGTGGGACCGCGAACGCCAAGTGAACGAGAACGTCGCCAGGGCGGAGGAGCTGCGCGGGCAGGGGCGTCCGCGGGAGGCCCGGGAGTTCGCGGACCGCGCCATCGCCGCCGCGGAGGCCATCGTCGCGCAGGACCCGGCCGACGCACAGGCCCGCTGGGTACTGGCCGGACAGTTGTACAACCGTGCCTCCCTGCACAGCGAGCTCGACGACCACGCGGCGGGCGCCGCCGACGCGTGGCGGTCCCTGGCCCTCTACGAGTCCCTGGCCGCGGAGTCACCGCAGCACCTGCCCACCTGCGCGGACGCCAGGGCCCGTCTGGCCTGGACGCTGGCCCACACCGGCCCGGCCGACCCGGACATGGGCTCCCCCCGCGACCACGCGGCGCAGGCCGTGGCGGCCTACGAGCGACTCGTGGCGGACGACCCGGCCCTCCGCCCGGACCTGGCTCGCGTGCACTACCTGCACGCCGAGGTGCTGCGCATTCTGGAGGGCGAGGGCACACCCGCGTCCGTGGCCGCCTACGCGGCCTGCGTGCGCGAGTACCAGTCCCTCGGCCCGCTCACCGGGAACAGCCTGCGGCTGTGCGCGGACGGCGCCCTGCGCCTGGCTTACGGGTACGCGGCCAACGACGCGCACACCGACCAGCGGGACGCCGCCCAGGAGGCGATGGACCGGTTCGAGGAACTGCTCAACCAGGGTGTCGGCGTCCACGCCCACTACGCCCGCGCCATCCTCCTGCTCTCCGACGCCCAGGCGGCGCTGGGCGACCCGGAGTGGGAGCAGTCCTGGGTCGACTTCGAGTACGTCCTCTCCCGACTGCCCGCCCCTCTGCCCGCCGACCTCGCCCCGTTCAAGGAGCAGCTCAAGCGCAGGTGACCTCCGCCTCCGCCGTCGGGCTGCCACCGGCTCCGGGCGCCGCGGAGCCGGGTGGGCGGCAGCGGGTCGCGGTGGAACTCGGTCCGGCCCGGACGAGCGCGCAAGCGGGGACGGGCCGAGCACTCGGCTCACCCCCGCTTGCGCGAGGCCGGCTCGGGCGGCCGCCGCCTCGGCGATCCTCTCCCCGGGACGTTCCCGCGGGCACCGGGAGCAGCCGGCGGTCGCCGAGGCCGCGGTGCTCCAGGCGGGGCCACCCCCGTGTGCACGGGGTGCGAGCTCATCGGCCTGCGGCCCCGCCCGGCGGAACGGCGGTCGCAGCGGGGCCGGCGAGTGGGGTCAGCGGCCGATCTTGTCCAGCTCGGCGAGGTCGTCGTCGGAGAGCGGGAGCCCCGCGCCCGCGACGTTCTCGCGCAGGTGTGCCACCGACGAGGTGCCGGGGATCAGCAGGATGTTCGGCGACCGCCGCAGCAGCCAGGCCAGGGCGACCGACATCGGCGTCGCGCCCAGCCGGGTGGCCACGGCCGTGAGCGCCGAGGCCTGCAGCGGGCTGAAGCCGCCGAGGGGGAAGAAGGGCACGTAGGCGATGCCCTGCTCGGCGAGTTCGTCGATCAACTCGTCGTCGTGGCGGTGGGCGAGGTTGTACATGTTCTGCACGCACACGATCGGTGCGATCGAGCGTGCCTCGGCGACCTGCTCCGCCGTCGCGTTGCTCACGCCGAGGTGCCGGATCAGGCCCTGCCGCTGGAGGTCGACGAGCGCCTCGAACGCCTCCGCGAGCGAACCGGGCACGGGGCCCCGGGCGTCGCCGAGCCGGAGGTTGACCACGTCCAGCGTGTCGAGGCCGAGGTTCTCCAGGTTCTCCCGGACGGCCCGCCGCAACTCGTCGGGCCTGCGCGCCGGGGGCCAGCCTCCCTCCTCGTCCCGGGTCGCGCCGACCTTGGTCACGATGTGCAACGACTCGGAGTACGGGTGCAGCGCTTCGCGGATCAGCTGGTTGGTGATGTGGGGCCCGTAGGCGTCGGCGGTGTCGATGTGGGTGATGCCGAGGCCGACGGCCTCGCGCAGGACGGCGAGTGCGCCGTCGCGGTCGGCCGGCGGGCCCATGACTCCGGGGCCGGCGAGCTGCATGGCGCCGTAACCGAACCGGGTGACGGTCAAGTCGCCCAGGGTCCAGGTGCCGCCGGGAAGCGAGGCGGAGGGGGTGCTCATGACGTGCCTTTCCTTCATATCGGGCCGGGGGATGGTGCCTGACGGCACCTCGCACCACTATTGGTGCGCAGCTTCCTTCCGGGAAGTAGGCACTTGGAAGTGCGTAGCGCACCCGAGGGTGAGAGGAACGGTCCATGGCGACGATGACGGCGGCCCAGCGGAGGGCGCAGGCCAAGGCGGAGTACGACGCCTTCCTGGCGGCCTGTCCCAGCCGCAAACTGCTCGACCGGATCTCCGGCAAGTGGGTCACGCTGGTCCTGGCCGCGCTCGGCAGCGACAGCGCGCATCGGCCCGGCGCCGACTGCGCCGGCGGGCCCCGGGCGATGCGCTACTCGGAGTTGCAGCGTCTGCTGGCCGGTGTCAGCCAGAAGATGCTCACCCAGACGCTGCGCTCCCTGGAGCGCGACGGTCTGGTGGCCCGCACCGTGGTGCCGACCGTGCCGGTCACGGTCTCCTACGAGCTGACCGATCTCGGTCTGTCGCTGTACGAGACGATGCGCGGCCTCAAGGCCTGGGCCGAGGCGCACATGGACGATGTGCTCGCCAACCGCGAGACCTACGACAACCGAGTCGTCTGAACCACGGCAGGGCCGCCGGCCGGCGGGAACGGTCCGCACGCAAGAGGCCGGGCGGACGGCCGGGGCTCATGGGCGTCGCACGGGCCGGCCGTCCCGGCGGTGGGTGGCCCGGGCCCGGCGGACCGGGCTGCGGACGGTGATCGGCGGCGGTGGCGGCCCGGCGGGTGGTCCGGGCCGACCGCCGGGCGCTCGGGCAGCAGTGCCGCGGGGAAGCGGATCGTGGGCCGCGGGCGGAGCGTCAAGGCCCGCCAGGAGGTGCGCGCCGGCATGTCGTGACCGCTGAGCGGGGCCTCCACCAGCCCTCTTCGCGCAGTGTGTCCATCGGTGACGTCAGGGGCCCTCGGCGGTTTGCTCGGTCCAGATGGTCTTGCCGCCGGGGGTGTAGCGGCTGCCCCAGCGGCGGGCGAGTTGCGCGATGAGGAACAGGCCGCGGCCGCCCTCGTCGGAGAGCCGGGCGCGCCGCAGGTACGGCTGGGACTGGCTGGGGTCGGAGACCTCGCAGACGAGCCGGTGGTCCTTGATCAGCCGCAGGCCGACGGGGCCGCCCGCGTGGCGGACGGCGTTGGTGACCAGTTCGCTGATGATGAGTTCGGTGGCGAAGCCCAGCTCCTGCAGATCCCAGTCGGCCAGTTGCCCGGAGGCCAGGGCCCGGGCGTGTGCGACGAGGCTGGGGTCGGCGGGCAGCTGCCAGAAGGCCGTGTGCTCGGGTGGCACCCGGTCCACGCGGGCCAGGAGCAGGGCGAGGTCCTCCTCGCGGTCGTGTTCCCGCAGGCGGGCCAGGAGGTGGTGCCCGACGTCGCGCAGCGGCCGGTCGGTTTCCGCGGCGGACAGCGCGCTTTCGCGTGTCCGCTCCAGGTCCCGTTCGGTGTTCCGTGTCATCGCGGTGAGCGGTCCGCTGTGGAAGGCGAGGACGTCGCCCGGTTCCAGGAGCAGTTCCGCCGGTTCGAAGGGTTCGGTTCCGCGTCCCAGCGGCGGCCCGGGGTGGAGTTCGACGTCGTCTGCGGTGCGGTTCCGCTTCCTGACCACGATGGGGGCGGGGTGGCCCGCGCTGGCGATGTGGCACCGTCCGGTGACCGGGTCGTAGGTGGCGTACAGGCAGGTGGCTCCGTGCAGGAAGTCCACGGCCGACGCCGCCCGGTGTCCCTCGTCCTCGCCGATGCGGGTCACCAGGTCGTCCAGGTGGCTCAGCAGTTCGTCGGGGGGCGGGTCCAGGTCGGCCAGGGTCTGCACCGCCGACCGCAGGCGGCCCATCGCTCCGGCGGCGTTCACTCCGTGCCCGGCCACCTTGCCCGCCACGAAGGCCGCCCGGACGCCGGAGAGCCGGATCACGTCGTACCAGCTGCCGCCGGTCCCGGCCGCTGTACTGGCCGGCGCGTACATCCCCGCGGTCTCCGCTGCGCTCAGGCGTACCACCGGAGGCGGCAGCAGGCTGCGCTGCAGCGCCTCGGCCGTGCGCCGCTCCCGGGTGTAGCGCCGGGCGTTGTCCAGGCCCAGGGCCAGCCGGGAGCCGATCTCCTCGGCCAGGGCCGCATCGCCCCGGTCGAACGGGACGCGGTCCCCGTTGCGCCACAGCGGAACGGCACCCAGCACGGTCCCGCGCGCCCGCAGCGGGAGGATCAGGAACGAGGTCGCGGCCTCGGGCAGGGTCAGCCGGGACCGCCGCGGATCCCGCGCCGCCGCCCTCCGCAGACCACCGAGGTCCGGCATGATGCCGACCGCCTTCCGGCGCAGGTGCTCCCTTTCGACGTCCCCGACCGGGAACCGCTCCCCGAGGCCGTAGACCTCCTCGGGCCACAGCCCCTCCCCGGCGGCCACCGCCACGCGCCTCAGCGAGGTGTCCGCGGTCAGCTCCCCGGGCTCCTCTCCGGCCAGCACCTCCTCGGTGAGGTCGACCGCGCCCAGATCGGCGAACACCGGCACCAGCAGGTCGACCAGTTCCTCGGCGTTGCGTGCCACGTCCAGCGAGCCGCCGACCCGCACCGCCGCCGCGTGCAGCAGGTCCAGCCGCTGCTGTGCGCGCGGGCTGGAGGTCAGCACGCCGCCTCCGGTCAGGGCCACCCGCATCCCCAGCTCGTCCTCGAGCTCGGCTCCCACCGCGGGCACCAGCCAGACGAGGAAGCGCGCCTCGCCCCCTCCGGTGAGCGCGAACACGTTCACATCCACGTCCAGCCGGCCGCCGCCGGCACGCCGCAGCACCACGAGCCCGCTGCTGCGGCGACCGTGCTCGGCCTTCTCGGCCAGTCCCGCCCACGCCGCCGGATCCTCGAGGAAGGACTTCAGCTCCCTGCCGCGGAGCTCCCCGGCCGAGCCGCCCAGCAGCTCCGGCACGGACCGGGTGCACGTCATCACCGTGCCGGTGGCGTCCAGCACCAGTTCGGCGGGCTGCCCCCAGTTCGCCGGACCAGTCCCGGGAGGACCGCCGTGGTCGGTCATACGCCTCACACCTCGACACCGTCGCAGTGCCCCGCACCTCCCAGGAGAAGACCTCGACACGTCCGCCGCAACTCGGCCGCGCCGTGTCCGGACCGTTACGCGGCGTGCCGCGGCCCGTCCTCCGGCCGGTGGACCCGGCCTCGCGCACCGGCTTGTGAGTCCGGTGAGCCGGCGCAGTGCGATCTGTCGTCCCCGCCGGCGGACATCCCGCCGAGGTGCGAGCGAGGCGGTCCTGCTCGGCGGTCAGGCGGGAACACCGGCCCGGTCCAGGACGGCGGCCATCTCGTCCTCGGGGAGCGCCGGGTTGGCGCCCGCGCTGGAGGCCAGTTCGGGGACGTGGAGCGCCTCGCGGAGCCGGTGGAGCGGAAGGCGCGGGTCGATCAGGCGACGATGCGGCTGCGGTCCCGGTGGCCGAGGATCGTGTTGCTGACGCATACGCACAACAAGATCTGCTTTCCTCCGTGTGCCGACTGCCGTCGGCGTGCCGGTGCCGAGGACGAGCGGGGCGGGCGGCCGTCGCGGGCGCCCCCGGGGCGGGTCAGCCGTTGTAGGGGGTCGCGACGTCGAGAACCCAGGTCACGCCGAAACGGTCGGTGAGCATGCCGTACAGCGGAGCCCACGCCGCGGGCTCCAGTGGACGCAGCACGTTCGAGCCGTCGGCCAGACGCCGCCACAGGGCGCTGATCTCCTCGGCGTCCTCGCCGCGCACGGACACGAAGAACGGGTTGGCGCCCTGCTCGTACGGCATCGCCGAGGGCACGTCGTAAGCCATGACGTGGAAGCCGTTGTCGGCGACGACCTGGCCCCACATCACCCAGTCCGCCTCGCTCTCGTCCTGGACGTTGCCGGCGTCCTTGTAGGTCACCGCGACGGTGTGCCCGCCGAAGACGGACCGGTAGAAGTCCAGCGCCTCGCGGGCCGAGCCGCGGAAGTTCAGGTGTGTGGTGGTGATGACGGACACGGTCTGCTCCTACCTGGAAATGCGCCGGACGGGGCACATGGGAGTGACGGGCGGAATGCCCTGGTCTGGAATCTGTGATTCAGCATGGCACCCGTACAGGACAGGGTGTGTCCTGTACTTTCCGCATCATGGGGGCATGCAGAAAACGTCCTCGCGGCTCCTGACCCTGCTCTCCCTGCTCCAGGCACGACCGGAGTGGAGCGGGGACGATCTGGCCGAGCGGCTGGAGGTCACCGTGCGCACCGTGCGCCGTGACATCGAGCGCCTTCGCGCGCTGGGCTACCCCGTTGCCGCGGACAGGGGCCCCGGCGGCGGATACCGTCTGCGTCCCGGATCGCGGATGCCGCCGCTGCTCTTCGACGACGAGCAGGTCATCGCTCTGGCCGTCGCGCTGCAGAGCACCGCCCAGCCCGCGATCGCGGAGGACGCCGACCGGGCGCTCGCGACGATCCGGAACGTCCTCCCTCCGCGCCTGCGGCAGCGCATCGACGCGCTCCACGTCACCACCGTCCGCCCGCCCGGTCCCGGCGCCCCGCCGGCCCGGGCCCTGGATCCGCTCACCACCGTGAGCACCGCGATCCGGCGCCGCGAGGAACTGCGCCTGGACTACACCCCGCACCGGGAGGCCGCATCACAGCGACGCCGGGTGGAACCCCATCACCTCGTGGCCTGGCGCACCCACTGGTACCTGCTGGCCTGGGACCTCGACCGCGACGACTGGCGCACCTTCCGCACCGACCGCATGACCCCGCGCACGCCGACCGGCCCGCGCTTCAACGTGCGTCAGGTGCCGGGCGGGGATGTCTCCAGGTTCGTCACCAGCCGCTTCCGGGGCTCCGACGGCACTGATCCCGCCTGGCCCTGCCGAGGCGAGGCCGTCCTGGAGCTCCCCGCCTCGGAAGTCGTGCCCCACATGGCCGACGGCATCGTGGAACCGCTCGGCCCCACACGATGCCGCGTCATCACGGGATCCTGGTCCTGGACGGCCCTCGCCGCAGGCCTCGGACGCTTCGACGCGAACCTGCGCATCATCGGCCCGCCGGCCCTCCACGAAGCCTGCGCCACACTCGCCCGCCGCTACGCCGCCGCGACCACCGAGCCCGACCGGCGGCCGGGGGCACCCGGCGAGTGACGGGCCGGGACCTCACGCGTTCAAGAGCATCCCCGGCGCCTTCCGGCCCCGCCCCGGCGGCAGTTCTTCACTTCTTCGCCGGCTTCGATGCCGAACAGGCAGCGGCCCGGGGAATCGGTGTGCCGGCCCCTGAGCGGGGAAGGCGGGCGGCATCCTCGTCCTCGGCGTCGTGGCACTCGGCGAGGAGCCGGGCCACGGCGGCGTCCGGATGGCGTGTGTTCCACTGCGCCACGGCGTTGAGGACGAGACCCGGACCGGCCCGCTGGTCCTCCTGCCCCTCACGGGATGTCCGGCGGTCCGGCCCAGGCCGCCGGCTTCTCCCGCGCGCGGTCCTCTCAGAGGCCGGCTTCTTCCCGCCCGTCGAAGTCCTCGCGTGCGCGTTCGACGGCGGGCATGTGCTGTGAGACCCATGCCAGCAGTACGTCGATGGGGTGCCGAAGGGTCTTGCCGAGGGGCGTGATCCGGTACATGACCGCCACGGGGCGGGTGGAGACGATCTCGCGCTCGATCACGCCGTTGCGTTCGAGCCGCCGGAGCGTCGCGGTCAGCGACTTCTGCGTGACCTGGGGGATGGCCCGGCGCAGTTCGTTGAAGCGGCACGGGCGTTCGCAGAGTTCGTTGAGGACGCCGAGCGACCACTTGTCGAGGATCTGGTCGAGCAGTTCGCGGTGCGGTGCGGCGATGAGGAGTTCGTCGTCGGTATCCATGGCGAAACCTGGTTTCGTTGAAGTGTCCTTCTTCCACTAGGTAGCTTACAGATACTTACCTTGAAGGGGAGAAGACCATGACCGTTCAGTACTTCACGCCGGAAGGCATGCTGCAGCCGGTCCCGTACCACCACGTCGCCGTGGGCACCGGGACGAAGCACGTCCACGTCAGCGGGCAGATCGCGCGCCGGGCCGACGGGACTCCGGTCGCGCCCGGCGATTTGGCCGGGCAGGTCGCCCAGGCACTGCGCAACACCTCCGTCGGCCTGGCGGGCGCGGGCGCGTCATTCGCGGATGTGCTGCGTCTGACGTTCTACGTGACCCGGTGGAGCCCGGAGAAGATCGGCGACTTCATGAGCGGCGTGGAGGCCGTGGCCGACGAGATCGGGCTCCGGCTTCCCATGCCGCCGGCCTCCCTCATCGGCGTCGAGCACCTCTTCGAGCCGGATGTCCTCGTCGAGGTCGAAGCGACCGCGCTCCTCGACTGACCTTCGAGGCGGTGCCGTTCGGCCGTGTCTTGACGCGACCGCGTAAACCCGCGTCAAGGGGTGGCGGTGGTCGGCTCACCGTCAGCCGGCGGCCGCCGGCTGAGGCGCCGCTTCCGGCACGCCGTACGAATCCACGCCGGGGCGGTCCTCACGGGCTGCCCCGGTGTGGAGTGACGCGCGGCAGTGGGCGGCCCCGGTTGCGGACGAAGCCGACGGCTGTCGAGCGACCACGCGACCACCGGCCCACAGCCACCGACTGGGGTGTCCACGTCCCCGGGGCGGTCCACAGAGCGTACGGGCCTGCCTCACGTCCCCGGTCCTCAGATCACCGGCGAAAAGCTCGAGCCGGTGGCCGAACGGCTGCTCCTCCCCGGCTCGGCCAGGTGGCCGGAGAACGCCGCGTCCGACAGCCACGGCCCGGCCGCGCCGCGGAAGCGCCGGGCGGGGACGGGGGCGGGGCGCCGGGCGGCCGTCAGGCGCCGAAACGGCGGCGCGCGTCCTCGATGTGGCCGAGGTAGCGGTGGGTCCAGTCGCACAGCCCGTCGACCGTCTTCCGCAGGGCCCGGCCCGCCTCGGTGAGGGTGTACTCGACCCGCGGCGGCACGGTGGGGTGCACCTTCCGGTCGACCAGGCCGTTGCGCTCCAGCATGCGCAGGTTCTGGGTGAGCATCTTGTGGCTGACGCCCTCGACCTCGTCGCGCAGTTCGCTGAAGCGGCGGGTGCGGTCGCCGAGCGCCTCGATGATCAGCAGCGCCCACTTGTTGGCGACGTCCGAGAAGATCTCCCGCGCCAGGGAGTCCGCGCGCCGCAGGTCCGCGTCCTCGGGCAGGTCCTTGAGCTGTTGCTTGGTAACCATCTGGTTCCCCCGTCACTGAAAAGTGCGTTCTTCCAGGTCGGCCCACACTCTCCTACAGTTCCCGAGTAACCACAAGAGAGCGGAAACAGAGGGGCGACCACCATGGCCACCATCGACTCCTTCCAGTACGGCATACCGGCCGAGAGCGACTTCGGCTACGCGCAGGCGATCAGGTCCGGCGATCTGATCCACGTCTCCGGGCAGCTCTCGTTCGACGAGACGGGCGGGTTCCGCCACGCGGGCGACCTCACCGCCCAGCTCGGACGGACCCACGCCAACCTCGACAGGGTCCTGGACCACTACGGCGCCACCCGCAACCAGGTCGTCTCCCAGACCCTGTACGTGGTGGACCTGCTGCGGAACGCCGCGGCGGTGGCGGAGGGCAACCGGGCGTACTTCGGCGGCCACCGCCCGGCCAGTACCGTCCTCGGCGTCACCGAGCTGACCCTCCCCGGCCAGCTCGTCGAGATCAGCGCGGTCGTCGACACGAGGCTGCCCGCCTGAGCCCGTCCGCGGCGGTGCCCACTCGCGGTCCCGGCCGGAGAGGCGGGACAGCCGCTCCCCGGTGCGGTGGAGCTCGACGAACAGCGGGCGCAGGGCCTGCCCGGCCGGGGCGAGCGTGTGCCGGGTGCGGACGGGAAACCGGGGAGCCGCTCCTGGTCGACCAGGCCGCGTTCGCGGAGCGTGCGCAGCCGGTCGACCAGGACCTTCGGGCTGATCGACGGGAGTTGCTCGCGCAGCGAACCGAAGGAGCGCGGCCCGTGCACCAGCTCCCGGAGGACCAGGGTCGTCCAGCAGCCTACGACGGCCGCAGGGCGATCCCGACGGGGCAGTCCGGCCGCTGCCGGGAAGCAGGGCCGTCAGCGCACCGGCCGGTCCCCCGCCACCGGGTCCGCCGGACGGCCGCCTGCCACACCCACCGAGCCGGAAAGGTAAAGGAACAATCCGGCCGAATGAACGGCGGGCCGGCCCCGGGGGAACCTGACAAGGGAAATTCCTGGTGATTCGGCCAGGACCGAAACCCTTTGACGCTCCCCCAGGCGAACACCACGATCGATCGCGGCATCGACCACGAGGGTGAAGGGGAACAAATGTCTTCGCAGTACGAATCCGGGATTGAGGAAGTCTGCGAGTCGCTCTCCGCGAAAAGCTACGAACTGGTCCCGGGCGACAAGGTGAAACAGCTTCTCCTGCAGCGGTCGGAAAACGCTCTGGGCGATCTGGAGGCGTTCCGTGACAGCTGGAACCGGATGCCGCTCGACGGTTACATGGCCGACGGCGGCCGCTACCGGCGCCGCCGGCACGCCACGCTGAGCGCGCCCCGCGCGAGCGGCGAGTACCGCATCGAGGCCCACCAGCCGCACTACCAGACGCTGGACTACAACAACCTCAACGGCGGAGTCGCCCGGCACTACGAGCCGTTCGAGGACCACATCCTGCGCGGCCCCACCATGGACAGCCTCCTCACCCTGGGCTGCGACATCTTCGGCCGGCTCGCCCCGTACTCCCCGTGGCACATCGAGGCCCACCAGTTCCGCATCGAGGTCAACGGCGAGGAGGTCGGCAAGCCGACCCCCGAGGGTGTCCACCGGGACGGGGTCACCTTCGTGCTGATGGCCATGGTGGGACGCTCCAACGCCGTCGGCGGCGAGAGCACCGTCTTCAACCTGGAGAAGGAGCCGGTGGAGAAGTTCACCCTCACCGACCCGCTCGACCTCGCGCTCGTCAACGACGAGCGGGTCTACCACGGCGTCTCGCCCATCGAGCAGCTCGACTCGTCCGAGCCCGCGTCGCGCGACGTCCTGGTGATCACCTACCGTCACAAGCCCTGACGTCCGGGGGCGGGTGGGGAGCACCCGCGCGGTGCTCCCCACTCCCCCTCACGCCGGTCGCCGGTCCAGCGAGAAGATGGGAACATGGGTCAGATCATCGCCGTAGGGGTCATCACCGTCCTGGCTGTCATCAGCCCCGGCGCGGACTTCGCGATGACCATTCGCAACAGCTATCTCTACGGCCGGAGCGCGGGAATACTCGCGGCGGTGGGGATCTCGCTGGGCGTGCTCGTCCACGTCACCTACACGATGGTCGGCGTGGGGCTGCTCGTGACGCGCACTCCGCTGCTTTTCACGGTGATGAAGCTGGTCGGCGCCGCCTACCTGGTGTACATCGGCTACAAGACGTTCGTCACGAAGACCCAGGTGCAGATCGACCTGTCGGCCGACGGCGGGCTGTCGAGGTCCGGGGCCCTGCGCACCGGGTTCCTGACGAACGCGCTCAACCCCAAGACGATGCTCTTCGTGCTCAGCACCTACACCCAGGTGGTCAGCGCCGACACCCCGGTCGTCCAGCAGGTCGGGTACGGCCTGTTCATGTCGGTCGCGCACCTGCTGTGGTTCGCCCTGGTCGCCCTCTTCTTCTCCCACCAGAGCCTGCGCGCCCGGCTGCTGCGCCGGCAGGGCGTGCTCAACAAGGCGATCGGCACCGTGCTCGTCGGCCTGGGCATAGCCCTGGCGCTGTCCCCGTCAGTCCAGTGACAGCGGTTCGACGCGGGGCTCGGCGAGGGCGCGGTAGTCCTGCGTCGACAGGGCGATCGAGCGGTCGAGCCGGGCGGCGTTGAAGAAGAACTCGGGGTGGGCCAGGAGGCCGGGGTCGACGAGCAGTTCCAGCCGTTCGTCGAACGAGAAGGGGAGGATGGTCCCGCTCGGGGAGCCCGCGAGTTCCTCGGCGACGTCCGGGGAGGCGAAGGAGGCGTAGGTGCCGCCGTACAGCGCCTTCACCGCCGACAGGTCGACCCGCTTGTCCCCCGGTACGACGACCAGAGCGAAGCGCTTCTCCTTCTTGCCGATCTTCACCATCACGATGATGCACTTGGCCGCCTGCGCCAGGTCGTGGCCGCGGAGCCGGCTGACCGCCTCGGTGCCGCCCTCGGGGTCGTGCTCGATCACCCGGTAGGCGGCCCCGTGCTCGTCGAGCAGGGCGAGCAGCTTCTCGTAGGTGCCGTCCCCAGCCATTGCGATCCTCCTGTTGCAACCGATGCCGTGCCTGACGCCGTGTCAGGTGGGTTGATCCTATGCCGCCGCGGTCGCGGTCCGCGTGCCGTTTCAGCGCTTCGGGGCGATGAGGCGGTGGGGCGGGTCGGGGCGTGCGGCGCGGGCCGGCGGCGCGGCTCCGCCGTGACGCGGGCGACGTCCACCACGGTGCGGCGCCCTTGCCGGATGCGGCGCGGGCTACCGGCGGCCCGCCGGCGTACTGCCCTGGTTGTCCAGGTAATCGAGCAACGCGGCTCCCGAGCCGTCCAGTTCGTACAGCACCCGGACGCCCGTCCGGCGCCGCTGCACCAGGCCGGCGGCCACCAGGGACGTGAGGTGCTCGGAGACGGTGCTCGGGGCGAGGCCGAGCGTCGCGGCCAGGGCCGAGGTGGTGGTGGGCGCGGCCAGGCCCCGGACCACACCGGCCCGGCTGCGGCCGAGCAGGATCTCCAGCCGGTCCCCGCGCACGGGGACGCCGGCCCGCCGGTCGGGCGGCGCGTTCCCGACGAGTACGGCCGCGCTCTTGGCCTGGTAGGACAGGGCCACCGAGCCGTCCAGGGCCGAGGTGAAGAAGGACGCTCCCCGGCCGAACAGCAGTGGCACGATGACCAGGCGGGAGACATCGGACACCTTGGTCCGGGCGGTTCCGACGTCCAGCCTCAGGACCTCGCCGCACCACGACAGGCGGCCGTGCAGGCTGCCGAACAGCTCCTCCGTGCCCTGGGTGGCCAGGATGCGCGCGCGCAGCAGGATCTCCTCCTCGGTCGCGGCGCGCAGGGAAGCCGTGAACGGCTCCAGGGCCGCCTGCCAGTATTGGGGAAGGAATGCGCAGAGTTCGGCGATCCGTGCTTCCGGATCCGAGTGGATCGGGCGCACTTCGGCGGGAATGCCCTGTGAGAACCACTGCTCCAGTTCCGCCTGGACGCGGGCGGGGGACACCGCGCGCAATAACGCGATTTCCTCCTCCAGGTCGTCCCTGAGCCGGGACGGGGCGACCGAGAGGAACGAGGGAAGCGTTCCGCCGCAGGCGCGGTACAGATGGACGAGCCAGCCCGGGATGGCCGTGCCCGTCCTGTTCAGCGAACTCCGGGCGGCTTTCGCCCAGTTGGCGTACGGCCAGGGAACGAAACCGCGGTGCGACGAGAGCAGTCCGATACTGCCGAATATCTCCCACAGCCGACTGCTGGCGATCCGGACCACCCCGTGTTCGGATTTCCGCAACGGAATCTCAATCATGCGCACCTCTCGTGGCCTGGCTCCCCGAGCGGCAGGACCCGCTTGCGGGACAGGCTCGCTGTTCCCGTACCGGATTCGCAACCTGCTGTTCGAACACTGAGACGATACGCCCCGCCACGGAGCGTGCACCAATTCCACTTCGGCCGAAGTCCGGCCGGAATTCGACTGGAATCCGGCTGGAATCCGGTTCACCCCGTCAGAGGTGGCGGAGTCTCCCCGTCCGGGGCGACGGCCGCCGCCACCGCCCCGGACGAGACGGTCCACCGCCCGCACGGCCGCTCCCCCGGCCAACCGGCACTCCGGGGGCGCGCCCCGCAAGCCCCTGCGCCTCCCGGGGAACGGGCTGCCCGCGGACAGCGGATGCCGCCGGTCCGTGGTTGGGCCTCCCGGAGGGAGGACGTCGTTTCCGCCGGTGAGTCGGCTTCGGCAGGCGTCCCTCGACGTTCACAAAGGGGCGTTCGCATCCGTCACCGGAGCACCTCGGCGCTTCGGCCGGCCGCGACCGCGGTGCGGAAGGGGAGCGCGATGAGCAGTGCGATCGCGACCAGGAGCCCGCCGGCCCACAGCGGTCCGAGGTTCCCGGCCGCGGTGCCGAGGGTGGTCGCGGCGACGAGGGGGCCGACGGCGGCGCCGACGTTGAGTGCCGCGGTCGCGTACGAGCCGGCCATGGTGGGAGCTCCGGCGGCCTCGTAGAGGACCCGCGTGATCAGCGTGCTGCCCAGCGCGAACGACAGCGCGCCCTGCACGAACACGAGGACGAACAAGGCGGCCGGCCGGTGGGCCAGCATGGCCAGGGCCGGCCAGCCGAGGAGCAGCAGCGGACCGCCGGCTGCGACGACCAGGCCGGGGCGCCGGTCGGACAGCCGTCCGGCGACGGCGACCCCGGCGAAGGAACCGGCGCCGAAGAGCACCAGGACGACGGAGACCCACAGCTCGTCCAGCCCGGCGGTGTCGGTCACCACGGGGGCGAGGAAGGTGAAGCTCGCGAACGTTGCCGCGTTGACCAGCGCGCCGAGTCCCATCACCAGGAGCAGCCGCGGCCTGGTGAGCTGGGCGAGCTCCGCTCCCAGGGCCGGCCCGCCGGTCGCCTCCTCCACGCGTCCAGCCGGGATCCCCTTCAGGATGCCGATGGCCGCGGGCAGGCAGAGAACGGCGACGGCCCAGAAGGTGGCCCGCCAGCCGAGCAGCGTGCCGAGGACCGACCCGCCGGGGACACCGGCGATCGTGGCCGCCGTCGTGCCCGCCAGCAGCACGGCCAGCGCACGTCCCTTCCTGTCGGGCGGGACCAGCGTGGCGGCAGTCGTCAGAGCGACGGCGAGGAACCCCGCGTTCGCGAGCGCGGCGACGACCCGGGTGGTGCACAGGACCGGGAAGCTGGTGGTGAGGGCGCCCACGGCGTGAGCTGCCGCGAAAGCGAGGACGAAGCCGAGAAGGCTGGAGCGTCTGGGCCAGGTGCGGGCGAGTGCGGCCACCAGGGGGGCGCCGACGATCATGCCGATCGCGAAGGCCGAGGTGAGCACGCCTGCTGCCCCGACGGTGACGTCGAGGTCGGAGGCGATGTCCGGCAGGAGGCCGGCGAGCATGAATTCCGAGGTGCCCATGGCGAAGACCGCCAGGGCCAGCAGGTACAGCGGGAGGGGCATCGAGTGGCTCCGAGGCGAGGAGAGGAACGAGGAGGTCATCTCGTCACCGCGGCCGGCCCCCAGGGGCGCGCCCGCCCGGCCGCAGAACGCGGCGCGGCGGCAGGGCTACCAGCTCAGTGGTTCAGGGGGCTGACGGCGTGACCGAAAGCCCCCACCGTGTCCGACTCAGGACTCGACATGGCCCGCACGCTACCCGACCGGCGCCCGTCCGGGCACCTCGGTTTCGGTGGCATCGGTCTGTGCCACCAACGTCATGTCCCGCAGCAACCGCGGGCAGGCCGGTTGCCGCGGGCCGGGACGGCCGCTCGGTCGACGCGACCGCCTCCGCCGCGCACGCCACCGTGCCGTCGTCGCCGGCCGCCGGGACGCTCATGCGGCACCGCCCGTCCGGCACGGGAGCCGGCCGGCCGTGATGACGGCCTCTGCCTGATCTGCGGGTTCATCGTCACCACCCCGGTGACGGGCCGGCGCGGCGCGTTCTGGTCCGGACGCGGGGCTGGTGGCTCTGCGCCCGACAAGGTGAGCCAGAAGCGCCCCGGCTGAGACATTAATGTCTCATACGAGTTATGGTTGGCTCATGAGCTTTGATCGTGATCATGTGCTGCGTGCCGCCGCCGATCTGCTGGCGCGGAAGGCCACGGCGACCATGGAAGAGGTCGCCCGGAGCGCGGGCGTCAGCAGGGCGACCCTGAACCGCCATTTCGCCGGACGTGATGCCCTGGTACGCGCCCTGGAGGAGCTGGGCATCGCCGAGTGCGAGGCGGCCCTGGAGGCGGCGCGCCTGGAGGAGGGGTCGGCCGCGGACGCGGTGCGCCGTCTGGTCCGCGAGCTCGAACCCTGTGCGGGCCTGCTCGCCTTCCTCTACTCCGAGAACCAGCTCTTCGAGGGCGAGGAGCAGAACGCGGGCTGGTCCCGCATCGACGAGCGGCTCACCGCCCTGTTCCGCCGGGGCCAGGAGAGCGGCGAGTTCCGCATCGACCTGAGCGCGGCATGGCTGACCGAGGCCTCCTACGGCCTGCTGACCGCCGGCAGCTGGGCCGTCACCGAGGGCCGGGTGGCCCGCAACGACTTCACCCGCATGATCGCCGAACTGCTGCTCGGCGGCGCGCTGCGAAGGGACGACGCATCATGACCAGCGCCCTGCACCCGACCGAACAGGGCAGCACGCAGCGGGCCCCCGGCCGCTGGATCGCCTTGGGCGTCCTGGTCCTCGCCGTGCTGCTCGTGGCGGTGGACGCCACCGTCCTGGGCCTGGCCACGCCCTACCTCAGCGAGGACCTGCAGCCCTCCGGCACCCAGTTGCTGTGGATCGGCGACGCCTACTCCTTCGTGATCGCCGGCCTGCTCATATCCATGGGTGGTCTGGGCGACCGCATCGGCCGCAAGCGCCTGCTGCTGATCGGTGCGACCGCGTTCGGGCTGGTCTCGGTGCTCAACGCCTACGCGCAGACACCCGGGATGATGATCACAGCGCGTGCGCTGCTCGGTGTCGCCGGCGCCACGCTGATGCCCTCCACGCTCGCGCTGATCCGCAACATCTTCCAGGACCCCCGTGAGCGCAGTCTCGCCATCGGCATCTGGAGCGCCGCCGCCTCGGCGGGCATGGCGATCGGGCCGATCGTCGGCGGCCTGCTGCTGGAGCACTTCTGGTGGGGCTCGGTCTTCCTGATCAACCTGCCCGTGATGGCGCTGCTGGTCCTCGTCGGGATCAGGATGCTGCCGGAGTCGCGCAACCCCTCGCCGGGGCCGTGGGACCTGCCGAGCGTCCTCCTCTCGCTGGTCGGCATGGTCGGCGTCGTCTACGCCGTCAAGGAGACCGCCGCCGACGGGTTCACCTGGCCCACCCTCGCGGCCGGTCTGCTGGGCGTCGCCGCTCTCTGCGCGTTCGTCGGGCGCCAGCGCGGTCTGCCCATCCCGCTGGTGGACGTCCGGCTGTTCGGCAACCGCGGTTTCAGCGGCGCCGTCCTGGCGAACCTGCTGACCATCCTCGGGCTGTCCGGACTGCTGTTCTTCCTCTCCCAGTACCTCCAGCTGGTCCAGGACCGGCGCCCCATCGAGGCGGGCATCGCCGAACTGCCGGCCGCCGCCGGCGCGGTCGCGGCCGGCCTGGCCGCCGGCGCAGCGGCGCGCCGCTTCTCGGTGCGCGCGGTCGTCTCCGGCGGCCTGGCGGTGATCGGCCTGGCCCTGGCCGTGCTGACCACGCTCAGCCAGTCCACCGGCTACCCCCTGCTGGGCACCGTCCTGCTGGTCGTCGGCTTCGGCGCCGGGCTGTCGTTCACGGTCACCTCCGACGTCATCCTCACCGCCGTCCCCAAGGAACAGGCCGGCGCCGCCTCCGCGGTCTCGGAGACGGCCTACGAACTGGGCACCGCCCTGGGCATCGCCCTGCTGGGGTCGGTCGTCACCAACGTCTACCAGGGCTTCACCGGGCCGGCCGGAACCCCGCAGGCGGCACACGAGTCGCTGGCCGGAGCCGTCGTGGCCGCCGCGCACCTGCCCGGCGACGCGGCCGCCGCGCTGCTGCGGGCGGCACGCGGGTCCTTCGTCGACGGAGTGGCCCTAGCCGCCGGCGTCGGCGCCGGTCTGCTGTTTCTCGCCGCCGCCATGGCCTGGTTCCTGCTGCGCGGCCAGAAGCTGACCGACGAGCCCGTCCAGCACTGAGAAACGGCGAAGGGACGCCTCACCACGCGCCCGCCTGCGGAAGGCGGTCCGGACGCCGAGCCCCACGCGGTCGACGCCGACCTGCGAGCGGCCCGGTGAGGGACGAGTGCTGGTCGCTGAACGCCCGCATCCGCGGTTGTCCCCCCGTAGGGCCTCGCGCCGGTTTCCGCTCCGGTTCTTCCCCGTCCGGTGAAGCACCGGACGCGGGAACGCCCGGCGCCATTCGGGCTCCCCCGGGTGCAGTCGGCCGCCGGTGGGCTGCGGCGGCCGTTGCCCGGGTGATCACCTCGGCGGACGCGGACGCGGACATGGCGGTCAAGCTCCTTGGCGGGACCGGCCGGGCCTCCGCCGAGGAACTGTTCTCGGGGGCATGCCCCGACGAGTACGCCGGGGCCGCTTCGAGGCCCTGCAGGGCAAGGTGTGCGACTGGGCTATGGCGAACGAGCCGTGAACGGCGTCGTGAACGGCGTCGTGAGGGAGGCACTGGAGTCGGAGGAGAGGGGCGTCGAGGTCGACACACCGCGCTCGCCCGTATGACGGGGATCTCACGGCAGCCCCTTCACGCCCGCCTGAGCGCGGCTCGCGCCTCCCTGTAGCGAGTGCCGCTGAACCGGATCGGCCGGTGCCGGGTGATTACCTGACAGGCGAGGGGCAGGTCCGGTAGATCTATGCGGGTGAATGCGTCCACACCTGGTGAGCCGGGCCCTGAGGGCGGCGAGCCCGCCTCCTTCGCGGAGACCGCGGAGGACCGGTACCAGAAGCACAAGCCGAGGATTCATACAGTCGGTGCCGTGACTCCGGCCGTGGTCGAGCGTCTCGCCGAGAAACGGGACGCCGGGGGCATCGCGGATTTCGAACCGCCCTCCGCCACTGAAACCACGCGCGATCCTCGGCAGTCCCCCACCCCCCGCCTACGGAAGCTCGCCGAGGGCCAGAACGCCGGCGGGGAGAAGAAGGCGCAGTGCAAGGCGAAGGCAGGGAACGACCTCGCTCCCGGTACCACGTGGGTCGACCTCCTGGAGGACGAGCGCCCCGGCGAAGCCGCGGCCTGAGCACCTGAGCGAAGGGCACCGCTGCCTCTCATCCCGAATCGTCACACTGTTGACGTCCCGCCAGGGCCGTCCGACAAGATCGAGCTGCGAGCTCTTGGGTCAGGGCGTGGTTTGGTCGAATCCCTCCGTTCTTGAAAGGCAGGAGTCATGGGCGGTGGCTGGACGGGGTTGGTGGTTGCCGTCGTGGGCGTGGTGGGCACGCTGGGAGCGGCACTGCTGACACAGAACCGCGCAGACCGCATAAAGCGCCTGGAATTACAGGCTGCTGCGGAGCAGCGACGAGAGGAACACCAGCACGCCGAGAAGCTGTTGCAAGCGGAGCAGGCTCAAGCGCGTCAGCGCGAGAGCCTTGAGTTGAGGCGCAGGTGTTACATCGACCTGAACACTGCTTCCCGCCAATTTCTGACGGCAATGACCAACTACCTGCATGCGCTGCGGAACAACGTTGACGTTGAAGCATCGTTGGAGCAGCTGGAGACCAGCCGGTCAGCCTATCGGGACAGCTATTCGGAAGCCCAGATGATTGCTCCGAGCCCGGTGTTACACGCATCCAGCACTGCCAAGGCCCGGTTGAACACCGCATATGGAAAGATCAAGCGGATCGGTCCGTCCCTGTCCGGGTGCGTGGTCGAGCTGCAGGCATTGGAAGACGAACTGCATCAAAAGGTCTGGCCATACGTGGGGAAGCAGAAAGATGCCATGCGAGCCGACTTGGGAATCGAATCCACCGATTAATGCGATGCCGATCGAGCCCTTCCGTTCCAAGGTCGCCTGCTGAACCTTCCTCGTCCTGAGCGCCAAGCGGCCTCGGTGGTGTGAACGGCGGAGACAATGTGCCGGTGTTCTACGAGGATCTCAGCGAGTACGACTACCAGGCCGAGGATGCGTTCACGGACAGGGAGTCGGGCTTCTACGAACTCTGGTACCGCCCGACGTACACCCGCCTGAACGTCGGGTGGCTGGAAGCCGGCAGGCCGTACTCGACGGGAGCGGTTCCCGCGGCGTTCGTGGAGAAGCTGGAGGCTGTCCGGGAAGTGCAGTGGATGAACGTCTGCCTGGGGGTGCACGAGTGCGACCTGTGCCCCGCGGAAGGGGCTCCGGAGGGGAACGGGGAGGTCCGCATCCCGGGTCCGCCCGGGATCGCCTACGCCGCTCCGGCTCTGATCACGCACTACGTCACCGCCCACGGCTACCGGCCGCCGCAGGTCTTCATCGACGCCGTTCTCGCCGTCGACCTCGACGCGTGGGCCGCCGCCCGCTGGCCCGACGTCCCCTTCCCGTGGGTCCCGCAGGACGCGGAACGCATGCTGGAGTAGGGGAGCTACGGTCCAGTCCGGCGTTGGCGGCGTCCGCGGGCACAAGAGCGTGCCCGTGCGCCGGGACGCCTCGCCGGGGACCGGCGAGACGGGTGGCGGTCTGCCGCCGGCCGACCGCCGGGATGTGCCGGTGGGGCCGCTTCCGTGCACGACGGTGTGGGACGAGCCGGAACTCCGCCACCGGCGGCGACTCCGGTGCCGGCGGTGCGGCTCGACCCAGCGTGCGTCGATGTCCCCGGCGAAGGCCGGCCCCGGTGCGGGCCCCGGTGATGACGGCGCGGGTCAGCCGCCCTGGCCGGCGCTTCCGATCGGGCCGACCTTCACCGGGGAGCCGGAGCCGTCGGTGACGGGCAGCGTGGCGGCGCCCGGCCAGTTCAGGGAGACCGACTTCGTCTCGTCCGGCGGGGTCACCACCAGTCCCGTGATACGGACGCCGGAGCCGCCCGAGTCGTTGACCGGGTACGTGATGGCGAAGGCCACCGACTCACCGTCCTTGAGGACGGTCCGGTTCACCGGCTCACCGGTGCGCTTCGCGGACAGCGACCCCGCGCTGGTCTTCAGGTCGACCCCCGCGTAACCCGAGATCGCGCAGTCCCGGCCGCCGCCGTTCGTGAACTCCACCACGACGGTGCCGCCCGGGTCGCCTTCGATGGTGTTGTCCACCGCCGTGACCTCCAGCTCGTCGGTGCGGCACTTGCCGATCTTGCCGCCCTTGTTGGAGCCGGTCCCAGCGATCGTGCCCCGCCCCTCACTCGAGTCCTTCGCGGCGGAGTCTTTCGCGGGGGAGTCTTTCGCGGCGGAGTCTTTCGCGGGGGAGCCCTTCGCTGTGCCCTGAGCCGAGCCGCCGTCCGACGAGGGCGATGCGGGCGCGGCGGAGGAGTTGCTCCGGCTCGTGGTGTCGTCGTTCTGGCAGGCGGTGAGCGAAAGGCCCGCGGCAACGGCCAGAGCTGCGACGGTGATCTTGTTGACGCGCATGGTGTCTTCCTCGGTGTCGGCAGGGGCGCCGGCCCGTCGGTACGGGCGAGCTTTTCCGAGTGACAGGAGTCGTCCGGGCCGGTCCGCCGTTTCACCCGGCTACCTGCTGGCACATCCCTGTTACAGACGGAAACGGGCACGGCGCACCTCGCCGCCGGGCGCACCCCTCCGTACCGCACCGCACATCCGGTGCTCCCTGACGTGTTCCTGCAGGAGAGAGGAGATCCGAGCCCGGCACGCCACACCGCGCCGGGCATGCCGCCGTCCGGCCGGGACGGCGGTTCCCGCACCGTTCCGCGACTGTTCGCGGCCGCCGTCCGGTGGGACAGACCCGTGACCCGGCGTGCCTTGACCGCAACCGGTGGCATGCGCTTCCCGGAGCCCCCAGCGGCGAGCGGGCGCAGGCACCGCGCGCCTCTGCCGTGCTGCAGGCGCGGCAGCAGCGCACCCGGCCGGGGAAGCACCCGTCTCCGCCCCCGGCAGAGAGCAGCAGCACTCGTGCGGTCCCTCACATGGCACGCCGTGCCGGAGACCGTCGCGCAGCACCGCCTCCGGCGGGCATCCACACGGGCGTGCTGCTCGTGCACGGCTGGTGCCGCGCCAGCGCAATGTTCGCCTCTTCGGACGCCGACAGGCAGCCGGCCCGCACCCTGGTCCTGCCGGCTCTGCCGGGCAACCGGCGCGGGGGCCACCTCACCGTACGAGGAGCGGCCGACGGTGTGGCCGGGCCCTGGCCGGGACACCCGGCCGGTTTCCCCGGACAACCGGGGACAGCGACACCGCGGCCCGAGCGAGCCGTGCGGGACCAGCGTCCGCGGCCCGGCCGGTGTGGGCCTGCGTGCTTTCCTCAGCGCGTGCCTGTCGTCGCAGCGCTGTAGGCGTACAGGGCGACGACGCCGACCACGCAGGCGATGATCATCCAGGACGCGAGGCCCATCCGCTTCCCTTTACGCCCGGACCGCTTCGGCTTCCCGGACCGCCTGGTCCGGCCGGGAGCCGCCGAGGCGGGCGGTGCGGCGTCGACGGCGACCTCGGCGAGCAGGCGACGGCAGGCCGCCGCGAGCTCGCCGGTGTCGGAGTGGAGCGGTACGACGGTCTCCGAACGCGCCGGAGCGGTGGTGCCGCCGTCGAGGATGCGGCCCGCGCGGAGCAGGATTTCGTCCCTGCGCCCCGAGGGGGCGAGGCTGATCCAGCGCTGCACGTGCTCCCCCCGGATGACCACACCCCCGGACCGGTCCCGGTACACGGTGTGCCGACGCCAGAGCACGTCTGCCAACTGCGTTGCGGTTTCCCTCAGTTGGGCGCTCAAGACCCGTCCCCCCAGAGCCGTGCGGTTAATGGAACGGGAATCGTACTCCGGCGTCCCTGTTGCGCTCGGGGCGGCCCGGGGTGGGGCGACGCGGTCCGTTGGAGGCAGGGCCCGACACCGTACCGACGCGTTGACCGCCTGGACACCACGGTCACCTCCGGTCCGTCCGGGCAGGGCCTCACCGGCACGGTCCGGTCCTGCACGACGCCGACGGCCCGGTCGGTCACGCTCAGCAGGTCCTCACGGTCCGGCCCCTGCCGGCGGAAAGCGACGAGTGAAGCGGCCGGAGGGCACCCCCAGGGGCGCCCTCCGGCCCTGCTCATCCGCGCACCGTGGGTGGAAACCGGCCGCACTCTCCTGCCCTGCGGATTCCGTCCCGGCGCCTCACACGGCTCAGCGTTCGTCCGACGGGGTGAGGTGGTCGAGGGACGTGGCCATGGCCTTGCGCCGCCCGTTCTTGGCCGGAGCCGAGACCAGCCCAAGCGCTTCGAGCGCGTCGAGGGCACGCCGTGCGGCCGCGCGGGAGAGGGAGAAGCGCTCCTGAACGTAGACGATGCTGGCGTTCTGGTCGGTGACGACCGCCTGCGCGATCTCGCGGAGGGTCTCGGCCTCCATTCCGGCGGCCTCGGCCTGCTGGGCGAACGGCTCGTGGGCGGACGTGGCGGGCTCGTCGGCAGGGGCGGCGGGTCGCTCGGGTTCGACGGCGGAGTCCTTCGACACCTCGTCGGTGGCCTGGGCGGGCTCGTCGGCGGGGGCGACCGGCTCGGTCTCGACGGTGGATGCGACCGATTCCGGCTCGACGACGGATGCGACCGGCTCCGGCTCGACGGCGGGGGCTTCTGTCTCCGGACTCCTGCCGTCGGACTCTTCGTTGGACGCGACACGTTCGTCGGCAGGGGAGTCGTTGTCGGATGCGTCCTGGGGGTGTTCCGAAGTCCGAGGTGCCTCGACCTCGGCCTCGGCCGCAGGTGCTTCCGGATCCGGACTCTCGTCGTTGACGGACTCCTCGGCGACGGTGGGCTCCACGGCAGACGGCTCGGGTTCGACGGCGGTCGGTTCCGGTTCGTCGGCGGGTGCGGCCGATTCCGGCTCGTCGGCGAGCGTCTTTGAGACCTCGTCGGTGGCCGGGGCAGGCTCGACCACGACCGGCTCCGGCTCAACAGCGGATGCGACCGACTCGGACTCGTCGGCGAGTGCTTCCGGCTCCCGGGCCTCGTCGCTGCCGGGCTCGTCGGCGGACGCGACGGGCTCGTCGACAGTCGGCACGGCGGTCGCTTCCGGCGCCACGGCGGGTGCGGCAGGCTCGTCGGCGAGCGTCTTTGAGACCTCGTCGGTGGCCGGGGCGGGCTCGACCACGACCGGCTCCGGCTCGACAGCGGATGCGACCGACTCGGACTCATCGGCGAGTGCTTCCGGCTCCCGGGCCTCGTCGCTGCCGGGTTCGTCGGCGGACGCGACGGGCTCGTCGACAGTCGGCACGGCGGTCGCTTCCGGCGCCACGGCGGTCGCGGTCTCCTCCCGAACTGCCAGGGCGGCACGCAGGTCGGGGTTGTCGCGGAAGAAGAAGGTCAGCTCTCCGACCGACAGCCACCCCCATGCCGCGTCTCCCACGGGGTCGAACACGTCCTCAGGTCCGGGAACGAACCGGTGCGACGTCCCCCTGTCCGACACGGCCGCGCCGTGGTCGGTGAGGACGAGGAGGGCAGGGCGCTCCTCGTCCTCGCGGCTCCCCGAGAGGGCCACACACAGGATGCGCTCGTCCGCGGCGACGTGTTCACGTGCCAGCTTCTCGGCCTCGTCCCGGACCCAGGGGTCGTCAGCCGAGTCCGTCCTGGACAGGCAGTACGCGATCGCCTTCTCCAGCGGGGCCTCCCGCTCGGGCAGGCTGCTCAGCAGTTCACGGACCGCGTTCCGCAGGGCGTTCGCCGCCTCCGGTTCGGGACGCTCCTCCCCCTGCGGTGCCTCGGGGTCCGTCTCCTGCCGGGCGGAGGTGGTGTCCGCGGCCTCGGGCTCGGGCTCGGGCTCATGTTCGGGCTCGCGACGCTCCTCCTTCTTCTCCTCGTCCTGCTCCTCTTCCCGTTCCCGCTCGGCGGGAACGGTGTCCGGCGTCTCCGCAGCGGCCGTCCCCGGCTCCTCGTCCCGCTCCCGGATGGTGCCGCGCCGGTCCGCCGCACCCCGGCGGACCGCGAGGACGCCGAGGCCCGCGGCGGCGAAGACGAGGCCTCCGCCCACCAGGAGAGGCAGGGAGCCGAGGACCGCTCCGAGGAGGAGGACGAGCAGGCCGGCCACCGTCAGGAGCGCGGACAGGCGTATGACCGCCTTCGTCCGGGCGTCGCTCGGGGCGTTTTCACGTGAGAGCCGATCTTCCACGGCGGTACGTCCCTCTCCACGGCAGCTTTGACCACCGTTCTCGTGGTAACCGATGACCCCGTCTGCCACCGGTGCCCGGTGCTTGCAGATCGGGCATGTGCCGCGACGCATTTACGCCCCCTCGTGCCACATTCAAGTGGACGGACTGTAACGGACGGCGGGAGATGTTCGTGGAGCCGGTACGGCAGTCCGCATTCGCAGGGAGGAGCCTGCTGACCTGCGGAACCGTCCGTAGCTCATCGACTCCGCTTCTCGAACGGGGGCTTTGCCCCGGGCCGGGGCCGTGGCCCGGCAAGACCCACCGGGGCGGGTACGGTCGTGGCACCCGGCCGCCGCCGGAGGCACCGTACCAAAGCCGGGGTGTCCCGCGGTCACCCGGTGCAGCCCGTGCCACGTGCGGCGGCTGTGTTCCGTGGTCATGCGGGGTGTGTGCTCTTCTCCCTCGCCGTGGTGCTCGCGGTGGGGGCGGTGTCCTGTCTGGTCTTGTCCAGCCGGGCGGGGAGAAGACCGCGGTCGTGCGCGGCGTTGAGCGGTGCGGTCGCGGCCGAGGTGTGTCTGACGATGTGGCCCACGCCCGCTGGCGGGGTGACGGGGTGACGGGGCGGTGTGTGGTCAACCGCGATCCGGCCGAGCCGTTCCTCACCTCGCAGGGGCTGTAGAACGCGGCGATGTTCGTCCCCATCGGGTTGTCCGGGATGCTCGCGGTTCGGAGGCCGGCGCCGGTGCTGGCCGGGGTGGTGCCTCTGACGGCGGCGACCGAGCTCGCCCAGGGGGTGCTCCCGGTGGGACGCGGTCGTGACACCGGCGACGTGGGGATGAACACGGTCGGCGGCCCGCTGGGGCCGGTGATCGGCGGGCTCGTTCTCCCTGCCCGGTGATCGGCGGGCTCTTCCACCCGCTCAGGGCCGGGGCTGCGGGCCCGGGGGCGCGGTACGCCCCGGCATACCCCCTGGTGGTGCGGGCCTGGCGTGGTCTCGTCCCGCCGCCCCGTGGTGCCGTGGTGCCGTGGTGCCGCCGCCCGCCGTGCTGGGGGCCGTGCTCACCGCCTGTGCCCCGGGGACGTGGAGTTCGGCCGGCTCCTCCCGGTCACTCACCGGAAGGGGTGCGCCGCCGCGCCCACCGGAGCGTCCGCCGTGCCGGTGGGCGCGGCGTACAGCTGTCCGGTGGGCACGTGCGGATCCCCGTGGTTGCCGCGCGCCGCCGGGATCTTCACCGTCCGCCGTGGCGGGGCCGCCGCCGGATGCGGGCGCCCCGCCGGGGGTTCGGCCCCGGTGCCGCCTCCGTCCGGTCGCGCCCCGCTCCGCCGGTGGTCATGCGCCGCGGGCGGCCGGCCCCGGCAGGACCGCCGTGGCGGCCTCGTCCCCGGGCTGTGGGTGCACGCAGTGCCAGCGGTGCCCGTCGGGGCCGTCCGTCGCCGCGGGGAAGGCGGCGGCACAGGCGTCGTCCGCCTTCCAGCAGCGGGTGCGGAACGGGCAGCCGGAGGGCGGGTTGGTCGCCGAGGGCACCGGGCCGTGCAGCACGATGCGCTCGGGCCGTTCCAGCAGGCTGGGCGTGGCCGAGAGCAGGGCCTCGGTGTACGGGTGCCGGGAGTCGCCGGTGACCTGTGCGGCCCGGCCCTCCTCGACGACGCGGCCGAGGTACAGCACGGCGATCCGGTCGGCCAGGTACCGCACGGTCTGCACGTCGTGGGAGATGAACACCATGGCGAGGCCGAGGCGGGCGCGCAGGTCCACCAGGAGGTTGAGGATCTGGGCGCGCACCGAGACGTCCAGGGCGCTGGTGGGCTCGTCGGCGACGATCAGCTCCGGTTCCAGGGCCAGGGCGCGCGCGATGGCCACGCGCTGGCGCTGGCCGCCGGAGAGCTGTCCGGGCAGTGCCTGGAGGGTGTGGCCGGGCAGGCCGACCAGGTCGAGGAGTTCCTCGACGCGCCGCTCGCGCTCGGCGCGCGTTCCCCGGGCGTGCACGTCCAGCGGGTCGCGGAGGATCCGGCGCACGGGCAGCCGCGGGTTGAGCGCGGTGGACGGGTCCTGGAAGACCACGCCGACGGAGGCGCCGAAGCGGGTGCGGCGTTCGGCGGCGGACATCTGCCACAGGTCCCGGCCCTTGAAGTGGACGTGGCCCTCCGTCGGGCGCTGCAGTCCGGTCACCACGCGGGCCAGGGTGGACTTGCCGCAGCCCGACTCGCCGACCAGGCCGAGGATCTCGCCGCGCCGGACCTCCAGCGAGGCGTCGGTCAGGGCGTGCACGGCGTCCCGGCGCAGGATGCCGCCGCTGCGCGCCTTGTGCCGGACGTGGATGCGGTCGAGCCGGACGAGCGGTTCCATCGTGGTGTCCTTCGGGGCGGTCATCGGGCGCCTTCCAGCGACTGGGCCGGCCGGTTCACGGGCGCCGGGTGGTGGCAGGCGAAGCGGTGGTCCCGCGCGGTGCCGCGGTCGGCGGTGGGCGGCGGGGTGGTGGCGCACAGGTCGGTGGCGGCGGCGCAGCGGGAGGCGAACCGGCAGCCGGGGCCGAACGACCTGGGGGCGGGCACCACACCGCGGATCTGGTGCAGCCGGCCCGCGCCCGCCTCCAGGGAGACGACGGAGCCGAGCAGTCCGCGGCTGTAGTGGTGCGCCGGGTCCGTCAGCAGGGAGCGGGTGTCGCCTGCCTCGGCGACCTGGCCCGCGTACATCACCGCGACCCGGTGGGCGAGGTCGCCGACCAGGGCCAGGTCGTGCGAGACGAGGACCATCGCGAAGCCGAGCTCGTCGCGGAGCCTCACCAGCAGTTCGACGACCTGGGCCTGCACGGTCACGTCGAGCGCGGTCGTCGGTTCGTCGGCGATCAGCAGCCGCGGGCTGCGGGAGAGCGCCATGGCGATCAGCACGCGCTGGCGCTGGCCGCCGGAGAGTTCGTGGGGGTAGCTGCGCAGGGTGCGCTCGGGGGACAGGCCGACCAGTTCGAGCAGTTCGGCCGGGGTGCGGGTGCCGCCGCGCGAGGTGAGCCTCTTGAGCTGGGTGCCGATCAGCACCGACGGGTTCAGCGACGACATGGCGTCCTGGTAGACCATGGCGATCTCCGGGCCCATGAGTGCCCGGCGCTCCTTCGGCGACAGCTTCAGCAGGTCGCGGCCCCGGTAGAGGATTTCGCCCCCGGTCTCGGCGTTGCGGGCCAGCAGGCCCATGATCGCGAGGCTGGTGATCGACTTGCCGCAGCCCGACTCGCCGACCAGGCCGAGGGTCTCGCCCTCGCGGACGGTGAAGGAGATGCCGTCGACGACGCGGGTGTCGCCGTAGCGGTCGGGGAAGCGGATCGTCAGGTCGCGGACGACGAGCAGTTCGGGGGCGTCCGCGGGCAGCGGCTCGACGGCGGGTTCCGTCGTCGACAGCCGGGCGGCCAGTTCGGCGAGGGCGGCGTCCACCTCGGCCTGGTCGGCGGCCGGGACGGCGGCGGCCTTCTCCCCGGGCTCCCCGGACTCGTCGGGGTCGCCGCCGGCGCGGGCCTTGTCCGGGGCCGCGGCGGCGTCCGTCATGCCCTCGGACAGGACGTTCAGCGCGAGCACCGTGATCAGCAGGCACAGGCCGGGGAAGAGGGTCGCCCACCAGCCGCCCGAGAGCAGGATCTGCCGGCCGTAGGCCAGGACGCTGCCCCAGCTCGGGTCGGGGTCCTGCACGCCGGCGCCGATGAAGGACAGGCTCGCCTCGAAGATGATGGAGTCGGCCACCATGACGGTCGCGAACACCAGGACCGGCGCGGCGCAGTTGACGGCGACGTGCCGGGCGACGATGTGACCGCGGCGGGCGCCGATGACCTGTTCCGCGGCGACGTAGTCCTCGCCGTACTGCTCCAGCACGTTGGCCCGCACCACCCGGGCGAGCGAGGGCGAGTAGACGAAGGCGATGGTGAAGATGATGACCGGGATGCTGGGCCCGAACACGGCGACCAGGACGGCGGCCAGGGCGATCGGCGGGAAGGACATCACGACGTCGAGCGTGCGCATCACCGACTCGTCGGCGAGCTTGCGCGAGGTGGCCGCCAGGGCGCCCAGGGCGGAGCCGATGACCAGGGCGAGGAGGGTCGCGCCGAGGCCGATGACCAGGGAGTAGCGCGCGCCGTGCACGACCCGCGCGAACACGTCGCGGCCGGCCCGGTCGGTGCCGAACCAGTGGTCGGCGCTCGGCGCCTGGGCGGGGACGCCGGTGGCGAGCGGGTCCTGGGTGAGCACCGGCGCGAGGACCGCGCCGAGGACGACGACGAGGAGGACCCCGAGGGCGATCCGGGAGGGCACGGGCAGGCGGCGCAGGCGAGTGCCGGGCCGGAGCCGCTCGGCGAGGGAGCGTGGGGCGAACATCACACCGTCCTGATGCGCGGGTTGACGAGCAGGTAGAGCAGGTCGACGATGACGTTGACCACGAGGAAGGCGACCGCGATGGTGAGCACGGTGCCCTGGACCAGCCCGACGTCGCCTCCGGTGACGCCTTCGAGGATCAGCTTGCCCATGCCGGGCAGGTCGAAGATCGCCTCGATGACGACGGCGCCGCTGAGCATGTAGCCGACCTTGACGCCGAGCACCGTCAGCGGGGTGATCAGGGAGTTGCGCAGCACCGAGCGGATGATCAGGAACGGCGGCAGGCCGCTGCCCCGGGCGGTGCGCACGTAGTCGCGGTCGAGTTCGGCCACCATCGAGGTGCGCACCAGGCGGGCCAGCGAGGAGGCGACCGGCAGGGCGAGGGCGACCGCGGGCAGGGCGAGGCTCCTCAGCCAGCCGCCGAAGGAGTCGGCCGGGTTGACGTAGCCGCCGGTCGGGAAGACCGGGTTGTTCAGCGCGAACTGCTGGATGAGCAGCACGCCCAGCCAGAACGAGGGCAGGGCGATGCCGATCATCGACAGCACCCGGAAGACCTGGTCGGGCCAGCGGTCCCGGTAGACGGCGCTGGTGACGCCGAAGACCAGGGCCAGTACGACGGCCAGGGAGAGGCCGAGCAGCGTCAGTTGCAGCGTGAGCGGGAACGCGGTGGCGATCCGGTCGGCGACGGGCTGGCTGGGCGGCACGGTGACGCCGAGGTCTCCTTGCGCCAGGTCGGCCAGGAAGGCGAAGTAGCGCACCGGCAGCGGGTCGTCGAGGCCGTGCGCCTCGGCGAACGCGGCACGCGCCTCGGCGCTCGCGCTGTCACCGAGCGCGTTGTACGCGGGGTCGACGGGCGAGAACTGCAGCACCACGAAGACGAGCAGCGCGATGCCGAGCACCATCACCGGCATCATCGCGACGCGGCGCAGCGCGAGCCGGAGGAATGCAACCATCGTGAGGTTCCTAGGGATTGGGGCCGGTCGCCGCCGCTGCCCGGCGGGCAGCGGCGGTCCGGGGACGGGCGTACGGGCTCAGGCGCGGCCGACGTCGATGAAGGACAGGCCGGTGGTGGGCAGCGGCCTGAAGCCCCGCAGCTCTCCTTCCCGCCAGGCGGTGGGCAGCTTGCGGTGCAGCACCGGGTACAGGGCCGCCTCGTCGGCGACCAGGTCGGTGACCTGGGCCCACAGCTCCTTGCGCTTGCCGGCGTCGGCTTCCCGGGCGGCCTTGTCCAGCAGGGACCTGGTCTTCTTGTAGGGGGCGGAGCCGGCCCAGCCGTAGCGCTTCTCCGGCCAGAAGCCGTAGTAGAACCAGCGCAGCAGCAGGTCGGCGTCGTTGCCGAAGACCGACGGGTCGCCCGGCGCGGCCAGGACCTCGAAGTCGCCCTTGTCGACCTTGGCGTACTGGGCGGGCGACTGGGCGATGTCGAGTGTGGCGTCGATGCCGGCCGCGGCCCAGCTCTCCTTGATCAGCGGCGCGATGTCCTTGACCCAGCCGGTGTCCGTGACCAGCAGGGTGAAGGAGAGCTTGCCCACGCCCGCCTCGTCGAGCAGCTTCTCGGCCCTGGCGGGGTCGTGGCCGTAGACGGTGGCGGCCTCGTGGTAGTCGGGGTGCGTGGCCGGCACGTATCCGGTGGCGGGTTCGGCGTTGCCCAGCAGGGCCGTGGAGATGATCTTCTCGGTGTCGAGCGCGTAGTGCAGGGCCTGGCGCACCCGCTTGTCCGCGAAGCGCTTGTCCTTGCAGTTGAACATCAGGAAGAGCAGGCCGAAGGACTGGACGGACTCCACCTTGTCCTTGCCCGTGAAGCCCTTGATGTCGATGTAGGGCACGTCCTCGATGGCCTGCACGCGGCCGGACTTGAGCGCGCTGACCCGGGCGGACGGGTCGGACATCAGGTGCCAGACCATCTTCTTGGCCTTGGCCGGGTGCGGCCCGTTGTACTTGTCGTACGCCTCCATGACGATCTTGTCCTCGCGGACCGCCGACACGAAGCGGTAGGGGCCCGAGCCCACGGGCTCGGCGTCGAAGGCCTTGGCGTCGGCCCCGGCGATCTTCTTCGGCACGATGCGCACCACGGATATGCGCGACGGGAAGAGCGCGAAGGGGTACTTCAGCTTGAACTCGACCGTCGCTTCGTCGACCGCGGTGACCTGGTCGATGAAGGGCACGAACTGCGCCATCAGCGAGGCGTTCTCCGGGTCGAGGACCCGCTCGAAGCTGAACACCACGTCGTCGGCCGTGACCGCCGAGCCGTCGTGGAAGGTGGCGCCCTCGCGCAGGGTGGCCCGGTAGGTGGTCGCGTTGATCCTCTTGGGCATCTCGGTGGCCAGCGCCGGCCGGGCGACGAGCGTGGCCGGGTCGAGGTCCACCAGGCCCTCGAAGATGTGCATGTTGGCGGCGTACGGGGTGGCGCCGGAGGTGATCATGGGGTCGAAGCCCGTGGACAGGGGGTAGGAGAGTCCGGCTTCGATGGTGTCGGCGCCGCTGCCCGGGCCACCGGAGTTCCCTCCGGTGCTGCCCGGGCCCGCGCAGGCGGACAGACCCGCGGTGATCGCGGTCGCCACGCCGATGGCGCTGGTGTATCTCATGAAGGTGCGGCGGTCGACGTCGGCTGCACTGCGCGCGGACAAGGGTCCTCCAGGCGGGAGACATGGCGGGTGGATGACGGAAGAGGCGGGCGCGACCGCACCTCGTCGAGGATGCATCAGACGTCTGATGTCTGATGCTTGATAGCGTGGGAACGTAGCCCGACCAAGGAGAGGGGTCAAGAGGTGGCGGTGGGACAGGGTGAGGTCCGGCGTGCGAAGCCGGATCCCAAAACGGCACGGCAACCACTGCGACAGGAGGTCGTGGACGGCATCAAGGCCTACATTCTGCGCAACCAGCTCCGCCCGGGAGATCCGCTGCCGACCGAGTCCGCCCTGTGCGAGGCGCTCGGCGCGAGCCGCTCCAGCGTGCGCGAGGCGATCAGGATCCTCACCGCGCTCGACATCGTCGAGGTGCGGCACGGCCATGGCACCTACGTGGGCCGGCTGAGCCTGTCCGCCCTGGTGGAGAGCCTGACCTTCCGCGGGCTGCTCAGCCCCGACGACGACTTCCGGGTGATGTCGGACCTCGTCGAGGTGCGCGAACTGTTCGAGCGCGGCATGGCGGAACGGCTCGTGCGCTCCCACAGCGACGAGCAGATCGACCGCCTGGCGGCGCTCGTCGACGAGATGCGCAAGGCAGGCGCCGGGGAGGGCCAGGGCTTCGTCGAGGCCGACCGCGCCTTCCACACCCTCCTCGTCGCCCCTCTCGGCAACGACCTCATCGGGCAGTTGTCCACGGCGTTCTGGGACGTCTACCTCATCGTCGCGCCGCACCTGGACGTCTTCACGCCCGAGCACGAGGCGGCCACCATCGCCCACCACCAGCGCATCGTGGACGCCGTGCGGGACCGGGACCCCCTGGAGTTCGCGGCCGCGCTGACCGAGCACTACGCGCCGGTGCGGCAGCGCATCGCGGAGGCCCGCGCCCGTCGCCGCTGACCCCCTCTCCCCCGACGGCGGAGGCGCCCTGCCCAGCAGGGCGCCTCCGCCTCGTCGTACGGGCCCCGGCCCCGGGCGGGGCCGGACGCACCGGCCGGCCCCGGCACTTGACGACCCCTGCCCCGATCCCTAAGGTCCCAGGACACCAGACATCAGACGTCTGCTCTCAAGACGATTCCTTTCCGTGTCCCCGCGCTGCGCCGCGCGCACGCCTCACCCCCGGGACCCCATCCATGCCACTGACGGACCTCACCCTCGCCGAGTGCCTCGCGCTCCGGCCCGACCTCGACGAACCCGCCGACCTGGACGCGTTCTGGGACCAGACCCTGCGAACGGCCCGGGCCGCCGGCGGGACCCCCCGCTTCAGCCCCGTGGACACCGGCCTCACCCAGGTGACGACCCACGACGTGACCGTGCCGGGCTTCGCCGGCGAACCCGTACGGGGCTGGCTGCACCTGCCCGCCGGGGCCGACGGCCCGCTCGGCTGCGTGGTGGAGTTCCTCGGCTACGGCCGCGGACGCGGCCTGCCCCACGAACAGGTGCTCTGGGCGAACGCCGGATACGCCCACTTCATCATGGACACCCGCGGCCAGGGCTGGTCCACCGCCGGCGGCGACACCCCCGACACGGCCGCCCTCAACGGCGCCGTCCCCGGCTTCCTGACCCGCGGCGTGGACAGCCCCCACGACCACTACTACCGCCGCGTGTTCACCGACGCCGTGCGCTTCGTCGAGGCCGCCCGCGAGCACCCGGCCGTCGACCCGGACCGGATCGTCGTGACCGGCGTCAGCCAGGGCGGCGGCATCTCGCTCGCCGTGGCCGGACTCGTACCGGGCCTGGCGGGCGTGATGCCCGACGTGCCGTTCCTGTGCGACATCCGGCGCGGGGCGCTGATCGCCGGCGCGCCGCCCTACACCGAGATCGCGGAGTACCTGCGCCTGCACCGCGACCGCGCCGGGACCGTCTTCACCACCCTGTCCTACGTCGACGCCGCCCTGCTGGCCGCCCGCGCCACCGCCCCCTCGCTCTTCTCCATCGCCATGATGGACGAGGTCTGCCCGCCCTCCACCTGCTTCGCCGCCTACCACCGCTACGGCGGGCCCAAGGACCTGCGCGTCTACGAGTTCAACGGCCACGAGGGCGGCGGCGGCCACCACCGGCGCGAACAGCTCGCCTGGGTGCGGGAGCTGCTCGGCTCCCCCCGCCCCCAGGACGACCCCGGATCCTCCCCCCTGGACACCCCCCGACCCGTCTGAATCCTCCCGAGAAGAGGCCCGTCATGCAGCGCAGAGTCGCACCGCCCGCCGCCACCGCGGTCGCCACCCTGGCCCTCCTGGCAGCCGGCACGTCCACCGCCCCCGCCGCCGCCCAGGCCACCGCCCCCGCCGCCGGCACCCTCACCTCGCAGGACATCGCCACCGCCGGCACCGGCTCCCCCTACTACCGCATCCCCGCGCTGACCCGGACCACCAAGGGCACGCTGCTCGCCGCGTACGACGCCCGCCCCACCCTCGCGGACCTGCCCGGCAACCTCTCCGTCGTGCTGCGGCGCAGCACCGACGGCGGAGCCACCTGGCAGGCCCAGCAGGTCGTGCGCGGGGAAGCCGCCCCCAAGGGCTTCGGCGACCCCAGCCTCCTCGTCGACCGGCAGACCGGGCGGATCTTCCTCTTCTACGCGGCCTCCGTGAACCAGGGCTTCTTCGGCTCGGCGACCGGCAACGACGAGAGCGACCCGAACGTCCTCCAGGCCGACTACAGCTACTCCGACGACGACGGCCTCACCTGGAAGCACGAACGGATCACCGCCGAGATCAAGAACCCGGCCTGGGCCGGCATGTTCGCGGCCTCCGGCGAGGGCATCCAGCTGCGCCACGGACCGTACAAGGGCCGCCTGATCCAGCAGTACGCCATCCGCCACAACGGCGCCAACTACGCCGTCAGCGCCTACAGCGACGACCACGGCGCCACCTGGAAGACGGGCACCCCCGTCGGCCCGGGCGGCGACGAGAACAAGACGGTCGAGCTGTCCGACGGCCGCATCATGCTCAACAACCGCTCCGCGCCGTACCGCACGGTGGCCCACTCCACCGACGGCGGCGTCACCTACACCCCGTTCCAGCAGGACAGGGAACTGCCCGACCCCGCCAACAACGGCTCCGTCATGCGCTTCGCGCCGGACGTGCCCGCCACGCACCCGCGGGCCTCCTGGCTGATGTTCAGCAACACGGCGACCACCAACAGCCGCAGCAACCTCACCGTCCGGCTCTCCTGCGACAACGGGCAGAACTGGCCGGTGCGCAGGACCGTCGAGGCCGGATCGGCCGCCTACTCGACGCTCACCCCGCTCGGCGACGGCACCATGGGCAACGACCGAGTGGGCATGCTGTGGGAACGCGCCAACTATCAGCACATCACCTACTCCTCCTTCGACCTGCAGTGGCTCGGCGGGGTCTGCGCGCCGGTCACCGTCACCCCGCCCGCCTCCCTGCCCGCCGGGAGGACCACCGAGGTCGTCGTCCGCGTCGTCAGCCAGAACGACAGGGACCTCCCCTCCGGCTCGGTCTCGCTCAAGCTGCCGTCGGGCTGGAGCGCCCCGGCCGTGACCGTGCCCGCGCTCAAGCCCGGCCAGGGCGCGAACATGAGGATTCCCGTCACCGTCCCCGCGAACGCCGCCGCGGGCACCGTGTCGACGACCGCCACCTACCTCGTGCGCGGTTCGCAGCGGTCCTACGGCGACGCCACGCTCACCGTCACCGCTCCCTAGCACCCCGGGCCGCCCGCCCGCCCCGGCGGCGGGCGGGCGGCCCCGTCCCCCCGTATCCCCACCGCACCACCAGGAGCCCTTCCCATGTCCTCGTCCCAGCCCCTGCGCGGCGTCGTGCCGCCCGTCTGCACCCCTCTGGACACCGCGGGCGAGGTCGACACCGCCTCACTCGTCCGGCACGTCGAACACCTCGTGAGCGGGGGGGTGCACGGCCTGTTCGCCCTCGGCTCCAGCAGCGAGGTCGCCTTCCTCACCGACCGGCAGCGGGCGGTGGCCCTGGAGACGGTCGTCGAGGCCGCCGCGGGCCGCGTCCCCGTGCTCGCCGGCGTCATCGACATGACCACCCCCCGTGTGATCGCCCACGCGGAGGCCGCCCGAGCGGCGGGCGCCGACGCCCTGGTCGCGACCGCGCCCTTCTACACCCGGACCCACCCCCGCGAGATCGCCCGCCACTTCCGCACCCTCCGCTCCCGCGTCGACCTGCCCCTCTACGCCTACGACCTGCCGGTGTGCGTGCACAGCAAGCTCTCCGTCGCCCTCCTGCGCGAACTCGCCGTGGACGGCACGCTCGCCGGCCTGAAGGACAGCAGCGGCGACGAGGGCTCCCTGCGCCGGCTCATCGTCGGACTCGGCGGACGCCACGGCCGGGCCGACGGCCCCGCCCCCTCCTTCAGCATCCTCACCGGATCCGAACTCACCGTGGACGCCGCCCTGCTGGCGGGCGCCGACGGCGTCGTGCCGGGCCTGGGCAACGTGGACCCCGCCGGATACGTGCGCCTCTACGACGCCGTGCGCGGCGGCGACGTCGACCGCGCCGTCAAGGAGCAGGAGCGGCTCGTGGAGCTGTTCGGAATGGTCGACGCCGGGCCCGAGGACGAGATGGGCCGCAACTCCTCCGCCATCGGCGCCTTCAAGCACGCGCTGCGCCTGCTCGGGGTGTTCGCCGAGGGCACCACCGCCGCCCCGCAGATCCAGCTGGGCGACGCGTCGATCGCCCTCGTCGAGGAGCGGCTGCGCGGCGCAGGGCTCCTCCCGGTCCGATGACGGCGATGACGGCACGGCACCCGCACACGCCGGTGATCGGCCTCGACCTGGGCGGCACGAAGATCGCCGCGGCCCTGGTCGCGGGCGACGGCACCGTCCTGGCCCGGCACTCCCTGCCCACCCCGGCGGCCCGGGGGGCCGAGGCGGTGCTCGACGCGCTGGCCGAGGCCGCCCGGGCGGTCCGGGCGCCGGACGCCGCGGCGATCGGCGTCGCCGCCGCCGGGGTGATCGACCCCGTCTCCGGGACCGTCACCAGCGCCACGGACACCATCCGCGGCTGGGCCGGCACCGCCCTGGCCGCCGGTCTCGCCGCCCGCACCGGGCTCCCGGTGGCCTGCGACAACGACGTGCGCGCCGCTGCCGCCACGGAGCTGGCCGGCCCCTGCGGGGGAGGGGCCGGCCGCGGCGGCGGAATCACGCTGGTCTACGCGGCCGTGGGCACCGGCGTGGGCGGCGCCGTCGCCGCGGCCGGACGCATGCTGCACGGCGCGGCCGGCGTCGCCGGACACCTGGGCCACCTGCCGAGCCCCGAGGCCGGCGGGCTGCCCTGCACCTGCGGTGCCGCCGGCCACCTCGAGGCGATCGCGGCGGGACCCGCCATCACCGCCCACTACACGCGGATCAGCGGAGTCCCGGCCGACCGCCTGGAGACCGTGGCCGCCCGCGCGGCCGGGGGCGACCCGCACGCCACCGCGGCCATCGTCCTCGGCGCCCGGGCCGTCGGCCGCGCCCTGGGCGGCCTCGCCAACACGCTCGGCGCGGACCGCGTCGTCGTCGGCGGCGGGGTGCCCCGCATCGGCGCGCTGTACACGGACGCCCTGGACGCGGCCTTCGCCGCCGAACTCATGCCCCCGCTGCGGACGCTGCGTCCCGTCCCGCCGCGCGGCGGGCCCGACGCCGCGGTCCTGGGCGCCGCCGCCCTGCCCCGCACACTGCCCCTGCACCACCCCGACACCACCGGAGTTCCCCGATGACCCCGTCCCTGGCCGACGCCCTGAAGGGCCGTCTGATCGTGTCCTGCCAGGCCCCGCCCGGCGACCCGATGCGCCACACCGACACCCTGGTCCGCATGGCCCTGGCGGCGCGGGCCGGCGGCGCCGCGGCCGTGCGCGTCAACGAACCGGAGGTCGTCGCGGCGACCGTCGCGGCCGTCGGCCTGCCGGTGATCGGCCTGTGGAAGGACGGCGACACCGGCGTCTACATCACCCCGACCGTGCGCCACGCGCTCGCCCTCGTCGAAGCGGGGGCCGCGATCGTGGCGGCCGACGCCACCGCCCGGCCGCGCCCCGACGGCAGCACCTTCGCCGAGCTCGTCGAGGCCGTCCACGAGGCGGGCGCCCAGGTCATGGCCGATGTCTCGACCCTCGACGAGGGACGGGAGGCCGCCGCGCAGGGCGCCGACTTCGTGGCCACCACCCTGTCGGGGTACGTGCCGGGGTCGGCCCGGCAGACCGCGCCGGACCTGCGGCTCGTCGCCGAACTCGCCGCTGAAATCCGCACCCCGGTGATCGCCGAGGGCCGTATCTCCACTCCGGCGCAGGCCGCGGAGGCACTCGCCGCAGGCGCGCTGAGCGTTGTCGTGGGCACCGCCATCACGGCGCCGACCGCGCTGACCAGGCTCTTCGTGGACGGGCTCGCCCGCTGAGCCGCCCGTCGGCACGGCAGCCGTCCGCGACACCGCCGTCCGAAAGGGACGGCGGTGTCGCGGACGGGCCGGCCTGACGCCGGTGAGGACGCGGCGGCACACACGGCGGCAACGCCGCGGACGGGCCGGCGCCACCGGGCGGGAAGACGGGGAGCGCGCGGCCCCCGCCCGTTCTTCCGAGGGCGGTCCCGGACGGCGGGTCAGATGGTCTGCCAGTGCGGTTTGGACTCGTAGGTGGAGCGGAAGTACTCCGCGAGCTTCAGCCCGGACGCCGCGGCCTCGTCCACCACCACCGTGGCGTTCGGGTGCATCTGCAGCGCGGAGGCCGGGACCATCGCGGACAGCGGCCCCTCGACGGTCTGCGCGACGGCTTCCGCCTTGCCCTCGCCCGTGGCGAGCAGCACCAGGTGGCGGGCTTCCATGATGGTGCCGATGCCCTGGGTGATGACGTGGCGCGGCACCTGGTCGATGTCGCCGCCGAAGAAGCGCGCGTTGTCGGCGCGGGTCTGCCGGGTGAGGGTCTTGATGCGGGTGCGGGAGGCCAGCGAGGAGCACGGTTCGTTGAAGCCTATGTGCCCGTCGGTGCCGATGCCGAGCAGCTGGAGGTCCACACCGCCGGCCTCGGCCAGTTCCCTCTCGTACCTCTCGCAGGCCGCCGGGATGTCCTCGGCGGAGCCGTCGGGGCCCATGAAGCACGTCTCGTCCAGCCCGAGCGGCTCCACCACCTCGCGCAGGACCACCGAGCGGTACGACTCGGGGTGTCCGGCGGGCAGGCCGACGTACTCGTCGAGCTGGCAGATCCGGGCGCGTGAGACGTCCACCTCGCCGGCGGCGGCCTTGGCCGCCAGCGCCCGGTAGACGGGGAGCGGCGTCGAGCCCGTGGCCACGCCGAGCAGCGCGTCGGGCTTGCGTCGCAGGAGGCGGGCCATGGCCTCGGCGACGAGGTCCCCTGCCGCGCCGGCGTCCGGAACGATGACAACTTCCATGGTGGGCCTGCCGATCCGAGAAACACCCAGTGGTATAGACCACTATAGCAAGGAGCCCGGACAAGATCCCAGGGCCCGGTCCGCCGGGCGCGGGGGCGCGCGGTGTTCCCGGTGCTGTTCGCGGTGGCCGTCGGGGCCGCACGGCACGCGCCTCCCCTACCCGAGCGCGAGCATCGCCCCGGCGACCTCGCCCACCGCCGCACCGGGGATCGCGGTGGCGGCCTCCTCCAGGACGAGCAGCCGCGCCCCGGGGATCTCGCGTGCGATCGCCTCGCCGTTGCCGACGGGGAAGAACCGGTCGCGGCGGCCGTGGACGACGAGCGTGGGGACCTCGATCCCGGGCAGGCGCTCGCGCCAGCGGGGTGCGCAGTCGAGCCTGGAGAACACCATGCCCAGCTGGTTGGCCATCTGGACCGGGGGCGCGGTGCCGGGCGTGCGGTCCCAGACGCGCGCGGCGACCGCACGCGC
Source organism: Streptomyces glaucosporus (assembly GCF_039533345.1). Lineage (NCBI taxonomy): Bacteria > Bacillati > Actinomycetota > Actinomycetes > Kitasatosporales > Streptomycetaceae > Streptomyces > Streptomyces glaucosporus. The sequence goes on along the minus strand of NZ_BAAATJ010000004.1, from coordinate 238,803 downwards.
GGCGGCGGGGTCGTCGCCGAGGATCTCCGCGCCGCCGGCGGCGAACTCCGCCACCGCCTCGCGGTCGGCCCAGTCGGGCATCGGACGGGCGAACAGCCGGCTCATCGCCGCCCGGTCGTGGTCGGGGAGGTCCTCGTCGGGCGGGCCGGGCGCGACAGCGCGGGTGCCGGCCAGGGTCAGCGCCGAGAACGCGCCCGGATGGTCGAGCGCGGCCACCTGGGCGACCATCCCGCCGACGCCGATCCCCGCCAGGTGCGCGGGTCCGCCGCCGAGCGCGTCGGCGAGGGCCGCCGCGTCGGCGGCGAGGTCGCGCAGGGTGTAGGCGGGCGCCTCCGGGTCCGCCGTCGTCGACTCCCCGCTGTCGCGCAGGTCGTAGCGCACCGCGCGGCGTCCGCCTGCGGCGAGGCGCTCGCACAGCGCGTCGGGCCAGGAGAGCATCGTCGTCCCGCCCGCGAGCAGGACCAGCGGTGCCCCGTCGTCGCCGAACGACTCGATGCCCACAGTGATCCCGTTGACGTCGATCGTGGTCATCGGATCACCGGAGGACGTCGTAGGTCAGGTGCGTCGCGGTCGAGGTCGCGGTCACGCTCCGCCGCACCAGCGTGCGCGGCGCTCCGCCGGTGAACAGGGGCGTCCCGGCGCCCAGTACGACGGGCGCGAGGTGCAGCGTCAGCACGTCGACCAGCCCGGCGTCGAGCGCCGAGCCGATCGTGGCGCCGCCGCCCATGAGGACGACGTCGAGGTCCTCGCCGCTGTCCGACGCCGCCGCCTCGGCCCGCTCGCGCGCGGCGGCGACGGCGTCGGACAGGCCGGTGGTGACGAACGTCCAGTCCAGGTCGGCGAGCCGGACCGACTCCGGCGGTGAGCTCGTCACGACGACGAACGCGGGCCTGCCGACCTCGCCGGCGCCGTAGCCGGACGTGTCGTCCCACCCCTTCGGCCCGTCGACGACGTCGAAGAGCCGGCGGCCGAGGACGACGGCGCCCGAACGGGCGGTGGCCTCGCGCAGGATCCGGCGGTCGTCGGGGTCCGCGGAGAACGCCCAGGTGTGCAGGGCCTCGCCCCCAGTGCCCAGCCCGTTGTCCGGGCCGGGGTCGGGTCCGGTGACGAAGCCGTCGAGGGAGACCGAGATGTCGGCGACGATGCGAGTCATGCCAGTGCAGACCCGGCCCGCCGCCCGAACTCATCGCTCCCGGGCGAAGCGCGCACCGGATGCTCCCGGATCACCGGGGCGGCCGGCGAACACCGCGGTGCTCCTCTCACGCCATCGGCGGAACTCCGGCCACGGCGCTGCGGTCCTGTCTGCCGGCCGGTGCGGCCGGGTGCTATGCGGTCTTCGGGCCGCAGCGCATGCCGATGTAGACGCACCCCGTGCCGTCGGGCAGGGTGGAGAAGACCACGGGCATGTAGTCCTCGCTGAACGCCGCGCCCACCCCCGTACCGGCGAAGACCGTCTCCGTCACCGGCAGCAGATCGATCCGGAGGGGCTCGGAGAAGTCCTTCATGCCGTCGACGAATTCGTACAGCGCGTGGCCGACGCCGTCCCGCTCGGTCACGGTGATGACCACGCCCTCGCGCCGGTACGTGCCGACCAGCGGGGCGAAGTCGACCGCGGGCGGCCGGGCAGGCGGGGCGAAGGGCTCCGGCATGGTCACCCCGGCGAGTTCGGCGAGGAGTTCGCGGTAGAGCGCCGCGTACACCTCCCGTGCGCCACCGCCGTTGGTGAGCAGCGCGACCGCGACGCCTGCCGACGGCACCACGCGCAGGTAGCCGTACTGTCCGATGGAGGCGCCGTCGTGGCCGTAGCCGGGGACGCCGTTCCAGTCGTACAGGGTCCAGCCCAGGCCCCAGCCGTCCGAGCTGACCGTCCACTTGTCGGGGCAGTCCACCACCCGGCGCCGCATCAGCGCGGTCGTCTCCTTCGAGAGCACGCGCGTGCCGTCCTCGGCCACGCCGCCGGCCAGGTGCATCCGTGCGAGCCGCGCGAGGTCCCCGGCGGAGGCGATGACCCTGCCGTAGGGGCCCGCCGAGCGCGGCATCATGTCCCATTCCGGTGCCGGGTCCGGCATCCGGCCCGGCTCGCCCAGGTGCCCCATCGCCGCGCGGAACCGCAGCGCCTCCTCGGGCAGCGTCACGGTGTGCGTGAGACCGAGCGGGGTCAGGAGCAGGTCCTTCAGCGCCTGGTCCCAGGTTCTGCCGGTCACCACCTCGATGATCCGGCCGAGTACGTTGTAGCCGACGCTGCTGTAGGAGATCGCGGTGCCGGGCGGGCAGTCGAGCGCCACGTCCTTCGCGGCCTCGACGTACTTGGCCAGGCAGTCGTCACCGCGCCCGCTGTCGTAGGTGAAGTCGCAGGTGAGGCCGCTGGTGTGGCTGAGCAGCCGGCGTGCGGTGATCGCCCTGGCCGCCTCGGGGTCGGCGACCGAGAACTCCGGCAGTACGTCCACGACCGGCGCGTCCAGATCCAGTTCGCCTGATTCGGCGAGCCGCATGATCAGCGTGGCGGTGTAGACCTTGGCTATCGAGCCCATCTGGAAGACCGAGTCGGTCGTCACCTCCACGCCCGTTCCCCGGTGCAGCACACCGCTGGCCAGCTCGTGAACGGTCCCGTCGACGAGGAGCGCGAGGGAGGCGCCCGGGACGTGGTGCTCGGCGCGCAGTGCGTCGAGGCGGGCCTGCCAGTGGGCGAGGTCCAGCTTCCGGCCCGTGGGGTCCAGGGGCCCCCGCGCGCCCGTGGCGCCCCGGTCGCCCTGGTCGTCCCGGGTCACGTTCTTCGGCATGTCTCCCCCATCTGATGCGTACAGCGTTCCTGCGATGCGAACACTGTACGCACATCGGAACGCTGTACGCAAGATGCGTACGGTGTGCGCTACAATCGGGAGGAGCCAGACCGCGGAACGAGTGGGAACGGGGGCCGCATGCCGGCGAACGAGAAGCCGACCGCATCGGTGTGGACCCGTCCGCGCCGCCCCCAGCGGGACCAGCTGACCTGCGAGCACATCGTGGCCGCGGCGGTCGAACTGCTGGACTCGGAGGGCATCGAGGCCCTCAGCATGCGCAAGCTCGGCAGCCGTCTGAACGCCGCCGCCACCTCCCTCTACCGGCACGTGGCCAACAAGGACGAGCTGATCCAGCTGGCCGTGGACGACGTCTTCGGCGAACTCGAGCCGCCGGCCGGCGCCGAGCGGCCCCAGTGGCGCGCGACCGTCACCCGCATCGCCGCCGATCTGCGGGCGATGACCCTGCGCCACCCCTGGATCGCCCCGGAGCTCGGCCAGATCGGCCTCGTCCACATCGGCCCGAACGCCATGCGGGTGTCCTCAGGGCTGCTCGCCCAGTTCGAGGCGGCCGGCTTTCCCGCGGACGAGAAGGACCGGGCCGCGGGGACGCTCACGGCGTACGTCATCGGGATCGCGGCCTCCGAGGCCGCCTACCTCTCAGCGATCGCCCGCAGCGGCAAGACCGAACAGGAGTGGGTCGCGGGCCTGCGGCCGGCCTCCGGCGAGGCCCCGCAGCGCCACTCGCGGCCGCGGGAGGGAGATCCCGTCCAGCGGGACGCGCACCCCCAGCAGATCCGCGACGACGACTTCTTCTACGGGCTCGACCGGGTCCTCGACGGCCTGGCGGCCCGGCTCGACACCTGAACCGGCGCCCCGGGTGCGCGCGTTCGTTCGCCGCACCCCGGCGACGGGGGCTCGCCCGGCCTCCCGCAAGCGGACCCTCCGCCCGGACCGGAATTCACTTGAGGCCCGGTCCGGAACGGCTCTCCGGGGCCTCGACCGGCTCGCGCAGCCCGTCCCCGGGGACATCGGCTGGTGCGCAGGCTCCCCTGCGGCACCACCCGTACCACCGACCCGGCCAAGGCCGCTCTCACCCTCCGCCTCGCCACACCGGCACGAGGTTGAGGACGCTCACCGGGCAGACTGCCGGGCAGCCGTCACGCCCCTGAGCCGGCCCCGTCACTCACCTTTTGGTAAGTGGTGACTTTTATGTCAGTACTTGGCAGGTGATCGGGATGGGGGAACGATCGGTCCATCACCCCGTGCCTGATCACCCGATCTGCAGCCGTGCGGACCGATGGACGAGTTGGAGAATGAAATGAACGACCACGCCCCCGGGGCCGCCGCGCCTATCACGGTCGTCGGACTCGGCTCCATGGGGCAGGCCGTAGCGGCCGCCTTCCTGGACGGCGGCCACCCCACGACGGTCTGGAACCGTACGGCGGCCAAGGCGGACGCGTTAGCCGCCCGGGGGGCCGTCCTCGTGCACTCTCCGGCCGAGGCGGTCCGGGCCGGCGGGCTGGTGGTGGTCTGTGTGCTGGACCGGAAGGCGGCCCGGGACATCCTGGAGCCGGTGGAGGAACAACTGGCGGGCCGCGGCCTGCTGATGCTCACGAGCCTGTCACCCGAGGAGGCCCGGGAGACGGCCCGGTGGGCGACCGAACGGAACATCGCCTTCCTCGGCGGCGCCGTCATGGCGACCCCGGACCTCATCGGAAACCGGGAGGAGGCCTCCGTCCTGTACGCCGGCTCGCGCGAGGTGTTCCAGGAGCACCGGTCGGCGCTGGAGCTGCTGGGCTCCGCGACCTACCTCGGCGAGTCCGCCGCACGTGCCTCTCTGCTGGAGACCGCGCTGCTCGCGTCCATGTACTCGATGTTCGCCGGCTTCTACCACGGTGCCGCGCTCGTGGGCACGGAGGGCGTGACCGCGGAGGAGTTCACGGCTCTCGCCGTGCCGTGGCTGAAGGCGATGACCACGTTCCTGCCCGGGCAGGCGGAGTTCATCGACAGGGGCGACTACACCACCGATGAGCAGAGCCTGGAGTTCAACAAGGGCGGACTGGACCACATCATCCACATCAGCCGGTCGCGGGGCATCGGCAACGACGTCATGCGGCCCATCGCCGAACTGATCGACCGCCAGATCGCCAAGGGGCACGGGGCCGACAGCGTCGCCCGCCTCATCGAGGGGATCAAGCACCCCGAGGGGTAGGCGCCGACCACGGGCACACGCCCGTGGTCCACGTACGGGACGCTCCCGGCGCCGGTTCCCGATCGCCGCCCCGGCCTGCCGCGAGCAGGGCGGACGCTCGCACCCGGTCTCCCGGCCCGAGCGGCACGTCGATCACAAGCACCGCGGTCGGCGCGGCTTCACCCGGGCCGGTCGCCCGATGCACGTCCTGCGCCGCGCCCTCCGCGAACTCCAGTACCGCAGCGGAACCATCGACGGACGCCCCGCCGCAACCGGACCCGCCCTGACGACACCACGCCGACGAACTCAGCAGAGTTCGGCGGTCTTCCGCGGGTCGTCCGCCAGGATGCGGGCCGCGAGCCGCCGTGCCTGCTCCTCCGCGGGCTGATCGTGGGCGACGGGCAGCTCGTACCGGTAGGAACACGTGCGCTCCCCCGGTTTCCGGACCTGGCGGAACTCGACGTCGACGCCCTCGGGGACGGCGAGCTCCTCGGGGACGCCGGGCTCCTCGCGCCGCGGCCAGACGCCCGTGAGGACGCAGCCCCACCGCTCGAACCATCCGCTGCCCGCAAGGATCCGCTCCAGCAGCCGGGCCACGGTGTCCACCGGCTCCTCCCAGCCGCGGTCCGCCGCGGCCCGAGCGAGTTCGGCTTCGTACTGGGCGGCGTCGAAGCAGAAGTCCGGGGGCAGGGCGGTGACATCGCTGGTGTTCTCCCAGCCGTCCCAGATCACCCGGTCGCCCTCGCGGCGCATGGTGACGTACAGGGCGCCGCAGCAGCCGGCGGTGCAGACCGGCTCGGTGATCATGATCCTGCGCGGTTCCTCCGTGACCGCCAGCGGCCAGCTCTCGGCCGGGCCCGTCCAGTGCCGGCAGCTGGGTGCCATCCCCTCCGGGTGGACTTCCCTCAGCACGTCCGTCCCGTCGATCAGGGGCCGCACCTCGGCCCAGGGGTCCGCCGCCCAGTCGTCCGGGATCCTGTGCCGCAAGGTCAAGGTACTGATCGCCATCCGATCGGCCATACCCACATGATCGGCTGACGCCGCGCAGCCGCACACCCGTTTTCCGTCTGCCCGACCACAGCGAGCGCGTACTGGACCGGCTGTGCCGGGCACGGCGTGCGCCGGTGGTGGTCAGCAGGTCCGGGCGGCCGTCGCGGTTGACGTCTCCGGCCCCGGCCGTGCTGCCGAAGGAGTCCTCCGCCTCGGGCCCGCGCTGCGTCGTGCAGCCCTCGTCCCTCACCTCGCGGCAGCCGTTCCGCGGTCCCCTCGGCCGTCTTCCGGGGAAAGACCGGTGGAACGGGGGGAAGACGCCGGTAGGGTGGCCCGTCGTGGACACGAAGGCGGGAAACGAGATGGTCGCCGTCCCGCCGGGACGGGTGACCCTGTCGGACCGGCGGACACGGAGCAGTTGGCCGGTCGAGGTCGCGCCGTTTCGGATGTCGGCGTTTCCGGTCACGCAGTCGTGGTACGCGCAGGTGACCGGCCGGTGGCCGAGCAGCGCCCAGGGCGGCCGGCTGCCCGTCGAAGGCGTCTCGTGGTGGGACGCGGTCGAGTTCTGCAACGCCCTGTCCCGGCGCGAGGGGCTGACGCCCGCGTACCGCCTCCGTCCCGGCGCCGAGACGGCCGAGTGGGACGCCTCCGCGGACGGGTACCGGCTGCCGACCGAGGCCGAATGGGAGCACGCCTGCCGTGCGGGTACCGCCGGCCCGCGGTACGGCCCGCTCGACGAGATCGCCTGGTACCGGGGCAACTCGGACGGGCGGATCCACCCTGTCGGCGGCAGGCGGCCCAACGCCTGGGGCCTGTACGACATGCTGGGCAACGTGTGGGACTGGTGCTGGGACGTCTACGACGCCGAGGTGTACGGCGCCTACCGGGTGCTCCGCGGTGGTGGCTGGGCCGACGAGCACTGGAGCTGCCGGGCGTCGGTGCGGCGGCGCAGCCACCCGACCTTCCGGATCGACGACGTGGGGTTCCGCGTCGCCCGCTCCGCACCGCCGCCTCGGCCGTAGCGGGCCGGTTCCCGCGGCGGGCTCGTCTCCGTGCCCTCCCCGCGGCACACGGTCACGCTCGGACCCGTCCCCGGCGTCCGGCACGTCGCGGGCCGCCGTCTCGCGCCCGGCGCCCGGTACGAGGTGGCGGAACGAACGGTGAGGCCTCGCCCGTCGGGAGGCTCCGCCCGGTGGGGGGCGGTTCGGGGGCTTTTCGGGAGCAGGCGCCGGTCCGCCCGGCCGGGCGTCAGGACGGTGGGGTTCCGCCGTCGACCTCGCGCCAGAAGGCGTCGACCCGTGCGTTGAACGCCTCCGGGGACTCCTGGAACGGCTGGTGGGCCTCCCCCGCCAGGACCTCGAAGCGGGCCCCCGGGATGGCGTCGGCCACGGCCTTCCCGAGCCGCGGCGGCGCGGCGATGTCCTGTTCGCCGGCCAGGACGAGGGTCGGCGCGGTGATGCCGGGCAGCCGGTCGAGCGTGTCGTGCCGCATGAACGGCTCCAGTTGGCGCTGGAAGGCCTCGGCCGGCTGCGGGTGCGGGAAGGCGAGCGTTTCGTCGACGATCCGCCGCACCGTGCCGTCGGCGTGGGCGCGTGGTGTGTAGATCCACAGGAAGAACGCCTCCAGCATGGCGCGTTCGTCGGGCGCCTCCGTCGCCAGCCAGTGCCAGAAACGGGCCATGGCGGTGAAGTAGGCGTCCGCCCGCGCCCATGTGCTCACGAGGACGAGGCTGCGGACGACCTCCGGATGGCGGAGCGCCAGCTCCTGCGCGATCGCGCTGCCGCCGGAGAAACCGGCGACGTGCGCCCTGTCGACCTGGAGCGCCCGGAGCAGTTCCGCGGCGTCGTCGGCCAGCATGGCCACGGACATGGGCCCGTCGGGCAGCGGCGTCCGCCCCGCTCCCCGGTTGTCGAAGGCGATGACCCGGTACCGGTCCGACAGGCCGTCGAGCTGCGCCTGCCATGCCTCGGCGGGATCGCCCAGCCCCGCGATCAGCAGGACGTCGGGTCCCCGGCCACGGCTCTCGGTCCAGATCTCGGTTCCGTTGACTTCGACGTGCTCGCCCATGGAACACACCTCCCGTCCCATCGTCCTCCCCGCCGGCCCGTGGCGGGACACCACCACACCGCGCGCACCCCCCGGATGCTCTCGCTCCTGCCCGGCCCCGGCCCTGCGGAGGCCGCCCGGGGCGCCTCAGCGGTCGCCGGGCCCGCCGTACGCGTGCGGCTCCGGGCGGCCGAAGCGGCTCGGGATCCGGCAGGGCGTGCGGGGGCCCGTGCCGCGAGCCCCGGCCGATGCCGTACAGTGGAGTGCATCGACGCGGGGTGGAGCAGCTCGGTAGCTCGCTGGGCTCATAACCCAGAGGTCGCAGGTTCAAATCCTGTCCCCGCTACGGAATGTTCGGCCCCTCGGCGCTCTGCCGCCGAGGGGCCGAACGCTTTCCGGCCCGCGGCAGCCCCGACACGGGACGGCCGTCGCCCTCCGGTGCGCGGTCTCCCCGCGCGCCCGTTCCGCCGGCCCGACGGGTCGGCGTTCCCGGCCCGGACGGTCGAACGGGTCTGTCTCACCGTGATGTGACGCCCTCGTCCCGCCGGTCCGGTGCCGGTGTCCGGCTCGGGTACCGGCTCCGTCCCTTTCCCGCCTCGGCGTCGGAAACGCGCCAACCCGTGCGTCCCGGACAACCCCGCTCATCGAACACACGTGTAACGGAGTGAACGCACCACCCGGAACACACGAACGCTCCGCGCACGTGCGGCACTTCTGTCCCGCGCGGCGGCGCGCTCGCACCGACTGAGACGGGAGCACAGTGCATGTTCGAAAGACGCCGGAGACATCCGGGCGCGCTCGCCGCGTCGGCCGGCCTCGCGGTGGTGATGACCGCCACGCTGGCCGGGGGAGCCCTCGCGGCACCCGCCGACGGGGCCGGCGCCGGGCCGACCGCCGAAGGGAGCACCGCGGCCCGGAAGAAGGTGACGCTGGTCACCGGCGATGTGGTGCACGTCGGCGCGTCCGGCCGGGTCGTCCGGATCGAGCGGGCCGAGGGGCGGGAGGAGGTCGCCTTCTCGGTCCGCAGCGTCGGGGGCCACACCCACGTCCTGCCGGCCGACGCGGCCCCGCTGGTGGCCCGGGGGAGACTCGACGCGCGGCTGTTCGACGTGACCGGGCTGGTCGGGATGGGCTACGACGACCGGGAGCGGTCCGAGCTGCCGCTGATCGTCAAGCACGCGGGTGAGAAGGCCCCGCCCGCCGAGCCGCTCACCGGAGCCGGGGCGGAGGTCGGCCGGAAACTCCCGGCCGTCGGCGGCAGCGCCGTACGGGCCCGCAAGAGCCGGGGCGACGACTTCTGGAAGGCGGTCACCGACGGCGGCGGCTCCTCCGGCGCCCCGGCCCGGCTGGCGCCCTCCTCCGGCATCGGGCAGATCCGTCTCGACGGCAGGGTCGAGGCGACCCTGCACGAGAGCGTCCCGCGGATCGGCGCCCCGGCGGCGTGGAAGGCGGGTTACGACGGCGAGGGCGTGACGGTCGCGGTCCTGGACACCGGCGTGGACGGCAGCCACCCGGACCTGGCCGGCCAGGTGGTCGCGCACAGGAACTTCTCCGGCGCCCCGGACGGCGCCGACCACCACGGCCACGGCACCCATGTCGCCTCCACCGTCGCCGGTACCGGCAAGGAGCTGAAGGGCACCGGCGTCGCCCCCGGCGCCCGCATCCTGGCCGGCAAGGTCCTCGACGACGAGGGCGGGGGGCAGGAGTCGGACGTCGTCGCCGGGATGGAGTGGGCCGTCGAACAGGGCGCCCGGATCGTCAACATGAGCCTGGGCTGGCCCGACCAGCCGCACACGGACATCCTGGAGGAGGCCGTCAACCGGTTGTCCGCCGAGTCCGACACCCTCTTCGTCGTCTCCGCGGGCAACGAGGGCGAGGGCGGGCCCGGTGCGCTCCGCTCCCCGGGCACCGCGGAGGCCGCGCTGACCGTCGGAGCCGTCGACAAGGAGGACCGGCTCGCCGGCTTCTCCTCCCGGGGCCCGCGCATCGGCGAGGGCGACGTCAAGCCGGACCTGACGGCCCCGGGCGTCGGCATCACCGCAGCCGCCGCCGGACCGGCCGACGGGGAGGGCACCGGTGCGGTCTCCATGGACGGCACCTCGATGGCGGCCCCGCACGTGGCCGGGGCCGCCGCGCTGCTGCTCCAGCGGAACCCCGGCTGGGACGGCGAGCGGCTCAAGTCCGTGCTGACCGGCAGTGCCCGGCCCGGCCCGTACACCGTCTTCGAGCAGGGCACCGGTCGCGTCGACGTGGCCGCGGCCCTGGAGCGGGAGGTCTTCGCCGAGGGCGGTCCGGTGAACTTCGCCCCGGCGCCCCGGTCGCCCGCCTCCCGGGAACCGGAGACGAAGGAGATCACCTACCGCAACGAGGGCGGGGAGCCCGTCGAGCTGGAGTTGTCCGTGAAGCCGGACGGCGACACCGTCCCCGAGGGGATGTTCGCCGTCTCGCCCCGGACACTGACCGTCCCGCCCGGCGGTACGGCGACGGCCGAGGTGACCGCCGACACCCGGACCACCGGGAGGGACGGGGCGTTCGGCGGGACCGTCACCGCCGTCTCCGCCGACGGGGCCACCACCGTGCGCACCGCACTCGGCGTGCACCGCGAACCCGAGTCGTACAACCTCACCGTCCGGCACCTCGACGCCGACGGCAGACCGGCCGAGAACGGCCTCGCCTTCCTCCTCGGCCCCGGGGACTCCGAACGCGTCGTCTTCGGCGACGAGTTCACCGTGCGGCTGCCCAAGGGGCGCTACGCCCTGGACAGCCTGGTGCCGCTGCGCGCCGGGGAGGACGAGACGGCTCTGCTCCTGCGGCCCGCGCTGAACCTGGACCGGGACACCACCGTCACCATGGACGCCCGCAAGGCGGACCCGGTCTCCGTCACCCTCCCCGGCAGCGCGGACGGCGAGACCAGGCCCGTGCACGCGCAGGTGACCTACTGCGTGTACGACTGCGCGAGGAGACTGGCACCCGCGAGCGGGAACTTCCCCAGCTACTTCGACGTCTCCTCCTACTTCACGGGGGACCCGGACCCGGACCTGAACGGCACCCGGGTCGGCCGCATCGGTCCCGACACGGACGACGAGGCGTTCGTGCAGTACCACGGCATATGGGCCCGCGAGGCGGCGGGCGGAGGGCCGGAGGACCTGTACCACCTGGCTTGGAACCGGCGCGGCGCGGACCTGGGCGGCTTCACCGCCGACGTGGGGACCGAGGATCTGGCGAAGGTCGAGGTAACGGCCTCCTCGCCGGTCCCCGGCGAGACCGCGGACCTCTTCATGGGCGCCGTGGACCCGTACGGCGGTACCAGCACCATGGCCAACTTGTTCGCCGTGCACCGGGAACGTGCCCTGCCGGCCACGTACACCGCCTACGTCCTCGGCCGCGGCGTCGAGTGGCGCCCCCTCCTGACCGGGGAGAACGGGGACCCGGGAAGCGTCCGGACGCTGTTCGGCGACCGGAAGGCGTACCAAGCGGGCCGGACCTACCGGGAGCGGCTCGGCACGGGCGTGTACGGGCCCGGCCTCCCCGGGGACCGGATCGATCCGCAGGAGCTGCCCGTCGGTGCCGTCCGGCGGGGCGACACGCTGAGCCTCCGGCTGCCGCTGTACTCCGACGGGGCGGGGCACGGCGGGGCCATGACCGCCGCCGGGGGGCGGGTCTCGCTGAGGACGGGCGACGAGGAGCTCTTCGCCGAGGAGTACGGCGACCCCCTGACGGAGTACGGCTACGCGGGCCCCTTCTGGGAGCTGTTCCCGGAGGACCGCGAACCGTTCGACCTCCCGGCGGGGAAGCGGCGGTACACACTGGTGGCGGAGGAGCGCCGGCCCCTCACCCACGCCTCGGTGAGCAACCGGGTGCGGGTCGAGTGGGCATTCGATTCGGCGCGTACGTCCACGGACTCCTGGGAGCGGCTGCCGCTGTCGGTGGTGCGGTTCTCGCCGGAGCTGAGCCCGTCGGTGACGGCGAGGGCGGGGCGCTCCTTCCCGGTGCCGTTCGCGGTGGAGGGCGCGGCCGAGGAGTCGGGCGTGCGGAAGCTGTCGTTCGAGGTCTCCTACGACGAGGGGAAGACCTGGCGGAAGGCGAAGGCCGTGGGCGGGAAGCGCCTGCTGCTGAAGCACCCGAAGGCGCCGGGCTCGGTCTCCCTGCGCGTCCACCTCACCGACCGGCGGGGCAACACCCTGGTCCAGACGATCGAACGGGCCTACCTCACCGTGAGGTGACGCCCGTGCCCCGCCGACCCGGTGCCCGGCCGGCCGCTCCCGCGGCCCGGCCGGGCACCGGCCCGTTCCCGGGACGCTGTTCGACCCGGGGATCCTCCGGGCCGACGGCCGGCCACCGGACCCCGGACGGCCTCCACACCCGGCCGGCCGTCCGTCGCTGTCGCCTTCCCCGGGACGGAGCAGTGCACCGTCGTCGCCGAGCCGGGGCCGGACAAGAAGGACCCGCGCCTCAGGGAGATCGCCGCCTGCTCGGTGAGCCGTGCCGGGCACGGGCTCGGCGCGGGATCCGGGGGCGCGCATCACAACCGCCCTGTGCGGCGGGCCGCTCCGCTGTGTGGATCTACGCCTGATCGAAGGTCCAGACGAACACCACTTGCTTCTCCTCCAGGACGCCTCCGGTACGGCGGTAGGTCGCCCGTGCCGCCGCGTTGTCCTCGTCCGTGATCACCCACATGCCGTAGCAGTTCCGTTCGCGGGCCAGGTCCGCAAGCGCCGACGTCAGTGCCCGGCCGATGCCGCGTCCGCGGAACGGCTCGTCCACGCCCAGCTCGTACAGGAACATCTCGGTGCCCTTGTCCGGGTGGGTCATCTCGACGCCGGTGACCATCCCTGCCGGGACGCCGTCGGCATAGGCGATCAGGAGGTGGTGGCGCTCGTCCGCGAGAAACCTCTCGATCCCCTCCGGCAGAGGGGGCGCGTCGAAGAGGTGCCCGGCGTCCCAAACGTCCCCGGCCCGGGTGATGCGACGGATCTCCATGCGGGGATCCTGTCAGGTTCCGGCACGACGGCACTGGCTTTCTCCGGGGTTCGGGCTCTCCGCCCCCGGAACCGGGCTCCGTGCCCGGTCCCGGAGTTCCGGGAGCCCGCGGGCGGGAGCGAGCCCCGCGCCACGTACACCGAGTGAGCGTACGGGCACGGACGGTGGACCGTACGCGAGACATTCCGTCACGCTGGGCGTTGAACGGGAGGACCGTGAGAAACCGTCGCGGTCCGGTACGGAGCGCGCAGAGAGGGCGGCGGATGCACATCGTCGAGGGGGAAGCGGCCGGGTGCGGGACCGGGGCCGGGCCCGGGGCCGGAGGTGTCGGCGAGCAGCCGGTTCCGGCGAGGGAGTGGGACCGGGAGCCGCATCCGTCGGACAGCCTGCGCACCTTCGGCGCGTTCGTCCAGGCACTGCGCGAACACGCCGGCCTCAGCCGCGCCGACCTCGCCGCCTGTGTGCAGTACTCCAAGCACACGGTGGAGTCGATCGAGTTGGGACGCCGCATGCCGGACGACGCGTTCGTGGAGCGCGCGGAGGAGGCCCTCGGCAACACCGGCGCACTGCGTAAGGCCGCCCGGCATCTGACGCGGGGGGAGGCGGGACTCGCTGCGTGGTTCCGGCAGTGGGCACGGCTGGAGCGGAACGCGGTGAGCCTGTCCACCTACGAGTGCCGACTGGTGCCGGGGCTGTTGCAGTCGGAGGCGTACGCGCGGGCCGTGTTCGAGAGCACGATCCCTCCGCGGACCGACGAGGAGCTGGAGGCGCAGCTCACCGCGCGAATGGAACGGCAGCGGATGCTGCGGGAGCGGCCGACCGTGCCGTTCAGCTTCATCGTCGAGGAGCACGTGTTCCGGCGGCGGTTCGGCGACGCGGAGGCGATGCGCGGGCTGCTGGACCACGTCCTCGAACTCACCGCCCCACGCAATGTGACGCTCCAAGTGGTGCCACTGGAGGCGGGACTGCATGCGTGCCTGGACGGGCCGGTGCGGATTCTGGAGACCCCGGAAGGGCGGCGGCTCGGCTACTCCGAGGGGCAGAAGAACGGGCGGCTGGTCTCCGACCGGAAAGAGGTGAGGACGCTCTGCCAGCGCTATGAAACACTGCGCTCACAGGCCCTGAGCCCCAAGGAATCCCGGGCCTGGCTGGAGCGACTGCGAGGAGAGCGATGAGCAGCGGTACGACGGAACTCGCCTGGTTCAAGTCCAGCTACAGCGGCAGTGAGGGCGACGACTGCGTGGAGGTCGCGATCGACGGACAGGCCGTCCACGTACGGGACTCCAAGGACGTGACCCGCCCGTCCTTCGCGGTGGGCCGCGAGGGCTGGGAACGGTTCGTGCGCTTCGCGTCGGAGCGCTGAGCGACTTGGGGGTGTGCCGTCCGCCGGGCCGGGTGCCGGAGCGGCGGACGGCACACCCCGCGCGGCTCACGAGGAGGACGTGGGGCGTCGCGATGGAAGCGCCTCATCGAGCGTCCATGCGGTCAAGCCGAATTGGCGGATGAGCGAGCCGACGTCAGCTTCGGTGGGACAGGGGAAGCGGTATGCGCCGGGCTTGCCCCTGTTGCCTGGGTATGGCCGCGCCTTACGCCTTGTCGGTCGGCGCGTACCCCAGGGCCTCACGGTTGATGTAACGGTCGCCGAGGTCGCGAACGGGGGCAGGCTTCGGCTTCTGCGCGACCTTCACCGCGGGCTTCTCCGCCGCGGTCTTCGCGGCCGACTTCTTGCCGCCTGTAGGCGCGGTGGGCTTCTGCTGCGGCTTCTTGCCGTTCCTCGCGGCCGGCGTGTTACGCGCCGCATACTCCTTGCGGAGCTGCGAGAACTGTTCGCGTTCCTGGGCGACCAGGTTGGCGGGAAGGACGTTGACGAGAGCCCGCGCCCGGCTGAGCGCGTAACGCGCCTGAGGCCAGCGCTTCTTGTTGATCGCCGCGCGGGCCACCTCGATGGTCTGCTGCAGGGCTTTGATCTTCGCCGGCTGCCGACGGGGCAAGGGTGACTCGGCTCCGCTGCTGCGCCGCTGGGACGCGGCACGGCCACGCCAGTCCGCGCCCGAGGTCAGGACGACGGTTGAGCGCGGGTTGCTGGTCTGGCTTCGGCGTACCACGTGGTGCTGGTTCCTTGCGTGAGGTCAGCCTCTCCTGGGCGGCCGCAGATGCGGCCACCCAGGGGTCGGCGGATCAACCGTGCCGGAGCCCCTGGCGGTGGGGCGGGGCGAGGGTGGAGCGGTACGTGCCGGACCCGCCCTCGCCGAGCGGGTTCTCCAGCCTCGGGCCGACGGCGGTCATCCGGTCGTACTCGGCGAAAATCAGGTTTTCGGTGCGGTACTCGCCGTACACCTTCATCTCGCAACGAGGATGACACTCGTGCATTGACTCTGTCAATGGATTAAATCTCGCTTGGGCGCATGCACAGGTATCACGCAGCCTTGCACATCCACAGGCACAACACATCCCGTGCTGACGGCGTCTCAGTGCTGGATCAGACCGCCGACCGGGACGGGAGCGACATGGCCGGTCGCCGGAAGCGTCTGCGCCAGGGCGAGGCCGACGTCGACCAGTGACGACCGGCGCAGACAGGCGACGTCGGGGATCGCGGTCCACACCGACTCGGCGATCTCGCCGTTCGGCTCGGGCCGGGGCCGGCCGCCGGTGACGCGGACCCGGTAGAAGACGCCGACATTGTGGTGCTCGACTCCCGCCCGGGCCACGGCCGCGGGGATCACCCTGGAGTCCACGCCCAGCAGGCGATCCACCACCGCGGCGCAGCCGGTCTCCTCGGCGACCTCCCGGATCACAGCGTCGAACGGATCCTCCCCGTGCTCGACCCTGCCGCCCGGAAGGGTCCAGGTGCTCCCGCCCTCCGGTGATACGTGACGGGCGAGCAGCACCCGCCGGTCCTCGATGCACACGGCGTACGCCGCCAGCCGGAAACTCATCCCACGGACCTCCCACCACACCCTATTCAGGCGCAGCGCGGAGTGGAGCCAGGTCAACTCCTTACACGTAAAACCACTTCCGCTCCGTGCGGGAAGCCCGGAGAAGTGCTTACGGACACCCGACCCGTGCGCGGTGCCACCGGGCACAGGAAGGGTCTTCCGCGTGCACTACGAGACGCTCGTCGCCCTGCGCGGGGTGCTCGACCGGTATCCGCGGACCGGGCACATCACGTGCGACGATCACGGAAGCGAGTCGTCCGGCCTGGCCATGGACAGGCCGGACGCCCACGGCTGGTACTCCACCGGCGGATGGACCTGCCCGTACCAACGGGTCGTGGTGACCGCCTCGCCGGCGCCCTCACTCACCGGCTGAACGACGCCGCGGTGGCGGGGCGTCGTCTGTAGCGGGGTGGCGGGCAGCGGCGTCCCCTCCCGCAGGTCTGCCCAGGAGCTGAGAAACACGTTGCGGCGAGACCCCGAGCACTTGGGCTACGTCACGGCCCGTGAGTCCCGCCTCGCGCAACCGCCGCGCCGTCTCGCGCAGCCGCGCGGCTGCCCGCATCTGCGCCTTGCGCGCGTCGACCGTGGCCTGTACGGCCGAACGGACCGCGGCGGACAGCTCCGGCCCGAGGTCGAAGTTCATGGCCACCGAAACCGCGTCCGCCGGCTCGCCCGTCGCCTGGGAGATGGCCTTCCGTGCCACGTCCAGGGCTCCGTGCAAGCCCTTGGTCCACACAGGCTCCATCTCTGCGCCACGAACGTGCAGCTGCCATCCGCCGGTGACCCTCCGGGCCTCGACTCGGTACATGCCCACCGGTCGGCCTCCTTTCCCTCTACTGCCAATCTAGGCCCTCTAGACGGAAACATCTAGGGGGACTAGATGACTTTCGGGCCGCCCTGTCGACGCCCGGAAGCGAACAGCGACACCCTCGCCCCCGCACGGCGAGATCAGGGCCGCACCCCGCCCGACCCGGCGGGCCCGTCCGGTCCCGGCGCCGCTCTGCCCGGCGGACCCCGGCGTGCCCGTGAGCGGCCCCTGCCCGGAAGGCCGGGGCCGCTGCCACGGGTCAGGAAGGCGAGGCGGGTGTCCAGACCGTCCCGCGTGCTTCGTACTCCAGCATGGCCTCCAGCCCCAGCGCAGCGTCGACGCCCAGTTCGCGGCGGACCAGCCACAGCGCGAGGTCGAGGCCGGAGGTGACGCCTCCGGCGGTCACCAGGTCGCCGTCGTCGACGACGCGCGCGTTCTTCACCAGGCCCCCCTGCTGTTCGAGGTCGGCGCGGGCCCGGTGGTGGGTGGTGCAGGGGCGGCCGCGGGTGACGCCGGCGGCGGAGAGCAGCATCACGCCGGTGCACAGGGCGGCGATGGTCAGCCCGGGCCGGCGTGCCTCGGCCAGGGCCCGGGGCAGATCGCCGCGCCGGATCTCCGCCCAGACCCCGGGGTCCTCCTTGCGGGCGTACCCGCCGCCGGGGACCACGAGGAGGTCCGCCTCCTCCGGGGCCCAGCCCTGGTCGGCGCGGAGCCTGGTGCCGAAGGCGGCGGTGATCGCGCGGGGTCCGTCGAGGGCGACGTAGCGGACGTCCACGTCGCGCTCGGTGAAGTGGTCGGAGGCGCTGAGCACTTCGTAGGGGGCGGCGAGGTCGAGTTCCTCCACGCCCTGGAACAGGACGACGTGCACGCGGAGCGGGTCGCGGGTCCCGGAGGGGGACGCGGGGGCCGCGGTGGCCGCGGTGGCCGCGTCGAGGGGGACGCCGGTCGCCAGGCCCGCGGCTCCCAGGGCCGTGGCGGTGCGCAGCAGGGTACGTCGGTTCACGGGGTGACCTCTTCTCGTGGTCTCGTGGTCTCGTGGTCTCGTGGTCTCGTGGTCTCGTGGTCTCGTGACGGGGTCGGTTTTTCTCGTGGCGGGACGGCGGGACGGGCGCCCGGCCGGAGTCCGGGCGACGCGGGACCGTGTCCCGGACGAGCGGGGGCTGCGGTGGTCAGGTCGCGTTCACGGTGCCCCGGCGCTGGTATTCGAGGACCTCCTCGGCGAAGAGGGCCGTGTCCGCGCCGAAGAACCGTTCGAGGAGCCAGAGCGCCAGGTCGATGCCGGAGGTGACGCCCCCGCACGTGACGAGGTCGCCGTCGTCGACGACCCGGCCCGCGGCCACGAGTCCGCCCTGCGCCCGCAGGTCGTCCAGGGCGATGTGGTGCGTGGTGCAGGGACGCCCGGCGGTGAGGCCGGCGGCGGACAGCAGCATGGTGCCGGTGCACACGGCCCCGAAGACCAGGCCGTCCCTGCGGGCCGCCGCCAGCGCACCGGGCAGGACACCGCGCCGTATCTCCCGCTGGAGCGGGGAGCCGTCGCCGTACCCGCCGCCGGGGACGACGATCAGGTCCGCGGTGCGGGGGGACCAGGGGTCCCGGCACACGATCTCCATCCCGGCGGACGTCCTCACCCTGCGGGCACCATCGGCGGTGACGAAGGACTGCGCGATCCGCTCCTCCCCGGCGATGCCGAACACCTCGACGTGACCGGCGAAATCCTGCTCCTCGACACCGTCGTAGAGCACGGTGTGGACGCGCAGTCGCCGCGCGGGCCGGGACGCGGACGGCGGGGGCTGTGAGGACGGCGCGGCGGTTCCGGACGGGGACGGCATGAGGGGGCCTCCGCGGGGACGTGGGCGGCGCGTCCCGGCCGGGGCCGGGGCGCGGGAACGCCTTCAGTCTTGCGGCGGCCGGTGACCGGCGGCACCGGCTCGCGTGCCCATGGTGCGCAAGATACGGCCACGCCGCGCGGAGGAGTGCGCCCCGCTCACGCGCGGAAGGCCGCCCGGTAGGCGGAGGGGGTCGTGCCGACCTGGCGGGTGAAGTGGTGGCGGAGGGTCTCCAGGGAGCCGAACCCGGTCGCCTCGGCCACTCTCGTCAGCGGCAGCGACGTCGTCTCCAGTAACTCCCGGGCGCGTTGGACGCGCTGGACGACCAGCCAGCGCAGCGGCGTGGTGCCCGTCTGGGCGCGGAAGTGCCGCGCCAGGCTGCGCCGGCTCATCATGGCGTGGGCGGCGATGTCGGCGACACTGAGGGGTTCGCTCAGCTTGCCGCGCATCCACTGGAGGGTGGGGCCGAGGTCCGATGCGTCTTCCCGGGGTGTGCGGTACTCGATGAACTGCGCCTGGCCGCCGGTGCGCTGCGGCGGCATCACCAGCATCCGCGCGGCACGGGCGGCGACGGCCGCACCGTGGTCGACGCGGATCATGTGCAGGCACAGATCGAGGCCGGCGGCGATCCCGGCGGAGGTGAGCACCTGCCCTTCGTCGACGTACAGCACGGACGGGTCGACGTCCGTCCGCGGGTACCGTTCGGCCAGCTCGTCGGCGAACCGCCAGTGCGTGGTGGCGCGGCGTCCCTCGAGGAGCCCGGCGTGCGCGAGGACGAAGGCTCCCGTGCAGATGGAGGCGATCCGGGCCCCGCGGGCCGCCGCGTCCCGCAGGACCCGGACCGCGCGCGGATGCGGGACGTGGTCGGCGGGGACCCCGGGGACGATGACGGTGTCCGCGGCGCGGACGTCGTCCCAGCCGTACTCGGAGGAGACCCGGAACGGCTGCGACGGGCCGGCCGTCGCGGTCACCGACCGGTCGGCGCAGACCCGCACGTCGTAGAACGGCGAGCCGTCCGGGCCGGTCGCGAGGGCGAACACCTGGCAGGGGATGGAGAGATCGAGGGCCGACACCCCGTCGAGCGTGAGGACCGCAACCACATGCATGCCAACGGAGCCTAGAAGGCGGCCGGTTCGGCCGCGGCGGCGGACCGCGCACGACGGCCGGGCGGGCACGTGACCGGCTTCCGGACCGCCCCCCGGGGGGCACGCCCGCCCCGGCGGTGCCCGCGTCCTGGCCGCGGGATCAGAGGGGCAGGGTCGCGGCCAGTGGCACGCCGATCCGGATGTGGAAGTAGGCCACGAGATCACCTTCGCCGCGCACACGCGAACGCGCGTCGATGATCACGACCGTTCCGGCCACGATGCCGGCGAAGCCGGTGCCGGTTCGCCGGGACCGCTCGATGCGCTCCGTGACGGGACGGCGGACCGTCTCGGTGAGAAAGGTGAGGCCGTTCGGGAACTCCTCGCCGAGCGGGTGCTGTTGCCGCCCGGACTCGATCAGGCTGCCGATGCCGAACCGGACCGAGACGATCTGGTCGCCGCGGAGGGTGACGTCGAAGGAGCCGTTCGACTGGACGCGGGTGCAGCTCTGCTGGGGCGGATAGAAGCAGTCGTAGCCGCCGGCGAGGAGATCGTCGACAGCGGAGCTCATCGTGGTCGCGTAGTGCTCGGAGCCGAACGGCCAGCGCCGTACGGAGACGTCCCGGGCGGTGACGACCAGCCCGTTGTGCCGGTCGTACCGGTACTCCGCGTGCCTGTCCCGCCACCCCGTCCGGGGGGTGTCGCCGTCGCGTCCCGGGGTGTCGGCACGGTGGTCGTCCTCGAAGTCGTCGATCTCCGCCCGCAGGCGGTCCCCGGCGCCGGGCCAGATCGCGGTCAGCGCCGGCGCCGCGGCCACGGCGACCCCGTGGCCTTCGGGGTTCGCCTCGATGGGCGGGAACCACGCCCAGGCGAGCCGGTCGTCGCGGTCGAGCAGGAACTGCGCCACCTGCGAACGCACCGTCTCCGCCTCGTCGCGGTGAGCGATCCGGCACCACAGGGCACGGCCGTCCGCATTGGCTCGGACCTGCGCACAGAACCAGCCGGCCTTCCTCAGCGGCCGGGTGAGGGCCCCTGCCACGCCGTCGGGCGGGACCGGCTCGGCCCGCGAGTTCTCGTCCGCCGCACCGTGCTCGTAGACGCCGGCGGGCGGAAGGGGCGGCGGCTCGGCCCATCGGGCGCAGCCGGTCGACGCGAGCAGGACCAGCACCGTGGTGGCCAGCGCCGTGAGCATCGTTCGCCGGGCCGGCCGGCACCGGCGTGCGGGCGGGGGGAAGGGACGGGACTGGGGACTCATCGAAGCCTCTGGCTCGCCGGTTCGTGTTCCTCGCGGGCCGGTGGGCCCCGACACGGGCGCGTCGGGGCCCACCGGGCGGGTGCGGACGGTGACGACGGTGACCGTTGCCGTCATCTGCTGTCGTCTGCCGTCATCGCCCGTCGTCGCGTCACGGTGGAAGCGCCGCCGGCCGAGGCCCTCGGCAGGTCACAGCCTGCCGAGGGCCTCGGCCAGCGCGGTCGCGGTGGCCGCGATCACTTTGTCGTCGTGCGGGGTGTCATCGAGATCGCGGTTGGTGAACACTGCCAGCACGATCGGCGCGTCCGATCCGGTCGGCCAGACGATCGCCAGGTCGTTGGCGGTGCCGTGGTTGCTCGCGCCGCCGGTGCCGGTCTTGTTGCCGACCGTCCAGTCCCGGGGAATGCCCGCCTTGATCCGGCCGGCGCCGGTGAGGCTCGCCTTCAGCCATCCGACCAGCCGGGCCCGGTCGCGGGCGTGGAGGACCGAGCCGGTGGTGAGCTCGGCGAAAGTCCGCGCGGCGGCCGCGGGAGTGGTGGTGTCGCGCTTCTCCCCGGGCTGCCACTCGGTCAGCCGGGGTTCCGGCCGGTCCAGGCGACTGACCCGGTCGCCGATGGCGCGGAAGAAGTCGGTCAGCCCGCGCGGCCCGCCGATCTGCTCCAGCAGCATGTTGCCCGCGAAGCCGTCGGACTTGGTGATCCCGGCACGGCACAGCTGGGCCGGGGTCATGCCCGTGTCGGTGTACTCGGTGGTCTCGGGGGAGTTCCCGGTCAGGCCGGTCATGTCGGAGGGCTTCCAGCGCACGACTTCGTCCATCAGCCCCGGCCTGCTGGTGCGTGCTTCGTGCAGCACCGCCGCGCAGGCGAACACCTTGAACATGGAGTTGAAGGGGAAGCGCTCGTCGGCCCGGTAGCCGACCGTGCGGCCGGTCCCCAGGTCGATGCCCACCGCACCGATCCGCCCCGCATGGGATTCCTCGAGTTCCCGCAGCGTCCTGCGCAGTTCCGACCCGGAACCGGATGAGGAGGTGCTGCCCGTCCGGGCGGCGGCGACACTCGTGGAGCCCTCTTCGCCGGTAACGGCACCGGCCGCACAGGCGAGGCCGCCCAGCAGTGCGGAAGCGGTCACGGCCGTGATGACTAATCGCAGTCGGAGAAACCGTGTCATGCCGGTAAGAAGATCAGACGCCGCTCCCGCACGTCCAGGAGGAAGCGTGCCGACACGCTCGGCACCGGTACGCGATCCCGGCGATCGCCTCCGGGGCGGGCTCGAAGCAGCGGTGGCCGTTCCCCGGCTCCTCGCGACGGAACCTCGCCTTCGGCAGCGGCAGCGGCAGCGGCACACCGTGCTCCCGGGGCGGAAGGAATCGGAATGCCGGTACTCGTGCGGGTAACGGCCCGGCACCTCAGCGGGTCCTGAACCCGCTCATCCGGCTCCGGACCCGGTCGGCGCGGCCGAGCGGTGAGGAAGCTGCGAGAACTGCCCCGCCACGGGACGGACGGGACCGTGCTGCGAAGGCGTCACCGGTGGGACACCGGTCCGTCGCCGGTCAACCGGTCCGTGCCGGTGCGCGGTTCGGTCATCCGCTGGGTGCCGATGACATGGAGCAGGTCGAGCCGGCCGGCGGCGTCGCTGCCCGGCGCGGCGGTGAGGATCACGACGCGCAGGTCGCCCTCGGGGTCGGTGAGGATGTCGCAGTCGAGGTCGAGCGGCCCGACCTCGGGGTGGTGGACGGTCTTGGTGTGGCGGGTGTGACCGCTCACCTCGTGGGCGTCCCACAGGGCGGCGAAGCGCGGGCTCGTCCTGCGCAGGTCCGCGACGAGGCCGCGCAGGGCCGCGTCCGCCGGGTGGCGGGCGCGGGCGGCGCGCAGGTCGGAGACCACCGCGGTCTCGAAGCGGGCCTGCTGCTCAAAGGTGTGGCGCACACGGCCG
Organism: Streptomyces glaucosporus; assembly: GCF_039533345.1. Taxonomy (NCBI): domain Bacteria; kingdom Bacillati; phylum Actinomycetota; class Actinomycetes; order Kitasatosporales; family Streptomycetaceae; genus Streptomyces; species Streptomyces glaucosporus. The sequence continues at coordinate 215,980 of NZ_BAAATJ010000004.1, read as the reverse complement.
GGCGGGCCGGTGAAGTGCTGCCACACCACGTTGCGCTCCCGGACCGGGAGTGCGGACGGGTCCCCCGTCAGGGCGGCGTGGAGCCGGTTCCAGGCGAGGAGTGTCCAGGCGGCGTCGTACACGCCGACGGGTGTGCCCGGCATCTGGTCGAGCAGCCGCCGCACCCCGGGCGTGAGCCGGCTCCGCAGCCGGCCGTCCGCGGGCTCGGGCTGCCCGGCCAGCGCGAACAGGAGGGAACGCTCGGCTCCCGACAGGCGCAGTGCCCGTGCCAGGGCGCCGAGCACCTGGGCGGACGGGGACGTCGCCCGGCCCTGCTCCAGGCGGACCACGTACTCGGCGGATATCCCGGCCAGCAGGGCCAGCTCCTCGCGGCGCAGGCCGGGCGTCCGGCGGGTCCGTCCGGCGGGCAGCCCGACCGCGGCGGGAGGGACGCGCTCCCGCCAGCGGCGCAGTGCGTCGCCCAGTTCGCTGCCCCGCCGCCGGGGATGCCCGCCCGCGCCCTGTGTGCCCACCGCTCCAGTATCGGCGTCCCGGACCGCGCCGTCCTGGTACCGGCGTTACCAGGAAGAGCGGTGGCCTGCCGGGCCGGCCGCCGAGCGGTGAGACTGCCGGGCGTGACGACTACTCTCATCACCGGGGCCAACAAGGGCCTGGGACTGGAGACCGCCCGCCGCCTGGTCCGGGCGGGGCACACCGTCTTCCTGGGCGCCCGCGCCGCCCGCCGCGGCGCGGAGGCCGCCCGGGCGGTCGGCGCCCGGCCCCTGACCATCGACGTCACCGACGACGCCTCCGTCGCGGCGGCCGCCGCGCTGGTCCGCGAGCGGGCCGGACGACTCGACGTCCTGGTCAACAACGCCGGCGTGGCCGGTCCCGCGCGGCCGGCCGACGAGATCACCGCCGCGGACATGCTGGCGGTCCACGACACCAACGTGTTCGGCGCCGTACGCGTGACGCACGCCTTCCTGCCCCTGCTCCGCCGGAGCGCGTCGCCGGTCGTGGTGAACGTCAGCAGCGGCCTGGGCTCACTGGCCGTCGCGGCCGATCCGGCCGCCCACGCCCCACTGGTTCCCGTCTGGGTCTCCTCACTGCCGTACAACTCCTCCAAGGCCGCCCTGAACATGGTCACGGTGCTGTATGCGCGCGCCCTGCCGACGATGCGGATCAACGCCGTCGATCCCGGACACACCGCCACCGACCTCAACGGCCGCACCGGAGCCCAGAGCGTCGAGGAGGGCGCCGACATCATCGTCCGCATGGCCCTGATCGGACCCGACGGGCCGACCGGCGGCTACTTCACGGCCGCCGGTCCGATGCCCTGGTGAACGCCCGGACCGGGTACCGCCCCCCTCCCTCACTCCCAGGAGTCCGCCCATGACCCCTCCGCGCCGCGTCGAGGCCGTACTCGACTTCGTCTGCGTCCACTGCTGCATCGGCTTCACCCGCTACGTCCGGGCCGTCCGCCGCCACCGCGCGGACGGCGGCACGGCCGAGACGGTGCTGCGCCCCGTCCAGCTGCGGCCCGACGCGTCCCCCGCCGGCGAGCCGCTGATCGACGTCTGGTCGCGTGAGCGCGGCGCGGCCGTGGCGGCCCGGCTCGCCGCCGACACCTCGCTCGGCGCCGAGGACGGCCTCGAACTCGATTTCCGCCGCGCGGTGTTCACCAACACCTTCGACGCGCACCGTCTCGCCGCACAGGCGTCCGGACAGGGGAAGGGCGAGGAAGTGGCCGAGCGGCTGTTCCGCGCCTACTTCACCGACGGCCTGAACATCGCGGACCCCGCCGTGCTCGCCCGGATCGTCGCCGAGACGGGCGTCGTCACCGACGACGGCGGCGCGGACGCGGTGCGCGCCGAACTCGCCCGCGTCCGCGAACTCGGCCTGCCGGCCCCGCCGGTGTTCCTCTTCGCGGACGGCCCCGTCCTGTCCGGGGAGGTGCGGGAGGACGACGTCCTCGCCGCGCTGCGCGCGTGAGCCGGGGCCGCCGCCCGCACCGCGCCGGGACTCCTCAGCCCTTCGCGTCCGGCTTCCAGTCCCGGGCGAGGAGCCCGAGCAGGACTTCGTCCAGGAACTCGCCCATCACCCAGGCCGCCGAGCGCAGCACGCCCTCGCGGACGAAGCCGTTGCGCTCGGCGGCGCGCAGCATCGCGGCGTTGTCCGACAGCGTCTCGATCTGCAGCCGGTGCAGGCCGCGCACGGCGAAACCGTAGTGGCACAGCACCGCGACCACGTCGGTGCCGTACCCCTTGCCGCGGGAGGACGGCAGCAGGCCCAGCCCGATGTGCGCGGACCGGTTGTGGGTGTCGATGTTCCACAGCTCCGCGGCGCCGACCAGCGTGCCGCCGTCCAGTTCCACCACGGAGAACCAGGCGTGCCGCTGCTCCTTGTCGTCCACCACGAACGGCGATTCCTTCGAGCCGGGCGTGATCGGCCGCCACGGTCGGCCGTCGGCCCGTGAGTGGTTGGCCACGTCGTCGTGGAGCTCGGCCTGCAGGACCGGGATGTCGCCCTCGTGCCGGGCCCTGAGCCCGACCTTGCTGCCTCTCAACATGCGGGCTTCCTACCCGACCGGCCGATCGGCGGCAATCCGATAAAGGCCGTGCCCTGTGCGGCGGGGACGGACCGGTCGCCTGCGGCGGGCCGGCCCTGCGCCGGCCGACGCTCGTCGCTCCGCCCCGAAAGCTCTTCCCCGCACGGCGTCTTTGCGCCATAGGAGTGGCGGAATATCAACTGTCGAGCCTGTGCAAGCGCTTTCTATAGTGATCGCGATCCACACGGGGAACAGAGCGCCGAGGGAGCCGCATGCTGATCCGATCGCTGACCGAACTGGCCGGTTCCCGGTACGAGGTCGACTGGGGCAACGGCACCAGCGTCCGCCTCCTCACCGCCACGGACAACATGGGCTTCACCGTGTGCCACACCGTGGTCCGGGCGGGCACGTCCTCGCTCCTCGAATACCGTTCGCACCTGGAGGCCTGCTTCTGCCTGTCGGGGTCCGGGGAGATCACGGACGACGCCGGCAACAGCCACCGGATCACCCCCGGCGTGCTCTACGCGCTCGACCGGCACGACCGGCACGAACTGCGCGCGGACCCCGACGGCGACATGACGCTGCTCAGCGTCTTCAACCCGCCGCTGCGGGGCACGGAACGCCACACGCTCCACCGGGAGAAGGCGTCGTCCTACTGATGAACGGACCGACGCACGACACCTCTGCCGGCGCCACCGGACACCCCACGCGGCTCGCCGGGCTGTTCGAGGGAAACGCGGCACGGCACCCCGCACGCGCCGCCGTGACCCTGGACGGAACCACCGTCTCCTACGGGGAACTGAACGAACTCGCCGACGCGTACGCGGCGCGGCTCCTCGGTCTCGGTTTGGACGCCGGCGACCGCGCGGTGGTCTACGCGGACCTGTCCCTCGACGTCGTCGCGGCGACCCTGGGAATCCTCAAGGCGGGCGGCTGCCTGGTCACCACCCACCCGACGTTCTCGCGGCGCAAACTGGTCCACCAGATCCGCGCCTGCGACGCCGCCTTCCTGGTCACCGACCGGGCCGGGGCCCTGGGCGACCTCTTCGCCGACACCGGCCTGTCCGCCGTGCTCCCCCTGGGCGCCGGCGGACCGCCCGGCGGGGCGACGCCACGGCCGCGTCCGCTCGGACGGCCCCGGAGGGGCCCGGGCATACCGCTCGCGGGCCCGCCGGCCGCCGTGTTCTACACCTCGGGCTCCACCTCGTCGCCGAAGGGCGTGACGGTCGGCCACCGCGCCATGACGGCGGCCTTCGAAGCGGTCACCTCCTCCCTCGGCCACACCGCCGACGACGTGGTGCTGAGCTGCACCCCCATCGGCTCCGACTTCGGCTTCTACAACATCGTGATGCCGCTGGCCTTCGGCGGCCGGGCGGTGCTGCTGCGGGGCCTCGCCGCGAGTCCGCGGGAGGTGTGGGAGACGATCGGCGAGGAGGGCGTCACCGCGGTCCACGGCTTCCCCTCCCTGCTGGCCCACCTGTGCCGGATCGACGGCCTCGGCCGGGATCCGCGCCCGTCCCTGCGCCTGCTGTCCAGCACCGGGCAGCGCCTCCCCGTGGAGCACATCAGGACACTGCGCGAGGCGCTCCCCGACGTGCCGATCCACTCGATGTACGGGCTCACCGAGTGCAAACGCGTGTGCTCCCTGCCGCCGGAGGAGATCGACCGCCGTCCCGGCTCCGTCGGGGAACCCGTCACCGGTGTGCGCGCCCACCTCGTGGACGGCGACGGCGCTCCCGTCGGGGAACCCGGTGTGCCCGGCGAACTGGTGGTCGCGGGCGACCAGGTGATGCAGGGCTACTGGGGCGACCCCGAGCTGACCGGCCGTGTCCTGCGCACCGGCCTGTTCGGCGAGGACAGGGTGCTGTTCACCGGCGACCTGTTCACCCGGGACGAGGACGGCTTCCTGCACTGGGTCGCCCGCGGCGACGACGCCTTCAGCCGCTCGATGTTCAAGGTGAACCCGCACGAGGTCGAAGCGCGGCTCAGGCAGCACCCCTCGGTGGCCGACGCCGCCGTGGTGCCGGTGCCCGACGAGGAGGCGGGCGAGGTGCCCGCGGCCTGCGTCGTGCCCCGCGACAGCCGCACGCCCGACGCCGAGGAACTCCTCCGCCACTGCGCCGAGCACCTCGACTGGCACATGGTGCCCGCGTTCGTGGTCTTCCACGACGAGCTTCCGCGCACCGAGTCCGGCAAGACCGACCGGCGGGCCCTGCGGCGGGCACTCGCCGAACCGGCCCCCGGGCCCCCGGACGGCGATCCCCGCGAGTACGTGGCGTCGTCCTCGATGATCGGCCTCGCCGACCGCTTCGACGCGATCGCGACCGGACGGGACCAGGTGCCGCGCGCCCCGGTGCGCTCCACGATCCGCGACGCCGTCCCCGACCGTCTCCTGCTGGACTACCAGGACGCCATGGTGGAACGCTCGGGTCCGCTCTTCCGGCACTTCCTGGCCAGCGTGCCCGGTGTCCTGGAGGAGCTGTCCCGGGTCGGCGTCGCGCTGGCCCGCCTGGCCGGGCGCCGCGCCCAGCGCGACGGACGCGGCCTGACCTTCTACGAGGCGGACGCGTTCGACGGCAGCAGCGGACGCACCCTGGCGGCCTTCGCCGACGGCCGCGTCACCACCCTGACCAGCTCGCCCAACCGGGCCAACGAGCGGTGGTTCCGCACCTGGGCGGACCCGGCCCTCTCCCGCTACTTCCCCGGCTCGCTGTTCCACCTCGACCGCGCCGCACTGCGGGCGGCGCCGGAGTACGCGCCGTTCCGCGACGGCTTCGACGTGGTGTACGAGACGGCCGCGTTCCAGTTCTACGGCAAGGACCGCGCCGCGCAGATCGCACACCTCACCGAGGTGCTCAGGCCCGGCGGCCTGGCGTTCTTCCTGGAGAAGCTGAACCACCCCGACCCGCTGGAGTACGAGCGCCGGGAGCGGGTCAAGGACGAGGTGCACAAGGCCCGCTACTTCCCTCCCGAGGAGATCCAGCGCAAACGGCGGGAGATGCTGACGCGGATGGTGGACGGCCAGGTGGAGTTCGACGATCTGGTGGGGGCGCTCGGCGACCGCTTCGCCCACGTCCACCTGCTGTGGAACGGCACCAACTTCTACGAGTTCGTGGCGTGCGACGACGCCGGGACGCTCGCGGAGTTCCTGGAGCTGGCGGGGGAGCCGCTCATCCCGGACGGCTTCTGCTTCGAGGACCCGGTCGTGCGCCGGGTCGGCGGGCACGGCGGGACGGGACCGCGGTGAGGGGCGCGGACACGCACGTCGAGGGCGCCGACCCGGACGTGCTCGCCGCCGTCGACGCGCTCGCCGGCCGGTGGGGCGGCCGGGCCGCCGAGACGGAACGGGAACGCCGGCTGCCGGACGCGACCGTCGCCGAGCTGCTCGACGCCGGGCTGCTCCAGCTCGCCGCGCCGCCGGGCTTCGGCGGGCCGGGACACGGCTGGCCCACGCTGGTGGAGGCGGCCCGGCGCGCGGCCAGGGCCTGCCCGTCCACCGGGTGGGTCGTCGGGGTCGTCGGCGGGCACGCCGCACTGGCCGGGCGGCTGCCGCGGGCGGCGGCCGAGACCGTCTTCGCGGCGGGCCCCCGGCAGGTGTTCGCGACGGCGTCCGCGGCGGCCGACGGACGCCTCACCCGCGTCCCCGGCGGCTTCGAGGTGGCGGGCCGGTGGCGGTTCTGCTCCGCCGCCGACCACGCCGACTGGTTCCTGCTCAACGTCCACTGCGGCGATCCGGCGGACCGGCTGCTGGTTCCGCTCGCCGCCGGGCAGGTGCGGGTCGAGGACGGGTGGGACGTCTCCGGGATGGCCGGCACCGGGTCACGGGACATCCGCGTGGACGGGGTCTTCGTCCCCGAGGCGCTGACCGGCTCCCTGTCGCACTGCTTCGCCGGGCGGCAGCCGTCCGACGGCGGGCCGTCGCCGTCGCCGTACTACCTCGACGAGGTGCCGTTCCTGCCGTACGTCAACAGCTGCGTCATCGGCCCGGTGCTCGGCTGCGCCGAGGGCGCCTTCACGGCCTGCCTGGCCCGGTTCTCGCGGGACGCCGGCGGGTCGCGTCCGCTGGAGCAGCCGCCGGTGCGGGACGGGCTGACGGAGAGCGCGGCGGAGCTGGCCTGCGCCCGGCACCTGTACGAGTCCGTGTGCGCACGCCTGCACGCGGCGGGAACCGCCCGGCGGGCCCTCTCCCCCGAGGACGCCGCCGCGATCGGCAGGGACCGCGCCTACCTGGCCCGCCTGTGCGTCCGCTCCGTGCACCGGCTGGTCCAGCTGGCGGGGACGGCCGCCCACTTCACCGGCGACCCGCTCGCCCGGCACTGGCGCGACCTGCAGATGATGGCGGCCCACCGCGACCTGAACTGGGCCCGCAGCGCGGAGGCGTACGCGGCGGCGGCCTTCACCGCCGAAGACGCCGGGGGGCCCGGCGGCGCGGGGCCGGTCCACGGCGGCGCGGAGCCGGTCCACGGCGGCGCGGGCGGGCGCGGGCAGGCCACATGACCCACCCGCACAAGGCCGCCGCCTTCCTCCGCCGCGAGGGCCGCCGGCTGCTGGGCGGCTTCCTGCTGTTCCTGCTCTCCTCCTTCGGCCAGACCTTCTTCGTCTCGCTCTTCGCCGACGACGTCCGCGGCAGGCACGGCCTCACCCACGGCTCCTACGGCGCCCTGTACATGGCGGCCACCCTGCTCGGCGCCGTCGCCCTGACCAGGACGGGGCACCTGGTCGACCGCCACCCGGCGCGCCGGGTCGTGCTCGTGAGCGTGCCCCTGCTGGCGCTGGGAGCCGTGGCCATGGCCTGCTCGGCGGACCTCCTCACGCTGTTCGGGGCCCTCGTCCTGCTGCGGCTGTTCGGGCAGGGCATGATGACGCACACCGCGTTCACCGTGCTGGGCCGCTGGTTCACCCGGCAGCGGGGACGGGCGGTGTCCCTGGCGGCCCTGGGTCTGAACGCGGGCGAGGCGGCCCTTCCGGCGCTGGCCGTCGCGCTGGCCGGCGCAGCCGGGTGGCAGTCCGTGTGGTGGGCGGCCGGGGCGGTGGTGATCGTCGTGGGCGCCGCCGTCGCGGCGCTGTTCAGGACGGAACGCGCCCCGCACCCCGCGGCCGGCTCCCCGGACCCGGCGGAGCCCGCCGCCGGCTGGACCCGCGCGGAGGTCCTGCGGGACCGGTGCTTCTACCCCCTGCTGCTCGCCACCGCGGCGCCCGCGCTGATCGGCAACACCGTCTTCTTCCACCAGGCCCATCTGGCCGGGACGCGCGGCTGGTCGCTGGAGGTGCTGGCGTCGGCGTTCCCGCTCTACGCGGTCCTGACCGTGCTGTGCAGCGTGGCGGGCGGCGTCCTGCTGGACCGGTTCACCGCGCTGGTGCTGCTGCCGGTCTTCCTCCTCCCGCTCGGCGGCGGGCTGCTGCTGCTCGGCACCGTCACGGACCCGTGGAGCGTGTTCGCCTTCATGGCCCTGTACGGCGTCACCAACGGCCTCTCCCTGAGCCTGTTCGGCGCGGTGTGGCCCGAGGTCTACGGCACCCGCCACCTGGGCGCCATCCGGTCGGTGGTGGTGGCGGTCCTGGTCTTCGCCTCGGCGCTGGGTCCCGGGGCCGGCGGCCTGCTCCTGGACGCCGGTGTCGGCCAGCCGGTCCAGCTCGTCGCGCTGGGCGGGTACTGCCTCGCGGCGTCCGCGCTCGTCGTGCCCGTCACCCGGCGTCTGCGGGCCCGCGCCACCGCCGCCGCCCACTGAAGGGGCTCTCCGCCGGAGGGGTTCTCCGCCGGAGGCGGTGTTCCCCCGGCGAGGCGGCGGCCGTCCGGGCTCCGCGGGCGCGGATCCCGGCGGGTCCGGGCGGCGGGGCGGGGTGTCACGGCTGCCGGGCGGGGCGGATGTTCTGGTTGGCGTGGAAGAGGTTGTCCGGGTCGTACGTCCGCTTGACCCGCGCGAGCCGGTCGTAGTGGTCGCGGTAGGTGGCCCGGACCCGCTCCTGGCCCTCGTCCTCCCCCATGAAGTTCACGTACGCGCCGCCCATGGAGTAGGGGTGCGCCTTCTCCCAGTAGTCGACGCACCACCGCTTGATGGTCCCGGCGTTCGCCGGGTCGGGGTCGACGCCGGCGAAGACGCCGGACCAGACGGCGTCCCGGTAGCTCCAGGCGGTCTCGTCCCGGCCCACCCGGTGGGCGGCCCCGTCGACCGGGTAGAGGTGCATCAGCGACAGCGGGGTGGGGATGTTCTCGCCGTGTTCGAGGTGCACCTCGACGGCGGCGTCCGGGATGCTGTCGAAGAAGTCGCCGCGCCAGTACCACTGGTACCCGGTGGGGATCAGCTCGTCGAACATGCTCTGCAGCGCGGGATAGGGCATCGGCGCCGTGAAGTGGAAGGCCGGCGGCGCGGGCTCGTTCACCGCGGCGAGGTCCTCCTCCAGCCGGTCCGGGGCGCCGGTGTGGCACCACACGACTCCGCACGCCTTCCGGCCGTGGAGCTCCTCGGGGAAGGGCGGGCCCGGCGGGATGACGAAGACGGTGAAGAAGCCGTAGACGTCCTCGGGCGCCCGCGGGAGGAAGTCGCGGTACCACGTGAGCACCTCGCGGGTGCGGTCGACCGGCCACACGGTGGCACCGGCTCCGACGGTGTCCACCGGGTGCAGCCGGTAGGTGAGGGAGGTGACGATGCCGAAGTTGCCGCCGCCGCCGCGCAGGGCCCAGAACAGGTCCGGGTGCTCGGTTTCGCTCGCGGTGACGAAGCCGCCGTCGGCGAGCACGACGTCCGCGGCCAGCAGGTTGTCCGCCGTGAGGCCGTACTTGCGGGTGAGGTAGCCGTGGCCGCCGCCGAGGGTCAGGCCCCCGACACCCGTCATCGAGATGATCCCGGTGGGTGTCGCGAGCCCGAAGCCGTGGGTGGCGTGGTCGAGGTCGCCGAGTCGGCTGCCGCCGCCGGCCTGGGCGGTCCTCGCGGCGGGGTCGACGCGCACCCAGCGCATCGGCGACAGGTCGACGGTGACGCCGCCGTCCACCAGGCAGAGGCCGGGGCCGCTGTGTCCGCCGCCCCGGACGGCGAGTTCCAGGCCGCTGTCGCGGACGAGGTTGACCGCGTTCACGACGTCCGCGGCGTCCGTGCACCGCGCGATGGCCGCGGGACGTTTGTCGATCATCGCGTTGTAGATCCTGCGGGCCTGGGGGTACTCGGGATCCCGCGGGCCGATGACCGGTCCGCGCAGAGTGGTCCGCATCGCTTCCAGAGTCGCGTTGTCCATGGTGGTCTCCTTGGGGAGGCGCGGTTCCCGCCCGCCCGGCCCCGGCCTTCTGCGACTGCCGCCCCGATCACCCGCCGCGGGTCTCCCCCGGGGTCTTCGCCGGATCGTTCCGGAACCCGGGGGTTCCCGGGCGCCCGCAGGTGCCCCTCGGCACCCGGGCAGCCGGACGGGACGGGCCGCCTTCTCGTCGCCCGGGCCGCGGGTGATCGGTTGTGCGCCGGCGCCCGGGCGTCCGCTGCGGGCCTGGGGGCACGATCGGACGCCGCGGGGCCCACTCGTCCAGCGTCCCGCCGACTGCCGGGCCACGCAATTCCGGTGGCCCGCCGCCCGCCGGGAGTCAGGCCTCCCCGCGGACGCCGGGGACAGGTCTCCGCCCGAGCGGGAGGCACGCCGGCCGACGGCTCGGTCCGGCACGGCGGTCCGTTCCGGCGGCCGGAGGGGTGTTGAACCGCGGCGGGACGCGTCCTCCGGGGGAGTCGCTTTTCGGACCCGGGCCGTCGTTTTCCAGACGGAACAAGATCCAACTCTTCAGCTGGGCGCCGGCACCGATCAATAGTGTTCTGGAGCCCTCACTGCGTGATACGGCTGAGCACACCGCTCACGTTCAGGACTTCATGACATCCCTGCGCCCGGCGACCGGTGGCCGGTGTGCCCGGCTTCTCACAGGTCACTTCCACGGTCACGGTGCCGTTCTCGGGAATCTCGATGGGGGTCACCCAGTGGTAATCCTGGTTGCGGAAGGTCTCCAGCGCGATCGTGGTGATCTTGCGGTCTCCGAACGTGATGGTCAGCACTCCCTCGTCCCCCTGGAAATTGGCGACGACGATGTCCGTGACCTTGAAGACGCTGTTCCCGGGGACCCGGTAGGTGCCGGTCCTGGTCTGCCCGCCGGACGTCCGCAGGTCGATGGTCGCCGAGCTCTGCCGGCCGGCACCGGCCGAGGTGCCGCTGTCGGCGCCGGCGTCGGCCGCGGGGCCGTCACCGCCCGGCCCGGACGACGCCCCCGCCTCCTGGCCGCCGGGCCGGGCGGACGAGTCGTCGCCGGGACCGGTGCCCGGGGTCTGCCCGCCCGGCTCCCCGGCGGGCGTGGGGCGCGGCTGGACCGCCTCGGTGGCCGCTTCCTCGGCGGCGCTGCGCACCACCGGACGGACCAGCGCGAACCAGGCGAGCAACAGCGCGAGCAGTGCCGCGAGCACCACCAGCAGCCACCTGGGGAAGACCGGGATCTGGACGAACTCCGCCTCCAGAGGCGCCCGGACGGCGGTCTCGTCCCGTCGCGCCGCCTCCTGGTCGCCGGCTTCGGCGGTGTCCACGGTGAACGGCCACACCACCGGGGCGCCGAACCACACCGGCTTGCCCGTACGGACCCGCAGCCCCACCTCCGCCGACTCGCCCGGCTCCAGTGCCGGCTCCGCCGGGCTGAAGGCGAGTCCCAGTTCCTCGCCCGCCTGGCCGGGGGTGAAGCCCACCCGCACGGGGGAGTTGCCCCGGTTGCGCACCGCCAGCCGGTAGCGGCCCCGCAGCCAGCCGCGCCGGCGTCCCGGAGCCAGTTCCGTGTGCAGTTCCCGGAACTCCTCGACGTGCACGGTGGTTTCGAGGACCCGCACCGACTCGGGGTGCTCGGCCGGCAGGACCCGCACTCCGAGGGGTGTCTCACCGGCCCGGACCTCCGGGGAGCGCGGCGGCTCCAGTCGGATCGTCACCCTCTCCGAGGTGCCGGGATAGAGGGAGACCCGCGGGGGGTCCACCGTGGCCCAGGAAGCGCAGTCCCCGACGACCTCCAGGTTGTACGCTTCGACGATGTCGCTGTCGTTGCGGACGGTCACACCGGTTGTGACGGTGCCGCCCGGCGTCACCGTCACCGCCGGGATGTCGAGGCCGGGCGCGCCGGAACCGGAAGAGGTTTCAGAAGGCGTCACGCCGCCACGGTAGGACCGTGCCCGAGGGCTCAACGAGGAGCGCGAGGGCAACACCCGGGCAATCACAGTGCCCGAAGTGCGACAGCCGGCCCTGTCGTGACGAGACGCGGCCACGGCATCCCGTCGCCCTGTGCGGCCAGCACACGGGTGGCCGTGCCGTTCCCGCGTCGCCCCACGGACCCGGATCTACGGAACAGGTAACCCCCATGCCCTGCTCAGAGGAGTGCACCCCGGCCATGTCCGCCGCCATATCCCGTGTGCCCGCCCAGCCCCGGTCCACACACCGGACCCCCCGCTCCGGCCCCCCGGACCGGGTGACCGTGGCCGTCTACGCCGCCGATCCCGTCCTGCGCGTCGGCGTCGTCCAGCAGTTACGCTCGCGGCCCGAGGTCGACCTGCTCGACGACGCCGACGCGGAACGGGCCCATGCGTCGCTGGTGATCGTGGACGGCGTCGACGACGATGTGGTCGCCCTGCTGCACCGGCTGCGGCACAACACCGCCACCCGCACGGGCCTCGTGGTCGGCACTCTCGAACCCGGCGCTCTGCAGCGCGTCATCGAGTGCGGCGTGGCGGCGGTGCTGCGGCGTGCCGAGGCCGACCAGGACCGACTTCTCCACCTGGTCCTGGCGATAGCCAACGGTGAGGGCGTACTGCCCGGCGACCTGCTCGGCAAACTGCTCGCACACGTGGGGAGCCTCCAGCGCTCGGCGCTCGATCCGAGGGCCCTGTCCCTGTCCACGCTGACCCCGCGCGAGGCGGACATGCTGCGCCTGGTCTCGGAGGGCCTGGACACGGCGGAGATCGCCCGCAAGACCGCGTACTCCGAGCGGACCGTCAAGAACGTGCTCCACGGGATCACCACGCGGCTGCAACTGCGCAACCGGGCCCACGCGGTCGGCTACGCGCTGCGCAACGGGCTGATCTGACGACGGCCGGCCCCCCGGCACTGCCCGAAAGCGCACCACGCGTTCCCCCGGGCAGGGCCCCGCCGCCCTGCCACGCCGCACGCGGCCGTCGCAGGGTGGCGGGGGCACATCCGGGTGCCTCACCAGACCTAGGGGGCTGTGATGGGAACCGCCGGCTCCGGCGGGCGGAACCGCCTGGCCAGGCTCGGCATGTCGCTGCTGCTGGTGATCCCGCTGCTCACGGTGACGGCGGCCTCCGGGCAGGAGGGCGCCGAGACCCGGCCGCGGGCGGCCGACGCCGCGGACACCCGAGTCGCGTACGCCGGTACCCGGCACCGCAGTCTCGGCCGGGTCGACACCAGGAACTCCAGCCCGCCGCTGTTCGGCGCGGGCCCGGCCCACTTCGACGTCCAGCCGTCCGCCCTCGGCGACACGCTGGTGTTCGCGAGCCGCCGCGACGAGAAGGACCCGCAGATCTACCTGCGGTCCGCCGACGGTTCGGTGCTCCGCCTCACCCGCGGCCGGGACGCGGCGAACCCCCAGCTGACGCCGGACGGCCGGGCCGTGGTGTTCGACTCGGCCGAACCCGGCGGCCCGGGCGGTAAAAAGCAGCGCGACCTGTGGCTGGTGCGCACCGACGGAACCGGTCTGCGGCGGCTCACCGACACGCCCTCGAACGAGGAGCACCCTGCGGTCTCCCCGGACGGGCAGCGCCTGGCGTACTCCGACGACGGCAACCCGGCGGCCGGGGCGCAGATCTACGTCCGGCCCCTGGAGGGCGGCACCGCCTCCCGCATCACCGACCCCCGCAACGGCGCGGCCACCGAACCGGCGTGGAACCCCGTCGACGACCCCGCCCACCGGGACCTGATCGCGTACACCGCCACCCTCAAGGGGCAGAACGGCCCCCGGCTGCGGCTGACCGACGGGCGCACCGACGGGCCGCTGCTCGGGGGCGCACGGGAGCAGTGGCGCGCCCACGGGGCGGCGTGGCTGCCCGGCGGGGACGAGGTGCTGTTCCTGAGCCCCGAGGTCACCTGCAGCTGCACAAGCAACTGGAACCACGTGTTCCGAACCGCCCCGCACTCCGACCGGGAGCCCCCGGTGGTGCTCGACGAGGACCGGGAGGTCCTCTCGCCCACCTGGCTCGGCCCGCTCGACGGCGGCGGCGCGGTGGTGGAGCGCGTCTCGGCGTCCGGCCCCCGCACGGTGACGCTGCAGGACGTCCGGCTGGACGGGACCGACCCCCGCGACCTGGGGTTGGAGATCCTGAAGGAGGACCCGAGGGCCGACACCAACATCGACCCCGCCGAGGACCCGCTGTTCCGGCCCGAGCCCGGGTACGACCCGTGGACCGAGCGGCAGACCTACACGCCCGACGGCCGCCGGATCGCGGTGACCCGCTTCGAAGGGCCCCCCGACGCCCGTGTCCAGCGGATCTGGATCGCGGACGCCGACGGTTCCAACGCGGTGCTCCTGCCGCTCGCGGGACGCGGCCCGCGGGACTGGGACACCGATCCGGCGTTCTCCCCCGACGGCCGGTACCTCGCCTTCACCCGGACCTCACCGGGCGGCGTCGCCGATGCCGCGGGTCCCAGCCGCGTCCTCGTCGCGGACGTGGCGACCGGCGAGATCCGCGACGAGATCGTCCCGCCGGACGGGCAGCTCCGAGGCGGCGACGCCCAGCCCGCCTGGTCCCCCGACGGCACCACACTGGCCTTCACCCGCAACCATGTGATCGACGGCGGCGGCGGGAACAAGCACATCTGGACCGCGCCCGTGGACGACCTGGACCGGCAGCACGACCTGAGCGACACGGCCTGTCCGGACGACTGCGAGGTCATCGACGACAGCCCGGCGTTCTCCCCCGACGGGCGCACCATCGCCTTCAACCGCCAGAGCGGCGGCCGGACCGACGAGCGCAAGGGCATCCTGCTGGCCTCCCCGTCGGGGAAGGACTGCCGGGTGCTGCTGCCCGACGCCGCCCGCGGCCTGCCCGGCGCCTGCCGCCGGGAGCTGCCGGACACCTCTGCCACCGGCCCGTTCCAGCCGCGCGACGCCGCCTGGACGGCCGACGGCAGCGGCCTGGTGATCAGCTCGCGCACCGCCCTCGCGGGCAACAGCCCCGAGAAGCTGCACCTGGTGGACATCGCGACCGGCCGCCGCACCCCGCTCACCGCCGGTCTGCCGGGCCGGCAGAAGGAGCCGGCCGTCCAGCAGTTCGTGGACCTCGCGCTCCGCGCGCCCGGCGCCGTCCCGGAGGTCGCCGTCGGGCGTTCCGTCACGGTCCGCGTCGAGGTGGTGAACAACGGCCCCGCCGCCTCCCCCGGCACCCGGCTGACCGTCGCCGCGCCGCCCGGGGTGCGGATCACCCGGATGGCCCGGCCCGGCGGCACCTGCGACGCCGCGTCCCTCCAGTGCGGCCTCGGCGTGGTGCCCCCCGGCGCCACCGTCCCGGTGGACGTCACCCTCACCGGGGCCGTGCCCGGCGAGGCGCCGGTCGACTGGTCGGTCACCGGCACCGTCCTGGATCCCAGGCCCGGCGACAACACGGGCCGGACCCTGGTGCCGGTGGTCAAGGCCCCGCCCGCCGGTCCCCCGCCCACCAGTCCCCCGCCCGCCTCGCCGTCCGCGCCGCCTCCGCCGCCCGCCGCGCCCCCGGTGCCGGAGGAGCCCGCGCCGCGGGCCGGGCCCGGAGTGCGCGTCACGGCCCAGCCGAACCCCGGCTACGTCGGCGGACGCGTCACGGTGACGTACACCGTGCGCAACGGCCGCAACGCGCTGGCGACCGGACTGCGGCTGCGCATCGGCCTGCCCCCGGGCATCCCGCACAACGGACCGCCGCCGGGCTGCGACCGCTCCTGGGTGTGCGCGCTGCCCGACCTGGCCCCGGGCGCGAGCACCGTCGTCCAGGTCGTCCTCAGCCCCGACAGGGCGATGACCGGCCGCGTCACCGGCCGCCTCACCACCACCGGGACGGACGCCGACCGGAGCGACAACACCGCCCGGCAGCGGCTGCGCGTCCTCCGGCCGCGCATCGTCGCGGTGCCGGAGATCGGCAAGCCCGGCTTCGTCACCTCGGTGCGCGGCAGGGACTTCCCGCCGGGCGTGCCGGTGCGGTTCGCCTGGAAGCCGGGGATCACCGCGGCGGCGGCGCCGACCGTGCCGGGACCGGACGGCACCTTCGTCGGCCAGCTCCTCGTCCTCCCCAAGGACCAGACCGGGCCGCGCACCATCACCGCCACGGGGCCCGGCTTCTCACCGGCGAGGACCGACTTCCTGGTGGTCAGCGGCACCGTGCAGCCGCCCGACGAGGTGGTCCGCCGGTGATCCACGAGGTCGACGAGGGGCTGCGCCGCCTGCTCGGCGAGTCCGGGCTGGAGGCGTCGGGCGTCGAGGTGGTCTTCGACGCCCCCACCCGGGACTGGGCGGCGCGCCGCACCGCCCCGACGGTCTGCGTCTTCCTGTACGACATCCGCGAGGACGCCGCCCGGCGCGGCAGCGGCGCCGGGGAGGTGTACGACACGGACGGTCACCTGGTGGCGCGGCGCACCCCGCCGCGCTGGTTCGAGCTGACGTACCTGGTCACCGCGTGGGCGAGCCGCCCGCAGGACGAGCACCGGCTGCTCTCCCAGGTGCTCGCCTGCCTGGCGGCCGCCGACACGCTGCCGGCCCGGCTGCTCACCGGCACGCTCGCCGAACTCGGCCTGACCGTGGGGCTGGACACCGCCGGGGCCGGACTCGACGCGCCGGCCGCCTCCGACGTGTGGTCCGCGCTCGGCGGGGACCTGAAGGCGTCGCTCGGGGTGCGGGTGCGGGCGCCGCTCGCCGGGGTGAGCAGGGCCGTCGCGCCGCCGGTCACCGAAGGGCTCGTGGTGCGCTCCGCCGCCCGGAGCGAGGGCGGGGAGACGGTACCGGGACGCCGGCTGCGCTACACGGAGGCGAGCGATCCGGGACCGGACGGCTTCGCCGGTCCGCGCGAGCGGCCGGCCGCCCCAGCCCGGCGCCGCCGGGGGGACCGCCGGCCGTGACGCACACCACCGGACCCGCCGTTCGGACCGCCGCGCAGACCGGCGCCGAGACCGTCCCCGCCGGCGCGGAGTACCTGTGGACGCGGCTTTGCGCGGTCGAGGAGCGGGTGCGGCACGCGGTGGCGGCCCGCCGCGCCGCCGACCCCGACCCCGACGACCCGTACCGGGGTCAGTACCTCACCCCCGAGGCGGTCACCCGCATCCTCCACGAGCCGGGCGGCCTGGGCCTGCCCGCCCACGAGCCCCGGCACCCGCCGGCCGGTTCCGTCCTCGGCGGCCTCGCCGCGCGGTTCGGCCTGTCCCCGCTGGACCTGGACCTGCTCCTGGTCGCGGTGGCGCCCGACCTGGACGCGCGGTTCGAGAAGCTCTACGGCTACCTCAACGACGACCTGACCCGCCGCCGGCCCACGGTCGGGCTCGCCCTGGAGCTGTGCGGGCTCGGCGGGGCGTCCCCCGCCCGGTTCCGGCTCGCCCCCGGAGCGCCGCTGGTCGCGGGTGGTCTGGTGGAGGTCACCGAGCCGGAACGGCCGCCGCTGTCCCGTGTCCTGACGGTCCCCGACCGGGTCACCGGGCACCTGCTGGGCAGCGCGCGACCCGACGCCCGGCTCGCCGGGGTGCTCGGCGAGCCGTACGGGGATCCGACCGCCGGGGCGGCGGAGGTCCGCGAGGCGGCGGCAGCGGCCGTGACCGGCCTCGTCCATCTGCGCGGACGGGGCGGCGACGCCGCGGGCCTGGCCGTCGCCGCCCTGCGCGCGGCCGGACTCCGCCCGCTCGTCCTGGACACGGCGGCGCTCGCCCGGCGCTCCGGTGACGTACCGGAACTCGCCCGCGTCGCCGCGCTCGAAGCCCGCCTGACCGGTTCCGGGGTCGTCCTCGGGCCCTTGGAGGCGCTGCCCGCCCAGCCCGCCGAACGGGCCCGCACGCTGGGGACGCTGTGCGCGGCGCTGCGAGGGATCCCCCTGCTGACGCACGGCGCCGCCGGCTGGGACCCGGTGTGGGCGGCCGACTCCCCCGTCGCGCTGACCGTGCCCGCGCCCTCCCCCGAGCGGCAGGCCGCGCGCTGGCGGCACGCCCTGGAGCGGGCCGTCGGCGACGGCTCCGTGGCCGGTTCCGTCATCGGGGATGCCGGGGGGCTCGCCGGGGCCGTCGCCGCGCACCGCCTGGACTCCGGGCAGCTGCGCCGCGCCGCCGACGTCGCGGTGCGCACGGCCGCCCTGGCGGGCCGCCCGGTGGGTCCCGACGACCTGCGGGCCGCCGTGCGGGCCCAGAACGGCGCGGGACTCGAACGACTCGCCCGCCGGATCGAGCCGGCGGTCGGCTGGGACGACCTGGTGCTCCCGCCGGCCACCCACCGGCGGCTGCGCGAACTGGCGCTGCGCGCCCGCCACCGCGAGCAGGTGCTCGGACAGTGGGGGATGCGGCCCGGCGGCGGCCGGGGACGCGGCGTGATCGCGCTGTTCGCCGGCGAGTCGGGCACCGGCAAGACCATGTCCGCCGAGGTCGTCGCGGCGGACCTGGGCATGGACCTGTACGTCGTGGACCTGTCCACGGTCGTCGACAAGTACGTCGGGGAGACCGAGAAGAACCTGGAGCGGATCTTCACCGAGGCGTCGGCGGTCAACGCGGTGCTGCTCTTCGACGAGGCCGACGCGATCTTCGGCAAGCGCTCCGAGGTGAAGGACGCCCGCGACCGGCACGCCAACATCGAGTCGGCGTACCTGCTCCAGCGCATGGAGTCGTTCGACGGGATCGCGGTGCTCACCACCAACCTGCGGGCCAACCTGGACGAGGCGTTCACCCGCCGGCTGGACGTGGTGGCGGACTTCCCCGTCCCCGACGCCGGGCAGCGCCTGGCCCTGTGGGAGCGGTGCCTGGGCGACCGGCTGCCCCGGGACGGCGATGTGGACCTCGCCTTCTGCGCGGACCGCTTCGAGCTGGCCGGCGGCTCGATCCGGGCCTGCGCGGTGACCGCGGCCTACCTCGCGGCGGAGGCCGGCGGGCCGCTCACCATGCGGCAGGTGGTGAGGGCGGTCGCGCAGGAGTACCGCAAGCTCGGCCGGCTGGTCCTGGCGGGCGAGTTCGGGCCGTGGCTGGCGGAGGCCGTCGACGTCTGAGGGGGCGGCCCGCACGGCCCGCCCCCTCCGGACCCGCCTCCCCCGGCCCCGGCGCGGAGGACCTCAGTCGGAGGCCTTCTTCCACTTGGCGCCCGCCTTCACCCACCGTGCGAGGTCGGGCGGGGAGAGGATCGCGCCCCCGTACTCCTTCTCGTGAAGGCGCTGCGCCTCCCTCAGCTTGTCCGCGACGGCCTCCCAGTCGACGGTCGGCGCGTTCGCCAGGCTCAGCGCCTGCTTCAGCTCGCTCGACCTCGGCGTCAGCGCGCCCGAAGGCGTGTAGTTGAAGTCGGTTCCGGAGCCCGGGTCGCCCGTCCTCGTGTCGCTCGCCGGCCCCATCTCCAGGTTGGCGGGCATGTTGAGCAGGGCCTTCTTGTCCGCCGCGGTCGAGCCGAGCACCGCCCGTATCTCGTCCAGGAAGTCGAAGAGCGGCTTCGCGTTCGCCCTGTCCCTCTCGGCCGACGCGAGCACGGCGTCCAGCTCGCTGCGGGAGATCTTGTGGTGGAGGGTCGTCTTGTCACCCCAGAACGGGTGTTCCTTCCGCATCTCCGCGTGTGCCGAGGTGATCGCGCTCGCCGCCCAGTCGCTCTTGCCGCCGCCGGCGCCGGCGAACCCGGAGGAGTGCTTCGCGGTCTCGATCTCCGTGAGGAGATCGTTCAGCAGTGATTCGTCGTTCTTCACCTCGTCGAGCGTGTAGAGATCGCTCCCGGGCTCGATCCCGATGTTCCCGAGGAGGTACTCCTTCTCGTTCTGCTTCTTTCCCTTGAACTCTTCGCTGCGCCCCTCGAAGTACTCGACTATCTTCTCGAACTCGCTCTTCGAGGAAGTGGGTTCCGCCGCGGGCGGGTCGCCTCCCGCGGACTTCTTCGCCTGCTTCTTCTTGGCCATGCGCTGCACGTCGGTCGCCGCCCCGGCCGTCCGCTGCACGGCGCCGGCGGTGTGGTCCGCGACCGGGCGCCGGAGGTCCGCCCCGCCCCGCATCACCTGCTCGGCCGTGCGCTCGGCCGACCTCTCGAACCGGTCGGAGGGGTCGCTGACGCTCAGACCGCTGCCGTCGTCCGTACCGGCCACGGCGCCCGCGCGCTGCTGGCGGACGTGCTCCAGCTCGTGCGCGAGGGTCTTCCTGTCGATCGTGCCGCGGAACACGATGTGGCGGGTGCCGGTGGTGTACGCCTCGGCTCCGACCGCCTCGGCGGAGCGCCGGGCGGCGGCACCGGTGTGGACCGCCACGTCGGAGAAGTCCTCTCCCCCGAAGCGGGCCTCCATCTCCCGCTGCAACGGGAGGGGCAGTCTTCCGCCGGTGGACCGCACCACGGAGTTCACCTCGTCGGCGGCGCTCGGCCGTGCCGCGGCCTCCCCGCCGTGCTCCGCGCCGTGCCGGTGCTCCGGGTGCGGGACCTTGTCCTCCCCGGCGTCGTGCTCCCCGGCGTCGTACTGCTCCGAGGCGGGCGCGGTGCGGGCACGGCGGGCGATCATGCCGGTCACCACGGCGTTGCCCGCGCCGTGTTGCGCGGCCCGGAGGGTGTCGGCGGTGAGCGGGGGCGGTACGGCGGCGCCGGCCGAGGGCGCCTTCCGGCGGGCGGCCGGTCCGCGTGCCGCCTGCTCGTCCCCGGCCTGCTCGGCACGCGACCTGGACGTCCGCATCCGCTGCCTCCTCGTCGGCGCACCCCTGCTACGGCCTCCAGTGGACCGGCCGGGCGGACGGGGTGTCCAGGCCCGGACGGACAGTGCGCGGGCAGGGCGGGTGACGCCCGGACGGTCCACGCGGGGCCCGGAAAGGCAGCCGCCTTGCCCCGGAAAGGTCCGCCGGTCCCTGTCACCGCGGCGGACCCGCCGCACAGACTCGGCCTGAGCAGCCTGAACAGCCTGAACACCGGTGACCCGCGAAAACGCGAAGGAGCGAGCATGCCGACGTACCTCACCCCGGGCGTGTACGTGGAGGAGGTGCAGTCCGGTGCCCGACCGATCGAGGGGGTCGGCACCGCCGTCGCCGCGTTCGTCGGGTTCGCCGAGCGCGGCCCGTTCCACACGCCGACGCTCGTCACCGGCTGGGACCAGTACACCCGGGAGTTCGGCGGCTTCACCGAGGGCACCTACCTGGCCCACGCGGTCTACGGGTACTTCGCCAACGGCGGCGGCGCCGCGTACGTGGTGCGGATCGGCGGCTCGGCCGAGGACGCCTCCGCCCCGGCGGCCGGCGGCGCCCGGCGGGAGGCCGGGGCGGGGGAGCCGGTGGAGCTCGGCGGCTTCCTGGTCGCGGCCCGGCCGGGGGTGACCGGGGTGTCGGTGGAGATCGCCGACGCGGACGGCGAGAACCCGCCGGAGGACCGCTTCAAGCTCCTGGTCCGCCAGGGCGGCCAGGTGGTGGAGACCTACGAGGTCTCCACCCGCAGGAACGTCAAGGCGTACCTGGTCAACCAGGTCCGCGCCTCCCGGCTGATCGAGGTCGCCGAGCAGCGGGGCGCCGCCCAGAGCCGGCCCGCCGGCCAGACCGTGGCGCTGCCCGACGCCCCGGCCGCGTCCGCCGCGCCCGGCTCCGGCGAGGTCCCCCGCCTCGATCCGGCCGAGTACGTCGGCGACGCCGCGGCCCGCACCGGGTTCGGCGGCCTGGAGACCATCGACGAGATCACCATGGTCGCGGTGCCGGACCTGATGAGCGCCCACCAGCGCGGCGACATCGACGCCGAGGGCGTGCGCACCGTGCAGCTCGCCGTGATCTCGCACTGCGAGCAGATGGGCGACCGGGTGGCCGTCCTGGACGCCCCGCCCGGCCTGACCGCCCAGCAGGTGCGCGCCTGGCGCAACGACGAGGCGGGCTACGACTCCCGGTACGCCACCCTCTACTACCCGTGGGTGCGGGTCTTCGACCCGGCCGCCGGACGCAACACCACCGTTCCGCCCAGCGGGCACATCGCCGGTGTGTGGGCGCGCAGCGACGCCGAGCGCGGCGTGCACAAGGCGCCCGCCAACGAGGTGGTCCGCGGCGCGGTGGACCTGGAGATCCGGCTGAGCAAGGGCGAGCAGGACCTGCTCAACCCGATCGGCGTGAACTGCGTGCGGGCCTTTCCCGGCCGGGGCATCCGGGTGTGGGGCGCCCGCACTCTCTCCTCCGACCCGGCCTGGCGCTACCTGAACGTGCGCCGCCTGTTCAACTACCTGGAGGAGTCGATCCTCCTGGGCACCCAGTGGGTGGTCTTCGAGCCGAACGACGGCCGGCTGTGGTCGAGCATCCGGCGCAACGTCACCGCGTTCCTCACCGAGGAGTGGCGCCGGGGCGCGCTGTTCGGCCGGACCGCCGAGGAGGCGTTCTACGTCAAGTGCGACCGCGACAACAACCCGCAGGAGTCCATCGACCAGGGCCGGGTCGTCTGCGAGATCGGCGTCGCGCCGGTCAAGCCCGCGGAGTTCGTGGTGTTCCGGCTGGCCCAGTTCTCCGACAGCACCAGCCTCATCGACGAGTGACCCGCGGGTCCGCAAGGGAAGGTGACGAACAGTCATGGCAGTGGGCGACGCTCTTTCCACCCACGTCTTCGGCGTGCAGCTCGGCGGATACCTGGTCGAGTCGATCCAGGAGATCAGCGGACTGACCGTCGAGGAGGAGGTCGTCGAGGTCAAGCAGGTCAGCGCCGAGGGCAAGCAGATCATCCGCAAGCAGCCCGGCGCCCGGCAGGCCGGCGAGATCACGATCACCCGGGGGCTCGACCAGAGCAGCGAGTTCACCAACTGGATCAAGGAGACCCTGAACAACGGCGCCGTGAACGCCGCACGGCAGAACCTCACCATCGAGATCATGGACTCCGAGGGCACCACGGTGCGCCGCATCCAGCTGATGCAGGGCTGGGCCTCCCGGTGGGAGGGACCCTCCCTGAGGGCGGGCGAGTCCTCCCCGGCCACCGAGACCGTCACGATCGTGTTCGAGGAGATCGTCGTCGAATGAGACGCCGCACGGTGACGGCGGGCAACCTGGAGGAGATCCTCCAGGCGACGGCACCCGCCCCGACGTCCGAGCAGGCGGCGGCGCCCCCCGCCGCGGCACCCCGGGAGGACCACGGGCTGCGCACCGAGTTCGAGTTCGAGCTGCCGCGCGGGTACGTGGACGAGGCGGGCACGGTGCACCGCCACGGCGCGATGCGCCTGGCCACCGCCCGCGACGAGCTGCGGCCCCAGATCGACCTGCGGGTCAAGGAGAACCCGGCGTACCTGAGCGTGGTGCTGCTGAGCCAGGTGATCACCCGGATCGGCACGATCACCGACGTGCACGCCGGGATCGTGGAGCGGATGTACGCCACCGACGTCGCGTTCCTCCAGGACTTCTACCGCCGCGTCAACAGCGAGGGCCACACCCGCGCGGCGGTGACCTGCCCGCACTGCGAGGGCGGCTTCGAGGTCGACCTCTCGGGTGGGCGCCTGGGGGAATCGTGACGTACGCCCTCCCCCGGCTCCGGGAGGAGATCGCGTACATCGCCTACCACTTCCACTGGCCGCGCGAGGAGATCCTCGGCCTGACCCACGGCGAGCGCCTGCAGTGGGTGGCCGAGATCGCCCGTATCAACACCCGTGTGAACGAAGGCGGTTGAGCACATGGCATGGCGGGACAGACTGCGGCGGCGGGCGGAGCGCTCCGGGGCCGCGGCGGGCGGCCCGTCCGGCGGCGGCCCGGAGCGGGGCGCGCCCGGCGCTCCGGGACCGTCCGTGCCCGGCGACTGGGACGGCGGCTGGCGCCGCACCGCGCCGCTGGAGCCCACCGTGGCCCGCTCTCCGCTCGGCGTCAGCGACGGCCTCGCCTTCCGCTCGGGCCTCGCCGCCTGGCAGAACCCCTCGTTCGACACCGGCCTCGGCCACGCCCTGCTGCCCACCGCCCCGGTCGGTCTGGTGCACGGCGTCGCCGTCCCGGCCGCCCCACGGCCCGCCCACACCGGCGGAGGGCCGCTGCTGCTGCGGGCGCTGCGCCCGCCGGAGGCCGGGACCGCGGACGGCCCACCGGACGGCACGCCGGACGCCGGAACCGCGGACGGCCCGGCCCGGCCGCCGGCCGCTCCGGCCCCGGAGGCGAACCCGGGCTCCGGACGGAGACCGGCGGTGGCGCGCTCCGGCCGGACCGCCGGGAAGAGCGCCGCCGGGAAGAGCGGTCCGGCCGGTGTGCCGAAGGCCCGTGACCTCGCCTCAGCGGACTCCCCCGCCGTGCTCTCCTCCTCGCCTCCCGCCGTTCAGCGGGCCGCGCAGCCGGGCGCCGGCCCGGTCACGAGCCCCGCCCCCGTTCCCGCCAATGCCGGTGTCGGCGCCGGCTCCCGGCCGAAGGCTCCGGAGATCCCGCTGGTGCGGCGGATCTCCGTGCTCCCGGCCGCGGCCGACGGCGGGGCCGCGCCCCGGCCACCCGCTTCCGGCGGGCCCGCCGCACAGGCACCGTCCGGCGCGGCCGGGCGCGCGGCCCGGCCGCCGGCCGGTTCCGGGGACCGTACGCCTTCCGGCCCGGAGCGGCAGCGCACCGCGGCGGGGGCGGGGGGAGCGGGGCCGCTGCCCGCCCGGACCGGCGGGCGGCCGGACGCGTCCCGCGCCTCCGGCTCCGCCGTCTCCCGTCCGCTCGTCCGGCCCCGCCCGGCGGGGCCCGGCCCGATCGTCGCCCGGCGTCCGGCCGAACCGGTGCGCCGCCTGCCCGCCCTGCGGCCCGCCGCGCCGGCGCCCGGTGCGGCCGCGTCCCCCGGCGCGGCCGGACCGGCCTCCGCCGCGACCGCGCCGACCGCGTCGGTCACACCGGCCGAGCGGGAGACCCGCCCCGCCTCTCCTGGACAGCGCGCCGGGAGACGTACGGGGAGCCGGGCACCCCTCGGCGCCCCGCTGGACGGGCTGCCCTCCACGGCCGCACCGTCGCCGTCGGACGCCCCCACCCCGCGTCCCGCCCCTGGCGCCGGAACCGCGTCCGGCACCGGAACCGCTCCCGGTCCGGCGCTGCCCGTCGTCCAGCGTCAGGCGGAGAGCACGGCCGGCGCCCCGGGCCCGCACGGCGGCGGCGCGAACGGTGGCGCGGGGGGACCGGACCACGTCACCCCGGGCGGTCCCGCCGCACCGGCCGGCGCTCCGCGCCGAAGCACCGGCCCCGGCCGCTCCGGGGCACGCGGGCGCGGCGGCCTGGGCGCGCCGCTGCCCGCGCTGCCGCCGAGCGCCGACCTGACCGGTTCCGCCGCGTCCGAAGCCCGCGCCTCCCGCACCGCCCCCGGCCCCGAAACCCGGCGCACCCCGTCCCACCGGGACCGGACGCCCACCGGGGCCGCACCACGGACCGCACCTCCCGCGCCCCCCGCGCCCCCCGCGCCCTCCGCACCCCCCGCGCCCGGAGCGAGCGGGGCGGACACGCCGCTGCTGGGGGCGGGCGGCATCCAGCGCCGCCCGGTGGACCGCTCCCCCGCCGGGGCCGCCGCGGAAGCCGGCCCCGCGCCCCGCGGAGAAGGTCTCACCACGCCGCTGGCGCTCCCTCCCCCGGTCGCCGTGCCCCGCCACCCGGCACCGGAGGGCCCGGCGGCGGCCGAAGGCCCGGCGGGGAACACGCGACGCCCCGACGTGGCGTCCGGCGGGCCGGACTCCGGCGGGCCACCGTCCCGGAACACCGCCCGCACCCCCGGCGAGGCCGGTTCGCGTCCGCCCACCGCGGCCCGCTCCGCGGCGCGCCCCGCCCCGGCGGCACCCCGTACCCTCGCGCTGCTCGCCGCACGCCCGCTCACCCTGAACACCCGGCTCCCGGAGGGCGCGGCACCACCCGCCGCCGTCCGCCCGGGCGGCCGTCCCGTGGTGGCGGCACGCTGGTCCGGCGGGCCGGCCGGCCCTCGAGGAGGCCCCGGCCCGGCCACCGGGGCACCCGCGCGTCCGGCCCCGGGACCGTCCGCCCCCGCCCCGGCGGCGCCGCGGGTCCAGCGGGCCCCGTCCGCGCACCCCCGGCCGGTGGTCGCGGGCACCGGGACAACCGGCTCCCCCGGTCCGGCCCGGCGCGTCCCCCTCGTCCGGCCCGCGCCGCCCCCGCGGGGGACGCCCGAGGCTGCCGCCGGGGCCGGCGCGCCCGTACCACCCGTACCGGCGCGGTCGCTTCCGGTGACCGCCCCGCAGGTGACCGCCCCGCAGGCGCCGACTCCCCCGGTCCGCCCGCCGGCCACCACCCCGGCACCGGCGGGGACCGCCCCCGTGGTCCGGCCCAGGCCCTCCGGCCCGGGGCCCGGACCGGCGGCGGGCCGCGGTTCCGGCCGGGCCGCACCCCCGGTCCAGCGCGACGCCGCCGGCCTCGGCGCCGCCGTCACCGCGGGCGTGCCGGTCGAGGCGGTGCCGGCGCGCGCCCGGTCCCGGCCGGCCTCCGCGCCGTCCGCCCCCGGCGGCGCGGGCCGGCGCGCCGGGGCACCGCAGGACGCCGGCGCCGGACCCGGTGCCGCCCCCGGCGTCGACCTGGACGACCTGGCGCGCCGCCTGCTGGACCCGATGGCCCGGCTGCTCCGCACCGAGCTGCGGCGCGGCCGGGACCGCACGGGCCGTCCCTACGACGGACGCCGCTGAGGGCATGGACGAGAGCATGGAACGGATGACGGACGGATGACGAACAGCATCTTCGCGACGAGCGTGTTCTTCCGGCTCACGATCGGCGGCAGCGACCTGGGCGCCTTCCACACCTGCTCCGGCATGGGCGCCGAGGTCGAGTTGGAAAGCTACGCCGAGGGCGGCAACAACGGCTTCACCTGGCACCTGCCGGGCCGTGTGACCTGGACGAACATCACGCTCACCCGGCCGGTCACCGCCGACACGGCGAAGATCGCCCGCTGGCTCGACGAGACGCTGCGGCGGGTGGAGCCCAAGGACGGCGAGATCGTGGCGCTGAAGCCGAACCTGGACCCGATCATCGGCTGGCAGGTGTTCGGGATCGTCCCGGTGCGCTGGGAGGGGCCGTCCTTCGACCCGGCCGTCTCCCAGGCCGCGACGGAGACCCTGGTGATCGCCCACGAGGGGCTGCGCCCCTCCTGACGCGGTCCCGTCGACCGCCCGCCCCTGACGTACTCGCTCCCGGAAAGGAGGGTCCGGCATGTCCTCAGCGGTCCGCACCGGTCGGGCCAGGGCCCAGCTGACCCTGAAGGAGCCCCCGGCGACCGTCGGTTCGAAGCCCGGCGGGACGATCGCCCGGCTCGACCTCCAGTTCAACCCCGCGACCCTGGAGTTGCGCAAGACCACCGAGTGGCGGCGCTCGCCGTCCCGGATGGCGGAGCAGTCGGCGCTGCCCGAGTTCGTCGGCAGCGGCCCGCGCACGCTGAGCCTGGAGGTGTTCCTGGACGCCACCGCCACCCACGACGACTCCGTGGAGCAGGCGGTGGAGAAGCTGATGAAGGCGTGCGTACCGACCCCGGCCAGCCTGGGCCGTGAGAAGCCGGCCAGCCCGTGGGTGCGGTTCGAGTGGGGCACCGCGCGGACGACCTCGTTCGACGGGGTGATGTCGAGCCTGTCGGTGACGTACACGCTGTTCGACGTGGACGGCAGGCCGCTGCGGGCCACCTGCGCGCTGTCGATCGAGGAGGCGAGCGTCGACCCGCCGGGCCAGAACCCGACGTCCGGCGCGCGCACCGCCCGCAGCACGCACACCGTGGTGGCGGGCGACAGCCTGGCCCTGCTGGCCTGGCGCGAGTACGGCGACGCGACCGCCTGGCGGGTCATCGCGGAGGCGAACGGAATCGACGACCCGATGGCGCTCGTGCCCGGCACCGAGCTGGTGGTGCCGGGGCTGCGGGACGCGGGGGGCGAGGAGGAGCGGTGAGCGGAGCAGGGGAGCGGGGCGGCAGGTCGTTCGCGGCGGACCCCGTCGTGGAGGCGCCCGCGGCGCTTCCGCGGATCTGGGCCGCCCAGCTGGTGAGCTGCGTGGTGGACGAGAACGTGGGCCTGCCGGATGCGGCGCAGCTCACCTTCCGCGACCCCGACCACGAGTTCCTGCAGGCGACCGGTATCACCATCGGCACCCCGCTGCGGGTGTCGGTGGTGACCGTGTCCGGGCGGGCCCGCGAACGGCTGTTCGACGGCGAGGTGACGGCCCTGGAGGCGGACCGCGACCGCACGGGCTCGTTCACGGTGGTGCGCGCCTACTCCAGGGCGCACCGCCTCCAGCGGGGCCGGAAGGTGGTGGCGTACCGGAACATGACGGCGGCGGCGATCGTCCGCAAGGTGGCCGCCGGCGCCGGTTTGGCCTGCGGAACCGTGCAGGCCGCGCCGGTCACCTACCGGCAGCTTTCGCAGGCGAACGTCTCCGACTGGGAGTTCCTGCAGTTCCTGGCGGCAGAGAGCGGCGCGCAGGTGCGTGTCGACGACCAGGGGCTGCTCCAGTTCACCCGGCCGCGGAAGGCGTCCGGCGCGCCTTCGCCGTCCACCTCGGCCGCACGCGACCCGATGGTGCTGGAGTACGGGCGGAACCTGCTGGCGCTGCGGGCCTCGCTGTCGGCCGCGGACGGCGCGCAGCAGGTGGAGGTGCGCGGCTGGGACGCCACCACGAAACGGCCGCTGGTGGCCCGGCAGCCGTCGGTGGACAGCGACACGGCGGTGCCGGGCCTGAGCCCGGCGTCCGCCGCCCGCTTCGGCAGGTCCGCCAAGCTGACCGTCACCGACACCCCGTACCGCACCCAGGCCGAGACGGCGGCGGTCGCGGACGCCGTGGCCGCCCAGGTCGGCGCGGGCTTCGCCGAGCTGGAGGCGGTGGCCGAGGGCAACCCCCGGCTGCGGGCGGGCAGGCCGGTGGCGCTCGGCAACGCCGGGCAGGCGTTCTCGGGCAAGTACACCGCGACGGCGGTGCGGCACGTCCTGGAGCCGCACGGCGGGTACCGGACGACGGTGTGGGTGAGCGCCAGCCCGGACCGTTCCCTGACGGGTCTGGTGACCGGCGCCAACGCGCCGTCCCGCGGCCCGCGCATGCCGGGACTGGCGATCGGCGTCGTGACGGACGTACGCGAGCCGGGCGGCGCCCAGAGCGGCGCCGTGAGGCTGAAGTTCCCCTGGCTGGACGACACCTACGTCACCGACTGGGTGCGCACCGTGCAGTGGGGCGGCAGGGGCGGCGGAGGCGTGGTCAGCCCGGAGGTCAACGACGAGGTCCTGGTCGGCTTCGAGCAGGGCCTGCTGGACAGCCCGTACGTCATCGGCGGGCTCTACAACGGCGTGGACAAACCGTCGCCCCACGACGTGCCGCTGGTCGACGGCACCACCGGGAAGGTCAACCGCCGCTCCGTCGTGTCGCGTTCGGGGCACCGGGTGGAGCTGCTGGACGCGAGGGCTCCGGGCCCGTCCGGGGTGCGGCTCACGACCGGTGACGAGCGCCTCCAGGTGTTCCTCGACGACCGGCGGAACCGGATCGAGCTGGCGGTGTACGCCGGGCGCGGCCGCCCTCTCGCCTCCGTCTCGCTCGACAAGGACGGCATCACGCTGGACGCGGGAGAGGGCACCGTGAGCGTGCGGGGCCGGCAGGTGGACATCGACGGCACGGCCGGCGTCCGGATCGGCGGCCGTTCGGTGAACGTCACCGGCCAGTCGGACGTCACCGTCGACGGCGGCCTGCTGGGCGTCCTCAAGGCCCGGCTCGTCCAGATCAACTGAGGGCCCGGACCGTGCCCGTCCTCGTCCGCCCTCCCCACCCACCGAGAACGCGACCCGAACCCCCGGGCCCAGGACCTTCCGCGAGGAGCACCGCATGCCAGCCGCAGCCCGTACCGGCGACCCCACCAGCCACGGCGGCCGGATCACCACCGCGCCGCCCGGCGCCGCCGCGTCGGTGGCGCGCGTGCTGATCGGCGGCCACCCCGCCGCCGTCGTGGGCAGCCGGACCTTCTGCCCGATCCCCCAGCACGCGGCCCTGGGACCGGCCAACGTGATCAAGCCCGGCCCGGCGGCGGTCACCGCGGGCACGGTGCTCATCGGCGGCCTGCCGGCCGCGCGGGCATTCGACCAGAGCGCGTGCGGCGCGACCGTCCTGACCGGCGCCCCCAACGTCCTGATCGGGGGCGTGTGATGAGCGAGCGGTTCATCGGCCGCGGCTGGGCGTTCCCGCTGCGGGTCGGGCCGACCGGCGGAATCGGCATGGTCGAGAAGGACCGGGAGATCGAGGAGGCGATCCACCTGGTGCTCGGCACCGCGCCCGGCGAGCGCCCCATGCGTCCCGAGTTCGGCTGCGGCATCCACGACTACGTCTTCGCCCCCGGCGACGGCGCCACCGCCGGCCGCGTCGCGCAGCAGGTGCGCGAGGCCCTCCAGCGGTGGGAGCCGCGCGTCGCGGTGGACGACGTGGTGGTCGCCTTCGACGCCGTCGAGGCCGGCACCCTCTACATCGACGTGCACTACACCGTGCGCTCCACCAACGACCGGCGCAACCTCGTCTTCCCCTTCTACACGATCCCCTTCGACGAGGGGGCCGGGGAGACCGGGGAGACCGGGGAGAGGGGTGCCGGCTGATGGCCCTGCCCTCCCCCAACCTGGACGACCGGCGGTTCCAGCAACTCGTCGACGAGGCCAAGCGGTACGTGCAGCAGCGTGCCCCGGAGTGGACCGACCACAACGTCTCCGACCCGGGCGTCACCCTGATCGAGACGTTCGCCTACCTCGTGGACCAGCTGCTGTACCGGCTGAACCGGGTCCCGGACAAGCACTACACCGCCTTCCTCGACCTGCTGGGCATCCGACTGTTCCCGCCGACCGCGGCCGTGGCCGATGTCGACTTCTGGCTGTCGGCGCCGCAGCCCGACACGGTGGCGCTGCCCGCGGGCACGGAGGTGACCACCGCGGGCGGCGAGACGGACGAGGCCGTGGTGTTCACGACCACGGACGAACTGCGCATCGTTCCCAGCGAGTTGGCGCGGCTGGTGACCGCGCCCCGGACCGGCGAACAGACCGACCGGACCGGGACGCTCGCCGAGGGCCGCGACATCCCCTGCTTCCAGCCGGCACCCCGGCCCGGCGACGCGCTGCTGTTCGGCCTGCCGGCGGCGGTGCCGCGCTGCATCGTCGCGGTGCGCCTGGACAGCCGGGTGGAGGGAGTCGGCGTGGACCCGCGCCAGCCCCCGCTCGTGTGGGAGGCCTGGGACGGCGGCGGCTGGCAGGTGTGCGAGACCGGCGAGGACACCACCGGCGGGCTGAACCGGCCCGGCGAGGTCATCGTGTACGTACCGGCCGGGCACACGGCGTCGGTGATCGGCGGGACGCGGGCCGGCTGGCTGCGCTGCCGCGTCACCGAGGCGGAACCGGGCCAGCCGTTCTACTCGGAGTCCCCGACGGTCCGCGAGGCGGCGGTGTTCACCGTGGGCGGCACCATGTCCGTCGAGCACGCCGAGACCGTGACCGACGTGCCGCTCGGCGCCTCGGAGGGCGTCGCGGGGCAGACCTTCCGGGTCGGCCGCCCACCGGTCCTCCTCGACGGCGGGCCCCCCGTGGTGGAGGTGTCCTCGGCCGACGGGTGGCGGCGCTGGGAGGTGGTGGAGCACTTCGGCCGCTCCGGACCCGCCGACCGGCACGTCCGCGTGGACGCCACCACCGGCGAGTTCGCCTTCCCGCCCGTGCTGCGCGAACCGGACGGCACGCTGCGGCAGTGCGGCGCCGTACCGCCCAAGGGCGCCCAGGTGCGGGTGGCCCGCTACCGCACCGGCGGCGGCCCGGCGGGCAACGTCGCCCGCGGCGCGATCTCCGTACTGCGCAGCTCCGTCCCGTACGTCGCGCGGGTGACCAACCGGGAGGCTGCGCGCGGCGGAGTCGCCGGTGAGACCCTCGCCGACGCCAAGCTGCGGGCGCCGAACGCGCTGCGGGTGCAGGAGCGCGCGGTGACCGCCGAGGACTACGAGTTCCTCGGCCGCCAGGCGGCCCCCTCGGTGCGCCGGGTCCGCTGCCTGCCCGCCGGCGACGGCCCGGGCGCGGTACGGGTCCTGGTGGTGCCGGACGCGGTGCCCGACGAGGGCGACCGGCTCCGCTTCGAGCAGCTGATCCCCTCCGACCAGGTGCTGCGGGCGATCACCGCGTGCCTGGACGAGCGCCGCCTGATAGGCACCCGCCTGGTGGTGGAGCCGCCGTTCTACCAGGGCGTCACCGTGGTGGCCCGGCTCTCGGCGGCGGGCGACGCCGACCGGGTGCGCGACGCGGCGCTCGACGCGCTGTTCGGGTACCTCGACCCGCTGCACGGCGGCCCCGGCGGCACGGGGTGGCCGTTCGGGCGGCCGGTGCAGTACGGGGAGGTCTTCGGCGTGCTCCAGCGCGCCGCCGGCGATGCGCTGGTGGAGGACATCCGGCTGTTCCCCGCCGACCCGGTCACCGGGCGGCGCGGCGCGCCGGCGGACCGCATCGACGTGGCCGCGGGCGCGCTGGTCTTCTCCTACCAGCATCAGGTGGTCGTCACGGCCGCCGGACCGGAGGCACGGGAATGAGCCGCGCCGCCGTACCCGGCCTGCCGAGCAGGCACCCGATCGGCGGGCAACTGCCCGCCCTGTACGCCGAGGACGACTTCGCGCAGCGGTTCACCGGCGGTCTCGACACCGTCCTCGCTCCGGTCTTCGCGACCCTCGACAACCTGCCCGCCTACTTCGACCCCCGCCTGGCCCCGCCCGACTTCCTGGCCTGGCTGGCGTCGTGGGTGGGCGCCGCCGACGACCCGCAGTGGCCCCTGGAGTCGCGCCGCGAGGCGGTCGCCCGCGCGGTGGAGTTGCACCGTTGGCGCGGCACCAGGCGCGGCCTGGTCGAGGGCCTGCGGCTCATGCTCGGCGTGCATGCCGAGGTGACCGGCGACGGCGGCGCGGCGTGGTCGCGCACCGCCGGCGCCGACCTCCCGCCGGACCCGCCCCCCGAGACCCTGGTCCGGGTGTGGCCGGGCCGCGCGACGCGGGTGGACCCGGACCGGGTCCGCGAGATCGTCAGGGCCATGTGCCCGGTGCACACCGTCTGCCGGGTGGAGGTCCTGCCCGGCCCGCCCACCGACGAAGGGAGGTGACGCCGTGCGTGCGTGCCCCGCGTGCGGGGCGTCCAACGACCCGGGTGACGACTTCTGCGGCAACTGCGGCACGTACCTGGGCTGGTCGCACACCCCGGAAGCCCCGAGCACGCGCTCGGAGCCTCCGGTCCCGCCGGCCCCCGCCCCGGCGCCCGCACCGCCGGCGGACGAGTCCCCGTCCGCCGCGCCTCCCCGCGCCTCGTCGCCGCACGCCCGGCCGGCCGGCGTCGGGCCCGGCCGGGAGGAGAGCCCGAGCCCTCCCCCGCAGGCCGGACGCGGCGATGCCCGTACCGGGCCTCCCGCCCCCGCGCACCGCCCGACCGCCGGCGCCGGGGAGGCCCCCTCCGGCGACGAGGGCGACCCCGCCACGGCACCGCGGCCCTCCGGACCCGCCGCGTCAGGAGCGGGGCCGCGGCCACCGCGGGACCGGGCCGCGGCATCACCCCCCACCGCACCGCGTCCTCGGGCCGGCCGGGGCACACCGGGTCCCCGGCCTCCGGCCGGCCCCGCCCCCGAGGCACCGGCCCCTCCCGTGCTGCCCGTGCGCCCCGCGAAGCCGGTGGCCCCGCGCCCCGCCGTACGGTCCGCGGCGGTGCCGGACGACGTGGCGGGAGCGCCCTGCCCCTCCTGCGGCACCCCCAACCCGCCGCACCGCCGGTTCTGCCGGCGCTGCGCGACCGCGCTGAGCCCCGCCGCCCGGCGCGACCCGCTGCCGTGGTGGCGGACCGTGTGGCCGTTCCGCCGCCGGGTGCGGGCGGGCTCGGGCCGGGTGGTGCGGTTCCTGGTGATCCTGTCCGTGCTGGTGGCTCTGGGCGCGGGCGGCCTCATGCTGCTGCCGGCCGGACGCGCGGTGTTCGAGGACGCCCGGGACAAGATGAGCAAGCCGAGGCCCGTGACCCCGGTGGGCATCGAGGCGAGCGCCGAGCTCCCCCGGCACCCGGCGACGAACACCACGGACGGGCTGAGCAACCGCTACTGGGGCGCGCCTGCACCGGGCGCCTCGGTGACCTACACCTTCCGCGAGCCGTTCCGGCTGGTCGACCTGATCATCGTCAACGGCGCGTCCAAGTCCCCCGAGCACTACGCCCGCCAGGCACGCGCCCTCCGTCTGGACCTGGAGGTGACGAGGCAGGACGGCACGAAGCACCACGAGGAGCTCGTCCTCGGCGACACACCGGGGCCGCAGACGTTCCCCACCGGGATCAGCGACGTGAAGTCGGTGCGTCTGGTCCTGCGGTCGGCCGTCGGTCTGGCCGAGGGCCGTCACCTGGCCCTGGCGGAGGTGGAATTCTTCCAGAGAGGCTGATCCGGCCAGAGAGGCTGATCCGGCGCCACCTCGCGCCCCGGCGGACGACGGGCCCGCTCTCCTCGCGACGCCTGCGGCTGCCGGGCGGCCGGAAACGGACGGCCGGGCAGGGCCCCGGTGCGGCGGGTGCTCACCGGACCTGCCGGAATCGCGGCGCTCCCGGGCTTCCCGTGCCGGCGGGTCCGCGCGGACATCGGGGCCTCGGTGCGCAACACGGTGCGGACGGGTGCGAGCGGGGGACGGCCGGCCCGCGGGAGCGGACGGCCCCGACGTCCGCGGGGACGGTCCCGGCCGGCGCGCTGTGCGGCCCTCTCCGGCAGTCCGCCCGGCTCCTGGCTCACGTGGCGGCTCCGGAGGCGACGAGCGCCTGGGGGGCGGCCTGCTTGACGCGGGTGTTCAGCCACAGCAGCTGCCGCTGGGTGTCGGTGTGGCAGGCCCGCACCACGTCCAGCAGTTCGCGGTCGCGCGTCGCCTGGGCCGCCTGTCCCAGGACGGTCCAGGTGATGTCGGTGAAGGACGCCAGGGTGTACAGGTCCTGCAGGTCGCGCAGCAGCCCGACGCCGCCGGAGCGGGGCTGGGCCAGTCCTTGGGCGTGCAGCCGTTCGGGCTCGTCCACCCGCTGCTCGCCGTAGCGGTCGGCGATGGGGGCGAGCCTGTCGACGTGGGTGTCGCTGAGGTCCGCCAGGGTGCGGCAGAGGTGGTGCACGTCCGGTTCGGCGGCATGGCCCTCGGCGACCTGGCGGAAGGAGTCGGCCAGCGTCCGGGAGGCGGCGTGCTGCAGGCCGACGTAGACGGCGAGGTTCATGGTCGTCCCTCCGTGCCCTCCGTGCCTTCCGTGCCTTCCGTGCCCCCCGGGCCCTCCGGGCCCTCCGCGCCTTCCGGGCCTCCCCGGCCGGCGGCCGACGCGGTGCTTCCCCCGGAACCGGGCTGCTCCGGCGAGTCCTCCGGCTGCCGCGGGGGCTTCGGCGGCGGGGCGGCGCCCACCTGCTCGGTCACGCCGGCGTCCGGGCTGCCGGCGGTCGCGGGGATCCCGGCCGGGTCGGCCGGCGCGGAGGCCGTGGTGGTGGGGGCCGGGGACGGGCCGGCGGCGTCGGCGATCCTCGTGACCCGGACCGCGCCCACCTTGAACAGCGGCTGCTTGGAGACCGGGTCCCACTCGGTGAGCGTCAGCTCGTTCGCGGCGCTCGGGTGCCCGTCCGGTGCGGCGCCGCCGGTGCCGGGCCGGTCCCAGTAGCCGTAGTGGAAGGGGGCGAACACCACTCCGTCGCGGCCCCGGCCGATCCGCACCGGGGCCTCCATGACGCCCCGGGGGGACTCCAGGCGCACCAGGTCTCCCTCGGCCGCCCCGAGCCGTGTCGCGTCGCCGGCGGACAGCTCCACCCACACCCGCGGCGCGGCGCGGCGCAACTGCCGGGCCCGTCCGGTCTTGGTGCGGGTGTGGAGGTGGTAGACGGTGCGGCCGGTGGTGAAGGCGAACGGATGGTCCTCGCTCGGGGTCTCCGGCGGCGGCACGTAGGGGGCGGCCTTCAGGAACGCCCGTCCGTCGGGGCGTTTGGCGCGGTAGGCCTCCTCGCCGATCGCGCCTCCGGTGAGCAGGTCGTGTCCGTAGGTCTCGCAGACGTCGGCGTGGGTGGGGAACTCGGCGTCCGCGTACAGGCGGTCGGTGCCGTGCGGCGCCGCCTCGTCGACCGGCCAGGGGATGCCGCTGCCGCCGCGGAGTTTGTCGTAGGACAGGCCGGTGTAGTCCACCGGCCGGCCGCGGGTGCACTCCTTCCACGCCTCGAACGCCCCTTGCGGGTCGGACCACTTGACCAGTGGGGCGCCGTCCCGGTCGCGGAAGTCCATCCGCCGGGCGTAGTCCAGCCAGACGTCCAGGTCGCTGCGGGCCTGGCCGGGCGGTTCGACCGCCTTCTCCGACAGGTGCACGGTGCGGTCGACGTTGGTGAACGTGCCCTGCTTCTCGCCCCACAGCGCGGCGGGCAGCACCACGTCGGCCAAGCGGGCGGTCTCGGTGAGGAAGCCGTCCTGCACGACGGTGAACAGGGAGTCCCGGCCGAGGATGTCCCGGATGCGGGGCAGTTCCGGCAGGGAGACGGCCGGGTTGGTCCCGGAGATCCACAGCAGCTTGACGGAGCCCTGCTCGCAGTACCGCCAGATCTGCATGGCGTGGGTCGGCGGCGCCCAGTGGGGGATGACCAGCGGGTCCACGTTCCACAGGCCGGCCAGTTGCCGGATGTGGGCGGGGTTGTCCCAGTTGCGGAAGCCCGGGAGGTCGCCGTCGGCGCCGCACTCGCGGGTGTTCTGGGCGGTGGGCTGGCCGTTCATCTGCAGGATCCCGCACCCGGGCCGCCCCAGCAGGCCCCGCAGCAGGTGGAGGTTGTTCACCGCGCACGAGGCGGCGGTGGCCTGGTGGGACTGGTAGAACCCCTGGAGGACGGTGGACAGCACCCGCTCGGAGGTGCCGAAGATCTCCGCGGCGCGGCGGATGTCGTCGGCCGGGACCCGGCAGATCCGCGCGGCGTGCTCGGGGGTGTAGGGCTCGACGACGGCCTTCAGCTCGTCGAAGCCCAGGGTGTGGCGGGCGATGTAGTCCTCGTCGGTCCAGCCGCGGCGGACGATCTCGCGCGTCAGGGCGTTCATCAGCGCCAGATTGGTGCCCGGCAGCGGCGCCAGGTGCACCCCGCCGGTCTCCTCGGCGGCCTCGGCGACCTTGGTGGTGCGCGGGTCGACGCACACGATCCTCGGCGGGTCGGAGCCGTGGATCCGGTCCAGGACGCGCGCCCACAGCACCGTCTGGGTCTCGGCCATGTTGTGCCCGAACAGGAAGACGGCGTCGGTGGCCTCGATGTCGCCGTAGGAGCCGGGCTGGCCGTCCGAGCCGAAGTTCTCCTTCAGCGCCGCCGCCGCGGTCGCCGTGCACAGCCGGGTGTTGCCGTCCATGTGCGGGGTGCCCAGGCCCGCCTTCCCGATCACCGCCAGGGTGTAGTACTCCTCCAGGAAGAGCTGGCCGGAGGTGTAGAAGCCGTGGCTGAGCGCTCCCGCGTCACTCGCCAGCAGTTCCTTGGACCGTTCGACGATGCGGCCCATGGCGGTGTCCCAGTCGCTCTCGACCAGTTCTCCGCTCCCGTCGCGGACCAGGGGGCGGGTGAGGCGGTCGGTGCGGCTCCACTGCCACGAGCCGTACAGCCCCTTGGGTCCCAGACGTCCGTGGTTGACCGTGTCCGCCGCGCGGCCGCGGACGCCGACCATGCGGCCGTCCCTGACCGCGATGTCGCAGCCGCAGCCGTTGCTGCACAGCACGCACGCGGACTGCACCCACCGGTCCACGTCCTCCTCGGTCAGCGGCGCGTCCAGATGGGTGTCCACCCGCACCGGCCAGGGCGTGTCCTTCGCGTGCGGCGTGCGGGTTCCCCAGACGTCCGCGATGCGGTCGCTCACCGGCGGCCTCCCCCGGGGTCGAACGGTCGGTCGGCGGCGGACGTGTACCCGTTCGTCCGCGGCCGATGCCGCCGGCGGGGAGAACCACCCGGCGGACGCAGGGCGGGCCGCCGCCCCGCCGCTCCGGGCCCCGGTTCCCTCCGGTGGGAGCAGGTGCGCGGCATGGAACCCGGAAAGCGTGAAACCCCGCAAGTCTGCGCCGGGACGGTGGACAGTCCCCGTCCCACCCCCGCGGGAGGACCGATGACGAAGAAGAGCGAGAGGCCGCGCAAGGGCGACGAGGTCTCCTGGAAGAGCCACGGCGGCGAGGCCACCGGCCGGGTCGAGGAGGAGATCACCTCCCGTACCGAGGCCGGGGGCCGCACGGTGGACGCCTCCCCCGACGATCCGCAGTACCGGGTGCGCAGCGAGAAGTCCGGCGGCGAAGCGGTCCACCGCCCCGACGCCCTGCGCAGGAGGAACGCGAAGGATGCCGAGGATGACTGAGCACGACCGCGACGAGACCGTCGCCGAGTTCGGGAAACTGGTCAACCTCACCCCCAAACAGCTCCAGGACTGGCTGGAGAGCGAGGAGTCCCGGGCCGCCGGACAGCACGAGGGCGGCGAGGAGAGCACCGGCCACGCCTCCGGCCGCCGCATCGTCGACCTGCTGCGAACCGCGAAGTCCGACCTGAGCGACGACGACGTCGCCCACATGCGCAAGGTCACCGGCTACATCAAACGCCACCTGGCCCAGCGGCCCTCCGGCGACACCACCGACACCGCCTGGCGCCACTCCCTGATGAACTGGGGCCACGACCCTCTCAAGGACTCCTGACGCCGGTCCCCCGGGCCGGGAACCGGCAGCCGGAGAGCCCCCGTTCCTCCCGTCCCGGCGCCGGGGAGGACCGGGCGCTCCCCGCCGCGCCGCGCGGCCGCCGGGACCGGCCCGTCCCGTAAGGAGGCTCCACCATGGCCGACACCGCGCGGGTGTCGCAGCCCTTCGTCGAGCTGGTGCTGGCCAGCCATGTCGCGACGCTGGAGGAGCTGCCGGAGATGGTGGCCGGGCACGTCTCCGCCGCGGGCCTGCGCCACGTCGTCTTCTTCCTGGTGGACCTGCAGGAGACCGTGCTGCGGGAGGTCACCGGCCACGGACCGGACGCGGGCCGGGGAGGGCTGGAGCTGCGCATCGACGGCACGCTGCCGGGCCTGGCCTACCAGCGGGTGGACCTGGTCGCCGAACCGAACCGGACCGCCGAGGGGCTGCGGCGGTGGTGGGCGCCGATCACCGACGGCGTGGAGCGCCTGGGCGTGGTGCGCGCGGACACCCCCGGCGACGACGAGGAGACCCGCTACGCGCTGCGGGCCCTGTCCTCGGTGATGGCGCTGCTGCTGCTGAGCAAGCGGTCCTTCAGCGACTCCTACGCCCGCCTGGTCCGCACCGCGCCGATGAACGTGGCCGCCGAGATGCAGTGGAACCTCACTCCGCCGCCGGCCTTCGCCGGGCACGACGTCACCATCGGCGCGGTCTCGGAGCCGGCCTACGAGATCGGCGGCGACGCCTTCGACTACGCCGTGGCCGACACCACCCTTCACCTGGGGATCTTCGACGCCATGGGCCACGACGCCACCGCCGGGCTCACCGCCAACGTGGCGGTGGCCGCCTGCCGCAACGCCCGCCGTCAGGGCGCCGACCTGGCCGGCACCAGCCGGAAGGTGGAGGAGGCCCTGGTGGGGCAGTTCGGCACCAGCCGCTACGCCACCGGGATCATCGCCGATCTGGACCTGGACACCGGGCGGCTGAGCTGGGTCAACCGCGGCCACCACCTGCCGGTGCTCGTCCGCACCGGCAGGTGGTGGCAGCAGCTGCAGTGTCCCCCGGCC
Source organism: Streptomyces glaucosporus (assembly GCF_039533345.1). Taxonomy (NCBI): domain Bacteria; kingdom Bacillati; phylum Actinomycetota; class Actinomycetes; order Kitasatosporales; family Streptomycetaceae; genus Streptomyces; species Streptomyces glaucosporus. The sequence continues at coordinate 176,684 of NZ_BAAATJ010000004.1, read as the reverse complement.
GGTCCGATGGGCACGGATCTGGGCCTGCCGATCACCGTGTGCCACGAGCAGCTCCAGCCCGGCGACCGGATCGTGCTGTACACCGACGGCATCACCGAGGCCCGCGACACGGAGGGCCGGGAGTTCGGCCTGGACCGTTTCGTCGAATTCGTCCTGCGCCACCACTCCGGCCGCCTCACCCTGCACGAGACGCTGCGCCGCCTGGTCCACGCCGTCCTGGAGCACCACGCCGATCGGCTGGACGACGACGCCACCGTCCTGCTCGCCGAATGGCGCGGCGGCCACCAGCAGGAACTGACCCCCTGACGGTGCCCGGCCGGGCAGACGACAGCGGAACCCGACGAGGAGGGGCCATGCACGACGACCGGGACGCCCCGCACCCCCCGCCCGAGACGCACGAGCGGCCCGAGCCGCCCGAGACGCTGAGCGTGGAGGTCCGCCCCCTGAGCGGCGGCCGTCTCCTGCTGGTCCTGGTGGGCGAACTCGACCACCACAGCGCCGATCTCGTCACCGGAGAGGTCCGATCGGCTCTGGAGGCGGGCGCCGCCGCGGTCCTGCTGGACCTGTCCGGCGTGTCCTTCATCGATTCCACCGGCGTCACCCGTCTCCTCCTCGCCCACCGGACCGCCCGGGCGGCCGGCGGGCGCCTGGCCCTGATCGCTCCCAGCGGGCCGGTGCGACGCCTGCTGTCCCTCACCGGAATCGACCGGGTGCTGGCCTGCCACCCCACCCCCGACGCCGTCCCGCCCGGTCCGGGAGCGGGACGGGAACCCCGCTCCGGGGGCTGAGACGGCGCGGCCGGCCCCGGCCGGTGTTGACCTTCGAGTTGGTTGAAGCCCGACGATGGCGGGGTGCCGCATTCCGAACTGATGCCGATCGGGGTCTTCGCCCGCCGCACCGGCCTGACCCCGAGCGCCTTGCGCTTCTACGCCGACTCCGGGCTGCTTCCTCCCGCCGAGGTCGATCCGGTCACGGGCTACCGCCACTACAGCGCCGACCAGGTGCCACGGGCAACCGCGCTGCGCCGGCTCCGTGAGATCGCCATGCCCCTCACCACTGTCGAGGCGGTCCTCGACGCCGAACCCGACGAGGCGTCCCGCCTGATCGACGAGCACGCCGCGAAGGTCCTCAGGGACGCGGCAGCGGTGCGGCGGAAGGCCGTTCTGATCAAGTCGTCGCTCGCCGACGTGCCCCACCTGCCGATCGCCGCGCTGAAGGGGCCCGTGCTGGCGGACGCGATCGAGCAGGTCCTGACCGCGACCGCACGCGATCCGGGGATCCCGGTACTCGGTGGACTGCGCGTGGAGGCGACCCCTGAGGCGGTCACGCTGACCGCGACGGACCGCTACCGGCTCTCGACACGAACCGTGGTGCCTGCCGAACCGGCGACCACGGCATGGGCCGCCACGGTCGACGGCGACGAGCTGCGGGCCGCGGCCGCCGAGATCCGACGCAGCGCGCTGGTGCGGATCGAAGCGACGCCGCACGGGATCCGGCTGCGCATGGCGGACCGGGAGGACCGGCACTGCCGGCTGCTGCCGGAGGAGTTCCCCGACCACCGGCTGATGCTCGCATCGCTGCCCGAGATCACCACCCGGGTGACGGTCCCGAAGGACCTGCTCCTGCGAGCTCTGGAGGAACACCCGGGAGAGCGGATCGCCCTGTGGGCGACCCGTCACGGCCTGAACGTCCTGACGGCCGGTGACGAGCACCCCGGTTTCCCGCTCCCGGCCACCGTGACGGGTCAGGACCTGCGGATCTCCTTCGAGCTGACCACGCTCTACCCGGCCGTCAGCACCGCCATCGGCCCCGACCTGATGCTCGACCTGCGCGGACCCGACCGGCCCGTCACCATCCGCTCCGCCGACCGCGGCGATCTGACCTCCTTGGCCATGCCCGTCAAGCCCGACCACCCCGCCTGAGCGAGAACCCTGATCGAGAACGACGAGGAGCCCGCCATGACCTCCACTCCCACCGGCCCCGACCCGACCATGGAAGCCATCGGCCGAGCCGTCGCCGAAGGCCGAGCCGGCGACGTCGCTTCCGCCCGCCGGAAGCTCCTGGACCTGTGGTCCGCGATCGGCGTCACCGGCGACCCGCTGCACCGCTGCACCCTCGCCCATCACCTGGCGGACCTCCACGACCACCCCGCCCAGGCTCTGACCTGGGACGTCCGGGCCCTGGACGCCGCCGACGCCCTGACCGAGCAGCGCGTCCAGGAGCATCACGCCGGCCTCCGCATCGCCGGCTTCTACCCGTCCCTGCACCTCAACCTCGCCGACGACCACCGCCGGCTCGGATCCTTCGAGGCCGCCACCGAGCACATCGACGCGGCCGGAAAGCACGCCCCGGATCTCCCCCGGAACGCCTACGGCGCCCTTCTGCGCGCCGCCATCGAGCAGGTGGCCGAGGCCATCGCCCGGCGGGACACCGCCGAGCGGGCCTCCGCCCCGGGCCCATCGCATGACACAACCGCATGACGCAACCGCATGACGCACGGGAACGCGCCTCCCGGCGTCGAGGGGCGGCGCCGGCTCGCCGAGCGCTGCCGCACGAGACCGGTCGCACACCCGGTGGCCGGGCCGGGTCCTCAGCCGCCGGTCAGGGTGCGGGCGAGGAGGGGCAGCAGGCGGTCCCAGTGGCGCCGCAGCCCGGCGGGGTCGAAGGCGTCGGTGTCGGACATGGTGAAGCCGTGGACGGTGCCGGGGTAGATCTCGGAGGTGTGGTCGACACCCGCGGCGTCCAGGGCCCGGTTGAGCTCGCCGAGGGCCTCGGGCGTCATGTCGGTCTCGGCGTGGCCGAGGTGGACTTCGGCGGTGAGCCCGGAGAGGAGGCGGCGCAGGCCGTCGGGCCCGCCGGCGCCCACGGGGCCGTGGAACGCGGCGACGGCGGCCACCCGGCCGGGGTGGGCCGCCGCGGTGCGCATCGCCAGGAGACCGCCTATGCAGTAGCCGGTCACCGCGACCGGCCCGGGGGCGACCTCGGGCCGGGTGGTGAGGAACCGGAGGTAGGCGTCGGCGTCGCGCAGGGCGCGTTCGGCGGTGTGCGCCTCGATCAGGGGCATCAGCCTGGCCATGACCGCGGGCCGGGCCTCTTCCCCGATGTGTCCGGGGAGTTCGATCACCGGCGCCGGGCCGTGCCGGTAGAAGAGGTTGGGGACGAGCACGTAGTACCCGTGCCCGGCCAGTTCGCGGGCCATCTCCCGCAGCACGGGCCGGATGCCGAAGCCGTCCGCGTACATCAGCACCCCCGGGTGCCGCTCGCCGTGGCCGGGGAAGGCGGCGAAGGCGTCGGCCCGGCCGTCCGCGGTGGGGATCCGCACCGTTCTGGTGGGCATGGGCTTCCTTCCTCGGGGCTCACTCGATGAGCGTTAGTCGCGCTAACGTTCTGGGCGTCGGTGAACGTATACCGTTAGTCGGACTAACGCAATGGACAGGATGAGTGCCATGACCGGAGCCGAGACCGCGGACGTGCCCGAGGACGGCGCGCTCAGGACGCCCGACAGGCTGCGGCGGCGGGCGAGCCGGCTGCTGTCGCAGCTGGCCGTGCGGTCGGACCGGCTGATCGCCGAGGGGCTGGCCCGGGCCGACGCCCGCAAGTGGCACTACGCCGTGCTCGCCTCGCTGCAGGAGTACGGGCCGGGCAGCCAGGCGGAGCTGAGCAGCCGCTCCGGCATCTACCGCAGCGACATGGTCGGCGTGCTCAACGAACTGGTCGAGCGCGGTCTCGTCGAGCGGGCGCCGGACCCCGACGACCGGCGCCGCAACGTCATCACGATCTCCGCCCGGGGCCGCCGCCACCTGCGCCGCCTCGACAAGGTCCTGGACGACCTCCACGACGAGCTGCTCGCACCGCTGAGCCCGGCCGAACGCGACCGGTTCGTGCGGCTGCTCACCCGCCTGGTGGACCACCACACCCGGAACTCCTGATTCCGCGCGGCGCCCGGCCGCGGCGGGGCGGTCGTTCAGGGGGCGGTGGCCGGTGAGGCCGCCCCGGCCGCGGTGCCGGTGATGCCCAGGCGCAGGTGCTCGACGTGGTAGAGGGCCTGGTCGAGGAGTTCGGCGACGTGGTCGTCGTGGAGGGCGTAGACGACGGAGCGGCCCTGGCGGGTGCCGGTGACCAGGCCGAGGGTGCGCAGGACGCGGAGCTGGTGGGAGCAGGCGGACTGCTCCATGCCGACGGCGGCGGCCAGTTCGGTGGCCGGACAGGGGCCCTCGCGCAGCCGGGCCAGGATCAGCAGGCGGGAGGGGGTGGCCAGGGCCTGGAGGGTCTCGGCGACCTTGGGCGCGTTCTGCGCGGTCAGCCGGGTGCGCGGGACCGCGCCGCTGTTCTCGGGGGGTTTCGCTCCGTGGCCCATGCGCACCATCCTACGGACACGATTACATGAATGGATGTTCATTCGTTCCTGTATGGTGTGGAGGTCGGATCCCCCGCCCACCGAAGGTTCTTCGCCGATGACCTCCACACTGACCACCCCGGCGCCGCCGGGCGCGCGCCCGGCCGCTCCTCCACGGCGGCGCACCCGGATCCTGGCGCTGCCCGAGGCCCGCTGGGCGCTCGCGGCCCTGGTGCTGTTCCTGACCGCCCTCCCCCTGTACCTGCTGGGCGCGCCCGCCTGGCTGTGGGGCCCGCTGTTCGCCGCCGTCTACGCCACCGGCGGCTGGGAGCCGGGCTGGGAGGGATGCAAGGCCCTGAGGGAGAAGACCCTGGACGTGGACCTGCTCATGGTGGTCGCCGCGCTCGGCGCCGCGGCCATCGGCCAGGTCCTCGACGGGGCGCTGCTGATCGTCATCTTCGCCACCTCCGGCGCCCTGGAGGCGGTCGCGACCGCCCGCACCGCCGATTCGGTGCGCGGCCTGCTCGACCTCGCCCCGGCCACCGCGACCAGGCTGCTGCCCGGCGGGGGCGAGGAGACCGTCCCGGCCGGTGAACTGGCGGTCGGGGACACCGTCCTGGTCCGGCCGGGCGAGCGGATCGGAGCGGACGGCCGGGTCCTGGCCGGGGAGAGCGAGGTGGACCAGGCCACCATCACCGGCGAGCCGCTGCCGGTGGCCAGGGGAGCCGGGGACGAGGTGTTCGCCGGCACCGTGAACGGCACGGGCGCCCTCACGGTACGAGTGGAGCGGGACCCGTCCGAGACGGTGATCGCCCGGATCGTGAAGATGGTCGAGGAGGCCTCGGAGACCAAGGCCCCCACCCAGCTGTTCATCGAGAAGATCGAGCAGCGGTACTCCATCGGCATGGTGATCGCCACCCTGGCGGTCTTCGCCGTCCCGCTCGCCCTCGGCGACGAGCTGCGGTCGGCGCTGCTGCGCGCGATGACGTTCATGATCGTGGCCTCGCCGTGCGCGGTGGTGCTCTCCACGATGCCGCCGCTGCTGTCGGCCATCGCCAACGCCGGACGCCACGGCGTGCTCGCCAAGTCCGCGGTCGTCATGGAACGCCTCGGGCAGATCGACACGGTCGCGCTCGACAAGACCGGCACCCTCACCGAGGGCGCCCCGCGCGTCACCGACCTGCGCCCGCTGCCCGGCAGCGGCCTGACCGACGACGGGCTGCTGGCCCTGGCGGCCGCGGCCGAGCACCCCAGCGAGCACCCGCTGGGCCGCGCCGTCACCGAGGCCGCCCGCGAACGCCGCCTCGCCGTCGCCGACGCGGCCGGCTTCGCCTCCGCCCCCGGCCGGGGCGTGAGCGCCACCGTCGGCGGCCACACGGTCCAGGTCGGCTCCCCCGACCGGCTCCTGCCCGGCGGCGCCGGCCCGGTCCGCGACGCCGTCCGGGAGGTGGAGGACGCCGGGCGCACCGCGGTCGTGGTGCTCCGTGACGGGAGCCCCGTCGGCGTCCTGGGGATCGCCGACCGGCTGCGGCCGGACGCCGCCGCCACCGTCGCCGCGCTGACCGAGCTGACCGGACGGCCGCCGGTGCTGCTGACCGGCGACAACGAGCGCGCCGCGAAGCACCTGGCCGCCCAGGTCGGCATCACCGACGTCCGCGCCGGGCTGCTGCCGCAGGACAAGGTCGCCGCCGTGCGGGAATGGGAGGGGCAGGGCCGCAGGGTCCTCGTCGTCGGCGACGGCGTCAACGACGCCCCCGCCCTGGCCGCCGCGCACTGCGGCATCGCGATGGGCAAGGCGGGCTCCGACCTCGCCCTGGAGACCGCCGACGCCGTCGTGGTCCGCGACGAACTGGCCACCGTCCCCGCCGTGGTGCGGCTGTCCCGGACCGCGCGCCGGCTGGTGGTCCAGAACCTCGCCGTCGCCGGGACGTTCATCGCCGTCCTCGTCGCCTGGGACCTGTTCGGTACCCTGCCGCTGCCCCTCGGCGTCGCCGGACACGAGGGCTCCACCGTCGTCGTGGGCCTCAACGGGCTGCGTCTGCTGCGCGAGGCCGCCTGGAAGAACACCTCCGAAGGAGACGCCGTATGAGCAGGCGAACCCGCCGTGCCGCCCCCGTCCCGCCGGCGGGAGCGGCACGGTGCACGGTCACCGTCTGCCGCGGCTGCTGCTGCGGCAGCGCCAAGATCCCCGGGCTCGACCACGCCGCCCAGCTACGGGACCTGCGCCGGGCGCTGGACGGCATCGCGACCGTGCGCGTCACCGACTGCCTGGACGCGTGCGAACACGCCAACGTCGTGGTCGTCCAGCCCTCGTCCGCCGGACGCGCGGCAGGGGGCCGGCCGGTCTGGCTCGGTCTGGTCAACGACCCCGACGCCACCGCCGACATCGCCGCCTGGGCCGGCGACGGCGGCCCCGGTCTCGCCGATCCGCCCGGCATGCTCGACCTCTACGCCTTCGCTCCCTCCCGCCGGGTGCGGAGAGGGGCCGAGGACTGAATCCGGCCGCGCCGGCCTCCGGTCCGGAACGCGCCGCATCACCGCCCTCGCGGCGGGGCGGTCGGCCGCCCCGCCGCGAAGCGGCGTGTCACCAGGAGGACTTGGTGACTCCGGGAAGGAAGCCGGCGTGTGCCTGCTGCCGCATCCGCACCCGTGACAGCCCGAACCTGCGCAGGTGCCCGCGCGGCCGGCCGTCCACCGCGTCGCGGTTGCGCACCCGGGTGGCGCTGGCGTCTCGCGGCTGGCGGCGCAACTCGGCCAGGGCGGCGGCGCGTTCGGCGTCGGTCGAGGACGGACGGCGGAGGATCTCCTTCAGCTCCGCGCGCCGGGCCGCGTACCGGGCGACGACCGCCTTGCGCTGCTCGTTCTTGGCGATCTTGCTCTTCTTCGCCATCAGACCTTCCCTCCCCGGGCGCGGATGCGGGCCACGGCCGCCTCGATGCCGATGGCGTCGACGGTCTTGATCGCCTTGGCGCTGAGGGTGAGCCGGACGTGGCGGCCCTCGCTGGGCAGCCAGTACCGCTTCCGCTGGATGTTGGGGTCGAACCGGCGGGAGGTGCGCCGGTGGGAGTGGGAGATGCGGTTGCCGAAGCCCGGCTTGGCGCCGGTCAGCTGGCAGTGGGCGGACACGGGGTTCCTTCCTCTCGGTGGACGGCTCCCTTTTCGATAATGGAAACCATTGTCATATACTAGCCGCCATGGCACGCAACGAACTGCGCCCGGTCATCAAGCTCCGCTCCACCGCGGGGACCGGCTACACCTACGTGACCCGCAAGAACCGCCGCAACGACCCCGACCGGATGGTCCTGCGCAAGTACGACCCCGTCGCCCGCCGGCACGTCGACTTCCGCGAAGAGCGCTGACCCCGACCCCACCACCGGAGGGACACCACCGTGAGACCCGGAATCCACCCGCCGTACCGCCCCGTCGTCTTCCGCGACCGGGCGGCCGGCTTCGCCTTCCTCACCCGCTCCACCATGACCAGCGACAAGACCGTCGAATGGGAGGACGGCAACACCTACCCCGTCGTCGACGTCGAGATCTCCTCGGCCAGCCACCCCTTCTACACCGGCACCCAGCGGGTCCTGGACACCGCCGGCCGCGTCGAACGCTTCGAGCGCCGCTACGGAAAGCGCGAGGCCCGCTGATGGCGGAGACCCGGGCGATGCCCGTCGCGATCGTCGCCGGGCTCCACGCCGACGCCCGGCGCGAGGCCGTCGCCGCGCTGCTGCGCGACGTGCCCGGCAGCGTGGCCCTCCACCACGACCTCGCCCCGGCGGCCGAGGGCATGGTGCGGCGCACCGTCCGCGACGCCTCCGGCGAGCTGGACTCCGGCGAGACGCCGCTGGTCAACGACTGCGCCTGCTGCGCGCTCCGCGAGGACCTGATCCCGGAACTGGAGCGGCTCGCCGACACCGGCACGGTCCGGCTGGCCGTCGTCGAACTCTGGGACTCCGTCGAGCCCAGGGGCATGGCCGAGGTGATCGCCGCCCACGGCGGCGACGCGCTGCGGATCACCGCCGTGATCACCGCCGTCGACCCCGCGCTCGTCCTGCCCTGCCTGGCGAACGGGGACGACCTGGCCGACGCCGGCCTCGCCGCGGCCGCCTCCGACCGGCGCACCGTCGCCGACACCTGGGCCCGGCAGCTCGAGTACGCGCCCGTACTCGCCGTCGTGGACAACCCGGAGGCCGACGAGGAGGACCACGCCCTCCTGGCCCAGCTCCACCCGACCGCGCGGCGGGTGCCGGCCGACTCCGGCGAGCTGGCCGAGGCGGCCTTCGCCGGTTTCGACACGGCCATGGCCGCCGCCGCGCAGCACCCGGCCTGCACCCGGCTGCCCCAGGAGGCGGACGAGGCCGGGGTGGCCACCCTCGTCTGGCGCCGCCACCGCCCCTTCCACCCCGAGCGGCTCCACCAAGCCCTGGAGGACCTCGCCTGCGCCGCCGCCCGCAGCCGGGGCCGGTTCTGGCTCGCCGACCGCCCCGACACCCTGCTGGCCTGGGACTGCGCCGGCGGCGCGCTCTGCGTCGAGAACGCCGGCCCCTGGCTGGCGTCACTGCCCGACGCGGCCTGGGAGATGGTCGACCCCGTCCGCAGGACGGCCGCCGCGCTGGACTGGCACCCCGAACACGGCGACCGCTGCCAGCACCTCGTCTTCACCTCCCCCGGCCTGGACCGCGAGGGCCTGGTGCGGCTGCTCGACTCCTGCCTGCTCACCGACGCCGAGTACGCCGCCGGGCCCGAGGCGTGGAGGCGTCTCCCGGCCGCCTTCGACCCCCTGCTGGACCCCGCCTGAACCGGTCCGGCACCCGGCACACGAGAACCGACACACGAGAACCGAGGAACCCCATGCCCCGCCGCCCCGACCCCCGCAAGCAGGCCAAGCCCCGTCCCAACCCCCTGGACGCCGCCGGAATCGACTACATCGACTACAAGGACACCGACCTGCTGCGGAAGTTCATCTCCGACCGCGGCAAGATCCGCAGCCGCCGCGTCACCCGCGTCACCGTCCAGCAGCAGCGCCTGCTCGCCCGCGCGATCAAGAACGCCCGCGAGATGGCCCTGCTGCCCTACGCGAGCCGGTAGCCGCCGCCCCCGCGGGCGGGGGCGGCCGGGGCGCGGGCCCGCACGGCTGGACCGGGGCGTCGTCCGCCCGGCCGACGCGGGCGGGGTGGGCGGAGTCCGGCCGGATCGGCGCACCGGCCGGTGGCCGGGGCGCGGGGCTCGGGTATGGTGCGGAGCGCTCCGGCCATCGGAGCCGTACCACGCCGCCGCGAGCGGCACCGAGCACTGCGACCGCGCACTGCGACCGCACTGCGCACGGCGCCCCTCCGCACACGCGGCCTCCGGGGAGGGGTACGCCGACCGCGGCCCCGGGCCGCGACCTGAATGGGGTGGGGACATGGCCCAGCACCGGCAGTCCAAAAAGCGCAGGTACATCGCCTGGGGAGTGGCCGGGGCCGCCGTGGTCGCGGGCGCCGGGATCACCGCGCAGACCTCGACGGCGGCCACTGTCTGGCCCGCGCAGAAGACCTACACCGGCCGCGCGTTCGACACCTGCACCGCGCCCTCGCTGGCCGCGATGAGGTCCTGGGACACCGGCTTCTACGGCGCCGTCGCCGTGTACGTCGGCGGCAGGAACCGCGGCTGCGCCCAGCCCAACCTCACCGCGTCCTGGGTGAAGTCGGTCAGCTCCCTCGGCTACAAGCTCATCCCGCTCTACGTCGGCGCCCAGCCTCCCTGCCAGACGAGCAGGAACCCGGAGAGGTTCACCGCCACCACGGCAGCCGCCATCGGCAAGAGCAACGCCGAGGACGCGATCGCCAAGGCCTCCGCGCTCGGCATGAAGCCCGGCAGCCCCATTTACCTCAACATGGAGTCGTACGACATCACGAACAAGGCGTGCAACGACGCCACTCTGACGTACGTGCGCTCCTTCACCAGGACCCTGCGGGCCAAGACCTACCGCGCTGGGCTTTACGGCTTCAGCAGCTCCAGCGCCAAGGCCATCGCCACGGCCAAGGACCGGACGGACCTGCCGGGCAACCTCTGGTACGCGCTGTGGGACAAGAAGAACACGACCACCGCGGACTGGCCCTGGGACCCCAAGCTGTTCACTCCCCACAGCCGCGGCCACCAGTACATGGTCAACAGCAGGGAGACCCGCGGCGGCCACACCATCACCGTCGACCGCAACGCCTGGGACGCCCCCGTGGCCATCATCGGGTGATCACGCCCGGCAGGCCCGGCACCGCGGTGCCGGGCCTGCCGGGACGGCCGCGCGGGGATCCGCGAGGACGCCGGTGCCCGGCCGCCCCGGGACGCCGGTGGCGCGCGCCGGGAACGGCCGGGCGCGCTGGAGGCCGCGCGGCGTCCGGAAGGTTCCCTTGCGCCGCCGCGGACGCGAAGTGGTCCCGAAGAGGCAGGCGGCCGGCGGAAAGGGCCCGGCGCTCGCCGGAGCCGGCGGTGTCATGCTTCGTCGACCGCCCTCTGCAACAGGTCCGTCGCTTCGTCGACAGCGGCGGTCAGGACGTCCGGCCGCGGAGTCAGGTCGCCGAGGACGCGGTCGAGGTTCCGGAGGCCGGCTCGTTCGAGGAGCGTCTTCTCGTTGGTGACCCACTGGGCGCGGGCTGCCATGACCGCATGAGCCGTCTGGCAGGCGGCGACGGCGATCGCACCGGCGCAGTCGGCGAGATGTCCGCGTTCGGCGTGGGCGGCACGGGCGTAGGAGAGGGTGTGCCGGGCGTCGCCCCACCAGCGTTCGGGGGCGTGACGCCGCAGTGCGTCGGGGTAGCCGGGACGCGGCAGGTCGCCGTGGAGGACCCGGTTGACGGCGAGTTCGGCGACGACGATGTAGGTCGGAATGCCGGCGAGGTGGAACAGCAGCCTTTCGACGCGGAAGCGCCCTTCGCGTGCTTCGGCGAGCCGGTGCTCGACGTCGTCGAGGTCGCGGTAGTGCACGTCGATGCGCCGGCCGTCGACTGTGAGCCAGGCGCCACCGTTGAACACGCCGCCGCCCCACCCGCCGATTTCGGTGATCTCTCCCGGCCACCCGAGGGCGCGCAGGCTCTCGGGCGAGAACGCTCCGCGGTAGTAGACGGCGAAGTCCCAGTCGCTGTCGGGCCTGTGGGTGCCGGTGGCTCGTGAGCCGCCCAGTGCGACCGCCTCCACGTGGGGCAGCGACGCGAGTCGGTTCGCGACATGGGCGAGGAACTCTTCGTCGTATGCGGGCACGGACGGAAATCCAAGCACGCCGGTGGTCGGCGTGCGGATCATTTCCCCTCGTGTCCGGCAGCGCCCGGTTCGCACGGCGCGCCTCCCCGCGGGGGCGTCCGCGTCACCGCCGGGACGGCGCGGGGCGGGAGCGCGGGGCTCGGGCGGTGGGCGTCCTTCCCCCGCGAGGGCCGGCGCCTCCCCGCCGATCACCGTCCATAGTTCCACATTCTGGACGACCTCTAATCAAGTTGTGAGATACATGAGATCGTTGCGGCGCCCGCACCGGCCGCGCGGCCTTGCCACGAGGGGGACCTGCGCCGCCGAGCGGGACCGTCGGCCCTCCACGTCGGCGGCCGAACGTCACCCTCGTGGGAAAGTTCCAGAAATGTCCGCTCCTCCCGCCGGGTCCGCCCAGGCACAGCCCCAGTCCCCGTCGCAGTCCCCGGCCGGGGCCGCGCCCGTCAACTCCCGGTCCCGCGTCCTGGTCGCCAGCCTCATCGGCACGACGATCGAGTTCTACGACTTCTACATCTACGCGACCGCCGCGGTCCTGGTCTTCCCGACGCTCTTCTTCCCCAGCAGCGACCCGACCACGGCCCTGCTCTCCTCCTTCGCGGTCTTCGGCGCGGCGATGGTCGCCCGCCCGATCGGCGCGATCGTCTTCGGCCACCTCGGCGACCGCATCGGCCGCAAGGGCACCCTGGTGGCCTCGCTGCTCACGATGGGCATCGCCACCTTCCTGATCGGCGTCCTGCCCACCTATGCGCAGGCCGGCTGGATCGCCACGGCGCTGCTGGTGCTGATGCGGCTCGCGCAGGGCTTCGCGCTGGGCGGCGAGTGGAGCGGCGCGGCCCTGGTCGCCACCGAGAACGCCCCCGCCGGGAAGCGCGCGCTGTGGGGCACGTTCCCGCAGCTGGGGGCCCCGCTCGGGTTCATCCTCGGCAACGGCCTCTTCCTGATCATCGGCGCGCTGCTGCCCTCCGAGGCGGGCGCCGACCCCTCGCAGCCCTCCGAGGCCTTCCTGAGCTGGGGCTGGCGGCTCCCGTTCCTGTTCTCGGCCGTCATGGTCGCGATCGGCCTGTGGGTGCGGATGCGCCTGGCCGAGTCGCAGGTCTTCGCGAAGACGCAGGAGACCGGCAGGGTCCGCAAGCTGCCGCTGGCCACCGTCTTCCGCCACCACTGGAAGCAGCTGATCCTCGGCACCTTCGCGATGCTGGCGACGTACGTCCTCTTCTACCTGATGACGACGTTCTCGCTGAGCTACGGCCGCACCCCCGAGGACGCGGACGTCCCGGGCCTCGGCTACAGCTACACCTCCTTCGTCCTGATGATGATCTTCGGTGTGCTGTTCTTCGCCGTGTTCACCCTGGTCTCCGGCCCGCTCGCGGACAAGTACGGCCGCCGCAAGACCCTCGCCTGGGTCACCGCCGGCATCGTCGTCTTCGGCCTGGTCTGGGTGCCGCTGATCGGCCTGGGCACGCTCGGCGTGGTCCTGTGGCTGGTCCTCGGCTTCACCCTGATGGGCATGACGTTCGGCCCGATGGGCGCGCTGCTCCCGGAGCTCTTCCCGACCAGCGTCCGCTACACCGGCTCCGGCGTCTCCTACAACGTCAGCTCCATCCTCGGCGCGGCCGTCGCCCCCTTCGTCGCGGTCGCCCTCTGGGAGACCGGCGACGGCTCCCCGTGGCTGGTCGGCGTCTACCTCTCCGTGATGGCCGTCCTCACCCTGGCCGCCCTCCTCATCGGCAAGGAGACCAAGGACGTCGCCCTGGACGAGGGCGAGGCCCCGGCGTCCCCCGCCGAGACCCCGTCCGCCTGACGCGGACCCGTCCCGGCGACCATCCGGTGCCCGCGGCCTCGACAGGCCGCGGGCGCCGTCGCGTCCGGGGCCGGGCGTGTCCCGGCCCCGGACGCGACGGCGGAATCCGGTGATCCCTCCCCGGCCCGCACCGCACCGGGGGGGGCGGTTCGTCCGCAAGGGCTCGTGCGGTCCCGGCGGGGGCGGCCATGACCGACACCGGGTCGAGCGCATGTCCGATAATGACGGCCCGGGCCGGCGGCGGCTTCTAGGATCCGCGCATGGCCACAAGACTCGTGCAGATCAACATGAAGGCCCGGGACGACTCCGCGCTCGGCCGGTTCTGGGCGGAGGCACTCGGCTGGGGTGTCGACAGCGAGGCGCCCGGTGTGACCAACCTCGAACCCGTGGGCTTCGCCTACCCCGACCCCGCGGCCGTCTGCATCGACATCGTCACCCGCCCGGAACCCAAAACGGTGAAGAACCGGGTGCACCTCGATCTGGCCACCACCTCGACCGCCCATCAGGCGGAGCTGGTCGCGCGTCTGAAGGACCTCGGGGCGACGCCCGCCGACGTGGGCCAGGGCGACGTGCCGTGGACGGTGCTGGCCGATCCGGAGGGCAACGAGTTCTGCGTCCTGGAGCCCCGGGAGGCCCACCGGGACACCGGGCCGATCGCCGCGGTGGTGGTCGACTGCGCCGACCCGCGGGCGATGGCCCGGTTCTGGGGCGAGGCGCTGGACTGGACGCTGCACGAGGTGACCGACGACCACGCGACCCTGCGCTCCGCCAAGGGCGTCGGCCCGTACCTGGAGTTCCTCCGCACCCCCGACACCAAGAGCGTGTGGAACCGTGTGCACCTCGACATCGCCCCCTATCCGGATGACGACATGGCGGCCGAGGAGGCCCGGCTGCGCGCCCTGGGCGCCACCGACCCGGGGATCGACCAGTCCGCGCTCCACTGGACGATTCTGGCCGACCCGGAAGGCAACGAGTTCTGCCTCCTCACCCCTCGCTGACCTCGAACAGCGGCTCCGGCCCGGCTCCGGCCGTCCACGGGTCGGCGGCGGAGGCCGCGTGGCGCCGGCGAATGCCGCCGGGGACGGGACGGCGTCCCCGGCGGTCCGGCGCGCGTCATCGGACGCCGGGGCGCCCACGAGCGGTCCGTCGTGGGCTGGCCGGACCGCACCGGCCAGGGGTGTCTCCCGTCCTCAGGGCCACAGCAGTTCGTGCCGCCAGGCGTCCCCGGCCGTGTCCCTGCGGTACCGCACACGGTGGTGGACGCGGTCCGTGCCGGCTTCCCAGAACTCCACCTCGGTGGGGGTGATCGCGTAGAGCGTCCAGCTCGGCGGGCACGGCACCCGGTCCGGATGGAGCGCGTCGAGGCGCCGGAACTCCTCCAGCGCGGTCCGGCGGTCGGGCAGCGGGCCCGGCCGGTGCAGGTGGGCGGAGAGCCGGGAGCCGCGTCCGCGCTCGGCGAAGTCGCGTTCGGAGGCGTCCCGGTCCTGGGCGGAGGCCGTCCCCGTGATCCGCACCTGCCGGCCGGTGACGGGCCAGTAGAAGTGGGCGGCGACGTGCGGGTTCGACGCGATGTCCGTCCCCTTGCGGCTGTCGGCCGGGGTGGCGAAGAACAGACGGTCGGCGTCGACGTCCTTCACCAGCAGGACCCGGCTCGACGGGATCCCTTGGGCGTCGACCGTGCACAGGCTCATCGCGTGCGGTTCCGGCTGCCCGGCCGCATGTGCCGCGAGGATCCACTCGGCCACCACCGGCACGGGGTTCTCGGGCAGTCCGGAGTCCTCGAAGTCCTCCGCTCCGACGTGTCCCGCGTGCGCGAAGACGGGAATCCCCCTGAGCCTGTCGCGTATCGCCTCGGTCATGCCTCGGATTCCTGCCCTTCCGTCGGACTGTCCCGGATGCGCTCCGGACGGCACGTGCTCTCCCGGAGGAAGCCGATTCCAGGGACGCGCCGGTCCGAATGCCTTCCCTGCGCGGCCGTACGGGAACCGTCTCCCCGACGCCCGCCGGGGCCCACGCCCTGTGGGAGCTCACCGGCCGGCACGCCCGGGTGGTGATCCACGAGGCCGACGCGCCGATGCTCCGCTCATGGCGGGCCCACGTGGACGAGTACCCCGCGGGACGGGGCCGGCACCTGGGCGGTCCCGAGGGCGGGGCGAAGGCGACGGCCGCCGCGCAGGCCGTCGTCTCCGGCGAGATGGAGCCCTCCCTGCTCGCCAGGGGCGGCGAGGCCCTCTCCCTGGGCGGCGGCGTCACCGTCTCGGTGCACTCGGTCCCGGGCCGCACGCCCGGATCGGTCGCCTGCGTCCCCGGCGGCCGGACCCGTGCCCGCGCCGGACGCCCTCTCAGGACCGCCCGCCCCGGGGCCTGCGGCCGGTGGGCTCCCGGCGGGGCGCCGCGTCGCGCCGGGGAGCCCGGCTCCGGGCCGGACCGCCCCGGCCCCCGCCCGGCCGGTCCTCCCCCTGGAGGGGGGTTCGGCCGGCGGGCCAGTGCGAGGGCCGCTCGATTCCCGGGGGCAGCCTGGTGGCGGCGTCCCCCCTGGCCGCGTTCACCTGCGGCTGGGTGAGGAAGACGCTCCCCGTGAGGTCGGCGCCTCGCAGGTCGGCGCCCCTGAAGTCCGCCCCGATCAGTTCGGACCACCGCAGGTCGGCGCCCCGCAGGTCCGCGCCGATCAGGTAGGCGCCGCGCAGGTCGGCGCCCCTCAGGTCCGCGCCGCGCAGCCTGGCGCCCATCAGATCGGCCCCCCGGTGGCCCGGCCCGCGCCCCCTGACCTGGGAACGCACCAACTCGCCCGCTCTCAGCAGCAGTTCGTTGACCTCGCCGCGCAGCGCCGGCACGTCCAGCCCGGCGAGCTCCTCGGGGCTGCCCTGGGTGAGGCGCTCGACCTCGTCCCGCGCCCTGGCCAGCTCGTCGCGCAGTGAGCGCGCCGCCCGCTGGGCGAGCGCGTCCGTGAGGTACCAGAGCAGTTCCTGGAGCGGGCGCATGACGTCGAACACGTCGAACATCCGCCGGGCGGTGCCGGGATCGCCGCGCCAGTCGCGGCCGGCGAAGGTGAGCTGGGAGACCTTCTGCCCGGCGCCGAAGCAGTCGAAGACGGTGCAGCCCGGGAAACCCTTGTCCCGCAGGCGGGCGTGGATGCCGCAGCGGAAGTCCTGCTGGAGGTTGGGGCAGGGCGTGCCGGCGTCCCTGTCGATCGCGAAATCCGCCGACGCGGCGAACGGGAGCGCCACACAGCACAGACCGAAGCAGTTCGCGCAGTCGGCCCGCAGACCGGAACGGCCCTTTCCGTCGGACGTGGTCTGAGGATTCTGGGACACCGGGCGTGATCTCCTGTCGAAAGGCAGCCGGTCAGTGTATCCCGCGGCCGGGTTCGGCCCGCCCGCGGTGCGGGTATGTCCGTTCTGCCGACCACACGTCGTGGGACCGGGCCGGGCCGAGGGGGGAGCCGTGGGATCGTCCGTGCGAGGCAGAGTGGCCGGGCCGGGGCTCGGCGAGATCCGCGGCGACCACGGCGTCGTCGACCCGGTGACGGGCTCTGTGGCGCAGGTGATGCGGGGGTTCCTGCTGCTGTTCTGGGCCGTCCTGATCGGCGCCGCGGTCGTCGACCCGCCCGACGACGCCGCCCTCAAGATCGCCGTCACGACGGCCGTGGTGGCCGGGGTGTACGCCCTGAGGTCCGGCTGGCGCCGGCTGACCGCCCGGCTCGGTGTGAACAGGTGCTACCTGTGTTGGGGCGGTGTGGCCGTCACCGACAGGTTCGGCAGGGTGCGCGACTCCGTGGCGTGGAGCGACGTGACGGAAGTACGGCAGCTGGCGATGGTGGGCTTCGTCGCGGCCGCCCACCGCGTCGAGATCGCGAGGAGGCACTCCGCCGAGCCCTTGTGGTTCGTGGCGCCGGGAACGAAGCCCGCCCTGGTGCGGGCCCTGCTCGACGAGGGCAGACGCAACGGCGCACTGCGGTGACCGCGTCCGCGGACCGCCCTGTCCGGGGCGGGGCCCGCGGCGGCCTCCCCTACCCGGCCGGCACCGGTTCCGCGGCGCGTCCGTGCCGCTCGCCGGCCGGCGGTCCCCACCGGGCGCGCCTCCGGCGGAAGTTGCGGTAAGATGATCCTGCACGCGCCACCGAACTGTTCGGCTGGCACCGCGCGTTGGTGGTCCAAGGAAAGACGCCCCGCTTCCTGCGGGGAGATGCAGGTGCAAGGCCTGCCCGGCGCTCGATCAAGGCCCCGCTCCCGCTCGCCGGGGGCGGGGCCTTCTGCTTGCTCCAACGGCTCGGGCGCCGGGGTGGTCGCGAGCGCCCCGGATGCCCCGAACGCCTGCGTCCGGGAGCCCCTGGGCGCGGCCGGACGGCAGTGGCGAGCGGCCGGTCCCGCGACCGCGTGGGGCGGTGTCCGGGCCCCGCACACCCGCCCCGCACGCCGGGCCCGACGCCGGTCGGCGCGGTCAGAGGCCGGCGAGCAGGCCGTCGAGCGGGGCGGGTATGCGATCCGGGTCGAGGGCTTCGACGAGGACGCGACCGTAGTGGATCTTGCGTCCCTTCTTCGTGCCGAGGAAGCGCCGCAACTGCTGCGGTGCGGGGCGGCCCCGCTGTGCGGGCTGGCGCAGGAAGGTCTGCAGGGCGCGCAGGTCGCCCTCCGTCCGGACGAGTTCCGTCACCCGTGCCACGCCCAGTGCGCGGATGAGCTCGTCCTCCAGGTCCGCCGCGCAGACGAAGAACCCCTGCCCTGCCGCACCGGCCTGCTCCAGGGCCCGGGCGTAGTAGCCGCGTTCCCTCTCGTCGCACAGTCCCGTCAGGCGCAGGCCCAGGCCGGACGGCCCGAGGATGCGGGCGAAGCGTCCGACGCTCATCGCGCCGCCCATCGGCAGGACGCAGACTCCTTCAGCCGCCAGGTCCCGGCCGCGGCGCGCGGCCAGCGCGTGGACCGCCGCCACGTCGCTCAGCCCTTCGAGCAGGACGGCCGTCCGGACGGGCAGCCGCGCGGCCAGCTCGCGCGCCGGGCCGCCGGGGCCGCCGGCCGCCCACGCGATGACCGCTTCCCGGAACGCCCCCATGTCAGCCATGGGACGAGTCTCCGCCTTTCCCGGCCGCCGCGACAGGGAGTTCTCCCCCGGCACCTCGGCCGGCGGTGAGCAGGACCGGGGCCCGACGGCCCGGGCGTTGCCGGCTTCCGGGAACGCCCGGTCGGCGTGCCGGGGCGCGAAGAGGTCCGATGTGCGGGACGGATACCGTCCCGGCATGACACAAGGGTTCGATCTCGCCGCATCGCTCGCCAGGGGCGTCGAGGACCGCAGTGGTGCATGGGCCTTCATCCGGGGCTTCGCCGCCCACTGGACCGGCGCCGCCCTGGGACGCGACGACGGATGGGCGGAAGCCGATCTCGACGCCGCCGAGGAGAGGCTGGGTCTGCGACTGCCGGCGGCGTTGCGCGAGGCGTATCTGCTGTTCGGACGTCGGCGGGACCTCACCGGCAACCACGATGTGCTGCTCGGTCCCGCGGAGCTGTACGTCGACGACGCCGGGAGGCCCTGGTCTTCCGTCACGAGAACCAGGGGGCCGCATCCGGCCCCGGTCCGCCGCGCGGGCACCGACCGCGTCCGGGCCGCCCTCACCGCCCGCCCCGGACGCGGACCACCCTGGCGGAATACCCCTAGGGGGTATATGGTTCATGGTGTGGGGCCCCCGACGGACCGCACCGGACGGAGAGAGAAGAACGGCCATGGACCGCAGCACTCACCACACCGGCACCGCGCACCACCACGCCGACCACGCCGACCACGCCGACCTCAGCGGTCACGCCCGCCGCGGCGGGCACGCGCCCGGAGCGTCCTGGTCGACGGCCGTCAGGGCGACGCTGCACTGCCTGACCGGCTGCGCCGTCGGCGAGATCCTCGGCATGGTCATCGGCACCGCCCTGCTGTGGGACAACGTGCCCACCATGCTCCTGGCGATCGCGCTGGCGTTCCTCTTCGGCTACTCGTTCACCCTCGTCGCGGTGGTGCGCGCCGGACTGTCGCCGAAAGCCGCGATCAAGGTGGCGCTCGCCGCCGACACCGTCTCCATCGCCGTGATGGAGCTGGTCGACAACGCCATCATCGCCCTCACCCCCGGCGCGATGGACGCCCATCTGTCCGACGGGCTGTTCTGGTCGGCGCTGCTGGGCGGCTTCGCCGTCGCGTTCCTGGTCACCACCCCGGTCAACAAGTGGATGATCGGACGCGGCAAGGGCCACGCCGTCGTCCACGCCCACCACTGAGCCGGAGCGCGCCGTCCCCCGACGCAGAAGCCCGGCGGCACCATGGCGGTGCCGCCGGGCTTCTGCGTCGGACTCCCGTCCTCCGGCGGGTTCGCGGGCAGGCCGTGAACCCGCCGGGGGCGTGCGGTGTCACCAGGTGTGCGCGACGTCCACGACCAGACGGCTGTCGATCTGGAACACCCGGAACGGCAGCCTGGCCCGTACGCCCAGGCCGACCTGGGTCTGCCCCTCGAAGCTCGCCCCGAACCTCGTGTCCCTGAACGTCCTGTACCCGGTGATGTCCACCCCCGGAAGGGGCTGCCCGACCGTCGCCTCGTAGGCCGGCTCGCCCGTCTCGGGGTCGTAGCTGGGCGCGGTCACGTGGATCTGGAGGATGGCGCCGCCCTTGACCGGTATCCGATCGCTCGAACCGTCCTGGTGGAAGACGTCGACGTAGCCGACGTGGTAGCCGGCCCGCTCCTCACCGCCGAGGTCGAAGACCATGCGGTCGTAGCACGTTCCCGAACCGGTCCTGATGTTCCTCAGCGGCTCGCCCCGCAAGGCGTCGGCCGACTTCACGCCGCTGCCCCAGCCGGTCGCGCAGGCCGTGTCGGCCTGCTCCGCCCGTGCGTCCACGGCTCCGGCCGTGCCGGCCGTGCCCATCAACCCGGCACCCGCCAGCACCAGTGCCGCGGCAGCCGTTCCCAACCGTCGCATGATCTTGTCCCCCCGGAAGAATCGGATGTGACTGTCTCCTGTGGGACACGTTTCCGGACCCCGCGGTTGCGTACGGAACGGTGATCGTCGCCCCGGGGCCCTCGTGCCGGGGCGACGGGAACGCGGCGGCGCGGTCGCGCTCGGCTGCTACCTGCGCGCCCCGGACGCCCGCAGAGCCAGGGCGATCAGGGAGACCGCGCCCGAGCAGGCCGACGTGGTCCTGGAGAACATCCGCAGTCCGCGGGCCAGTTCGACGCACTCGACGCCGTCGGCCGCTTCCCCGACCACCTCGATCCCCGGCCGGGTGTCGAGGATCAGGCGGAACCCGGTGCGGATCATCTCCTGGTCGTCCGCTATGAGTACGCGGATGGCGGGGTCGCTCACGCCCGTGATCCTGCCGCAGCGGGGGTCGGCCTCCCCGCCGCGGCGGCGCGCGGGACGCGGGCCGGTCCCCGCGATGCGGCTGTGTCCGGCGCGGTGCTGTGCGAGGATCCGTTGCCATGCGTGCACTGTCCCCGGGCGATCCGTCGCACATAGGCGCGTACCGGCTGCTCGGCCGGCTCGGAGCGGGCGGGATGGGAGACGTCTTCCTCGGGCGGTCGCCGGGCGGGCGGATCGTCGCGGTCAAGCTGGTACGGAGGGAGCTGGCGCGGCAGGGCGAGTTCCGCGAGCGGTTCGCGCGGGAGGTGGAGGCCGCGCGGAGGGTAGGCGGGGAGTGGACCGCGGCCGTGCTGGACGCGGACACCGGGGCCGAGGTGCCGTGGGTGGCGACCGCGTACGTCGCCGGGCCCTCGTTGCAGTCGGTCGTGGGCGAGGGGTACGGGCCGCTGCCGCCCGCGTCGGTGCGGGCCCTGGCCCACCGGCTGGCCCTCGCGCTGGCCTCCGTCCACGGCGCCGGGCTGGTGCACCGCGACCTCAAGCCCTCCAACATCCTGCTCACGGCCGACGGGCCGCGCGTCATCGACTTCGGCATCGCCCGCGCCCTGGACACCGCCACCGGCGGCGGGCTCACGCGGACCGGCGCGGTGATCGGGTCGCCGGGGTTCATGTCGCCGGAGCAGGTCCGGGGCGAGCGCGTCACCACGGCCTCCGACGTCTTCTCCCTCGGCTCCGTGCTGGCCTACGCGGCGACCGGCCGCATGCCCTTCGGCCCTCCCGGGATCGGCCCGCACGCCCTGATGTACCGCGTCGCCCACGACGAACCCGACCTGGGCGGACTGCCCGGGGAACTCGCCGACCTCGTGCGCCCCTGCCTGGCGAAGGAACCCGGCGACCGGCCCTCCGCGGAGGAGCTGGCCGAGCGCACGCGCACGTCCGGCGCCTCCGCGGCGGCCTGGCTGCCCGCCGAACTGCTCGCCGAGCTCGGCAGTCACGCGTCGCACCTGCTGGACGTGGACGGACCGGAGCCCACGGTCGTCGACACCCCCCGGCCGCCGGACGGGCCCGGCGCCGGCCCGGCGCCCGCCCCCGAAACCGGTCCCGATTCCGGTTCCGCGTCCGGGGCCGGTTCCGGTGCCGGGGCCGCTGCCGGGGCCGCACCCGATTCCGGGGCCGCACCCGGCGGCGAGACCGGGCCCTCCCCGGCACGGCGGCGCCTCACCGCCCTCGGGGCGACGCTGGCGCTGCTCGCGGCGGCGGTCGTGTTCGTCGTCCTGCGGCCGGACGGGGGCTCCGGCGGGAACGAGCCGCCGGGGGCGGAGGGCACCACGGGCACGGCCGCGGCGACCGGTTCGGCGTCCCCGTCGGAATCGCCCCGGTCCTCCCGCTCCGCCTCCCCGTCCCGCTCCGCCTCGCAGGCCGCCGGCGCGGCGCGGATGCCCGAGGCACTGGTGGGCGCCTGGGAGGGGACGGTGCGGACCGACGACGGGATGGCCCGCCCACCGCGCGTGCGGATCGAGCTGAAGGCGGGCGCGCGGGGCCAGCCGCTCGCGTCCTACACCCGGCTCGGCTACTTCTCCCTGTGCCAGGCCCGCAGTTCCCTCCGCTCGGTCGACGGGGACTCGATCACCCTGGGAGAGGCGCGCTGGACCGTCGAGCGGACGGTCGAGGGCGAGGGCCGGGAGGAGTGCGGGGAGCCCCCGTCCGGGCAGAAGGTGGAGCTGCGGTCCGGCGATTCGGTCGAGTGGACCGGCGGCGGCACCACCCTCGAACTCGTCCGGGCCGCGAGCGGCCCGGCCCCCGTCCCCGAGGAGTACCTCGGCACATGGGAGTTCATCGACCTGGAGAACAACCGCACCGGCAGGTTCCTCACCATCGAGCAGGGCCGGGTCGGCAGCCAGGTCGTCACCACCGGGGGCTGGGCCGGCTGCCAGTACCTCCAGACCCTGAGCACCGTCAACGACGGCCTCGGCTACGGCCCGCAGGAGCTCAGCCTCGACGACGACAGCGAGGGCGCCGACGCCTGCGAGCGATGGGCGAGCGGCAGCACGGTCATCGAGCCGTCCGACGACGGAGGACTCCTCATGTGGCAGATGTGGGACGAGGGCAGCGAACCGGGTGCGCTCGTGCGCGCCCGGTAGCCGCCGCGCGGGCGTCCAGCCGGGCGATTGCCGGCTCAGTCGTCCGGATCGACGACGAGGTCCACCACGGTGGTGTCGCCCCTTCGGACGACCGATTGCCGGATTCCGTGCACACAGACCGTCCCGTTCGGCTTGCCCCGGGCGCTCCCGCGCCCCGGCCGTCCGGGGCTCTTCACCGTTCCGGAGGGCCAGTTCTCGTCTCCCGCCCGGACCCCTCGTCCGCGATGCCCTCGATGTCCGGGATCGCGCCCTCGGGTCGCGCAGTCGGCTCCGGTTCCCCGCGCCGGTGCTCCGGCCCCGCCCGAGTCGTGGTCCGCTCGATGCCGTCCGCCTGCGTGCGGGGCGGCACGCCACGGATCCGAGCGTTCCCGCGGTCAAGCGCGACCCGTCGCCGTGCCGCGGACGGACGGCGGACGGACGGGGAACGAGGAGAGCCCCGACCGGACGGGGGAATCACGGTCGGGGCGGTCGGTGGTGGGCGCGGATGGCGGTCGCCTCTCGGCGAGGGGCTCCACAGGGCTTCAGCCGAACGATCGTCCCTGTGGGCCATAGGTGAGGCCCGGGGACACTGTCCCATCCGCGCCCACGGTCGGTTCAACCGGAAAGCACCGCCGGGTGTTCCCCGGCTTGCCCCTGTTCAGGGTGATCTGCATCACTTCGCTCCCGATCGCGCAGGGCCGCAGCCGGCCGGCTCCGCGTCCGCGGAGGGGATGCGGGGGAGCGCGAGGGAGCGCGGGGGAACGCGGACGGCGCCGGGAGCGTGACAGGTCCCGCGCGGGCGCGTGGTGTTCGAGCCTGGTCGGGCCTCGCCGGCGACCGTGGCCGACGGTATGCCGGCCCGAGTCCTCACGGGGCACGGAGTCGGACGGCGAGCGGATGGCCGGGACGACCGGTCCGTGCGGCGTCCGCACGCCGGGCGCCGGCGTGTCCCCGTCGGCCGGTGCTGCCGCTGGCAGGCGAGCCGACCGGAGCAGTCGATTAACTAAAGTTAATGTTCCCGACGACGAATCTGGCGCACCGGACACGCAGCGTCAACTCACCGTGACGGGATCCCAGGAGAGCGCCGTGCCCGCAGAACCCACGGAGCCGATGGACACCTTCGCCGCACGCCTGAACCACCTGTTCGAGACGGTGCACCCACCGGACCGGGGACCGTACTCGAACCAGGAGGTCGCCGACCTGCTGCGGAAACGCGGCGGCGAGACCGTCTCCCACGTCTACCTGTGGAAACTGCGCACGGGACGGGCCGCCAACCCCTCCCGGAGACAGCTGGAGACCCTCGCGGGCTTCTTCGGCGTGCCCGTCGGCTACTTCTTCGACGACACCACCGCCGCACGGGTCGACGCGGAACTGGAGATCGTCCGGCAGTTGCGCGACAGCGGGGTGCAGCGGGTCGCCACCCGGGTCGCCGGCCTGTCGCCCCAGAGCCTGGAGCAGGTCCTGGCCGCCATCGAGGAGATCCGCCACCGCGAGGGCCTGGACTCCGAATCCGGCGGTGAGGCCACGGAGGACAGCCCATGAGGATCGGGGACTTCCCCCAGCGGGACAGCCGCCGCTTCGTCCGCGGCCTCGGCCTGCCACCGGCGGACAGCGTCCGGGACCTGATGCCCGCCGTCGAGGAGCGGACCGGCCGCCCCATCCGCCTGCTGCCCGCCGTCGCGGGCACCGGCCGGGGCCTGAGCGGCATGTGGATCCGGACCGCCGGCGCCGACTACGTCTTCGTCCACCCGGAGACCGGCCTGTTCCACCAGGACCACATCATCGCGCACGAACTGGGGCACATCCTGCGCGACCACCGGGGAGGGGCGACGTCCGGGCCGGCGGATCCCGTCACCGCCCGGCTGTTGCCCACGCTCGACCCGGCGGTGGTGCGGACGATGCCGGGCCGCACCGACTACGAGCACCGCGACGAGCAGGAAGCCGAGCTGATCGGCTCCTACCTCCAGCAGCACGTCCACCGCCGCCCTGCCCGCCGCCCCGCCGACCGCGTGGCACAGACGCTGCTGCGTCCCGGGGAGGTAGACCGTGCAGCAGCTCCTCCACCCCATGTGCCTGGCCCTGGCCGCCGCCGGCTTCCTGCTCCTGCTCTGGCCGCCCGGGCGCCTGCGCCGCGACCGCGCCCTGAGCGCTCTCGCCGGGGTCTACGGCTTCTCCGCCCTCTCGTCCCTGGTGTCGCTGGAGCCGGTCTGGCGGGTACTGGACGACCTCACCGGCCGCCCCCCCACCGGCATCCTCGCCGCCTTCGGCTCCGTGGTGGCCCTGCTGGCGCTCCAGCCGGCCGTCCTCGCCCATTGGGAGCTGCCGCCGGAGAAGGCCCGGCGAAGGTCCCGCCGCTCGCCGCGCCGAACTGGCCGCCGCCGTCACCGCCGACCAGCTCCGCGCCGCGCTGGCCGCCCACCGGTCCGGCGAAACCCCCCAGGACCCGGCCGGGTACGCCGACACCACAGCCCGCGAGGAGCTGCGCACCCCGGACGACGACGTCCGCGCACTGCTGCGCATCGCCGCCCACTTCACCACCGCCGACGCCGGAAAGGACACCTCCCCTTCATGGACCTGACGCGTCTGTCCGCAGCCGAGCAGCTGGACGCGCTGAACCGCGGCAGGGTCTCCAGCCGCGAGCTGACCACCGCGCACCTGGACCGCATCGAGCGCCACCCGGAGTACAACGCGGTCGTCACCGTCGACGGCCGGCGTCGCGGGCCTGCCCGCGGCCACCGTCCCGCTGGGGGAGACCCCCGAAGGGCTGCCGCTGAGCGTCCAGCTCATCGGCCCCCACCTGGCCGACCGCACCGTCACGCACCTGGCCGGGCTGCTGGGCCGAGGCTGACCGCCGGCCTCCGGGGCGGCCCCTTCCCGGGCCGGGCGGGCCCGTCACCGTGCGCCGCGCATCCCCAGGACGTAGGCCGCGGTGAGCGCGACGGCGCGGTCCTCGTCGTGCGACAGCTCCGCGAGGGCGCGTGCCGCCGTGGCTCCGGGGATGTCCGCGAGCGCCTGTGTCAGCCGCCGGCGTGCGGACGCCCCGAGGGCGCCGCGGGCGAGACGGTCGACGAGCCCGGCGGCGATCCGCTCCGCCGTCCCGGGACGGCTCGCCAGCGCGCTCAGCGCGTCGGCCGCGTCGACGTCGTTGGTCCCCCCGACGACCATGTCGACGAGCGCCGGGACCGCGTCGTCCGCTCCGCGTGCCCCGAGCTCCAGGGCCGCGCACCCGCGGACCGCGGTGTCGGGGTCGGCGAGGGCGTCCCGCAGCAGTGCGGTCGCCTCGTCCCCCGGGATCTCGGCGATGGCCCGGACGGCACGGTTCCGCACTTCGGCCACCGGTGAGCGAAGGCCCTCCGCCAGCAGCGCCAGTCCGCCGCCGCCCGACTGCGCCAGGGCCCACCGGAGGGCTCCGGCGGCGTTCGGGTCCGTCTCGTTCAGCGCCGCCTCGACCAGTGCCTCCACCGGCGCCGACCCCCCTCCGGCCGGGGACCCCGGGGACCCCGGGGACCCCGGGGACCCCGAGAACAGGGCCGCGCGCTGGCGCCTCCCGGCGCTCTCCGATCGCAGCGCCCGGAGGAGCGCGGCGGTGCGGAGGACGTCCTCCCAGCCGTCGGGTTCCGCGGCGCCGATCCGGTGGAGCCGGGTGAGCAGTTCCGTCTCGGCCGCGATGCGTTCCCGCGTCCGGCGGACGAGGTCGCCGACGAGTTCCGAGGGCGTGAAGGCGGGGTCGTCGAGGGCGCGCCCGACCTCGCGCAGCGACAGCCCCAGCGACCGCAGGCTCTCGATGTGGAAGATCCGCCGGATGTCCTCGCCGGAGTACTCGCGGTAGCCGGCGCCGGTACGGCCCGTCGGCCGCACCAGGCCCAGCGACTCGTAGTGCCTGAGCATGCGGGCGCTGACCCCGGACCGCCGTGCCACCTCACCGATCAACACCGTCTGTCATCCCTCCCGGCCGTCCGTACCGAGGGCCAGGATGCGCTTCGCCTCCTCGATCGCGAACTCGGATCCGGCATCCGGATCGCGCCGCAGCCGTTCCGTGGCCGCCGCGTGCGCGCGCACGCGGGGGTCGGGGTCGGTCGCCGCGGCGCGCAGGAGCGGCAGGATCGCCTCGCCGAGCGCGATCAGCGCCCGGCTGAGGCTCAGCCGCGTCTCGCGTCCGCCGCGCCCGAGCTGCGTCGACAGCACCGCGGCCAGCGCGGGCTCCTCCCCCTCGGGCACGAGCGCGACCGCCGCCCGCCAGGCGGCCCGCGCCACCTCGTCGTCGGCGTCGGTCAGGAGCTCCCGGGTGATCGCCGGCCACGCCCGCCGGTCCCCGGTCTTGGACAGTGTGTGCAGCGCCTGGCTCCGTGCCCGCGCCCGCTCCGAGCGGAGTTCGCCGAGCAGCCGCGGGACCGTCGCCGACGCCGGGTGGCGGATGAGTGCCCAGGTGAGCATCTCGCGCACGGGGAACTCGGGTTCGACCGCGCACCGTTCGACGAGCCTGTCGACGAACCGCGGGTCGGGGGCCGTGCCGGCCGCCAGCGCGGCCCGCAGCCGCACCGACGGGTCGCCGTCCTCCAGCCCCCTGAGGGCTCGCATCGCTTCCGTGTCCTGTTCCGGCATGGTCATCGGGACCACCTCCCGGCCCCAGGGAAGACCTTGCCACCGTGTCAAGGTCAAGCGGCGCCGCCCGCCGTGCTCCCGTCCGGGCGCGGTGGGCGGCGCCGCTCCCGCCGCGCGGGGTCAGGCCGGGGCGGCGGCCCTGGCCCGGAGGACCTCGCCGATGCTCTCCTCGCGCCAGCGGCGCAGGAGGTCGTGGAAGGCGACGGCTCCGTGCGGGTAGGCGGTGGGTCCGTTCGGGCGGCCGCGGCCCTCGCGGTTGTAGTAGCCGGGGGTGCATTCGGCGTGGAACCACTCGTGGTCGGGGGCGCCCTGCGCGCAGACGGCGAGCCAGGCGTCCTCGGCCTCGCGGGTGGGCTCGATGACGGCGCCCTTCTCCTCCGCGGCGGCGACCAGGGCCGCGGCGTGCACGGCCTGCTCGTCGAGGATGTGCGTGAAGTTGACGCTGCTGGCGTTCTGCAGCGAGCCCATCTGGACGAGGTTGGGGAACCCGTTGCTGGTGAAGCCGTGGAGGGTGCGCGGGCCCCGCCGCGCCCACGCGTGGAGGAGCTGGACGCCGCCCCGGCCGGTCACGGGCAGCTTCCCGGAGGTGATGCCGGAGACGCCGACGGAGAAGCCGGTGGCGAAGATCAGGCAGTCGACCTCGTACTCCACTCCGCCCACGACGACGCCGCGTTCGGTCATCCGCTCGATGCCGTGGGTGTCGGCGGTGTCCACGAGGGTGACGTTGTCCCGGTTGAACGCGGGCAGGTACGTGTCGGAGAACGTGGGCCGCTTGCACGCGTACCGGTACCAGGGCTGGAGGGCCGCGGCGGTGGCGGGATCGGCGACCTCGGCGGCCACGCGCTCGCGGATCCGGTTCATCGTGGCGTGGTCGGCGGCCTCGTAGGCGGCCTCGAAGTCCGGTTCGCCGTCGCGGCGGAAGCTGGGCAGGAGCTTCTCCAGCAGGGCGGCCGACGCCGTCCAGCCGTCGTTCACCAGGTCCCGGTCGGCGTCCTCCCCTGAGACGATCCGCAGGAAGTTCTCGCGGCGTTCGGCGGCCCAGCCCGGGCGGTCCGCGCCGACCTCCCGCGGTGTGGTGCGCCGCTGGCCGCGCACGTCCACGGTGGAGGGGGTGCGCTGGAAGACGTACAGGTGCCCGGCGTCCTCGGCCAGCATCGGGACGACCTGCACGCCGGTGGCGCCGGTGCCGACGACGCCGACCCTCTTGCCCGCCAGGCCCGTCATACCGCCCTCGGGGCCGCCGCCGGTGTACTCGTAGTCCCAGCGGGAGGTGTGGAAGGTGTGGCCCCGGTAGTCCTCGATGCCGGGGATGCCGGGGAGTCTGGGCTCCGAGAGGGTGCCGGTGGCGGTGATGACGTAGGTGGCGCGGAACTCGTCGCCGCGGTCGGTGGCGACCACCCACTGCTCGGCGGGCTCGTCCCAGGTCAGGGAGGTGACGGCGGTGGAGAACAGGGCGTGCTCGTACAGGCCGGAGCGCTCGGCTATGCGCACCGCGTGCCGGCGGATCTCCTCGCCCGGGGCGTACTTCCACTCGGGCACGTAGCCGGTCTCGTCGAGCATCGGCAGGTAGACGTGCGACTCGATGTCGCAGTGGATGCCCGGGTAGCGGTTCCAGTACCAGGTGCCGCCGAAGTCGCCGCCCTTCTCGACGACGCGCACCTTCGCCACGCCCCGCTGCCGCAGGCGCGCGCCCGCCAGGATCCCGCCGAACCCGCCGCCGACGATCGCGACGTCCACCGTGTCGCGCAGCGGTTCGCGTTCCGCCGGCCCGTCGGTGTGGGGGTCGGCGGCGAAGTAGCCGAACTCCGCGTCCGCGGCCCGGTACTGGCCGGGGCCCTCGGGGCGTACGCGGCGCTCCCGCTCGGCGCGGTAGCGCTCGCGCAGGGCGGCGGTCTCCTCGGGGGTGGGCGGGTTGTCGCACTGCGGCAGGGTCATGCGGCGGATTCCTCTCGTGGGGGACGTGCACCGGGCGCCGTGCGGGGTGTGGCCGGTGCCCTCGCCGGGCGTCCCGCACGGTCACGGGTACCGTACCCCAGTAGCCGGACACTGTTGTCCGGTTCTGGTGCGGAGCCCCGCCCACGCGGCCCCGCCCCGGGCACCGAACCCCGAGCACTGCGACCCGAAAGGCCCCCGATGCCGAACCTCACCCCCGCCTCCCCGCTGCGCGACTGGCTGGCGGACCCCGTCGCCGGGCAGGTCCTGCGCGGCCTGCCGGCCGCCCAGGGCCAGAGCGAGCAGGCCCTCGCCCCCGCCCTCGGCCTGCCGCTGGAGCAGCTCGTGAAGATGTCCGGCGGGAAGTTCCCGCCCGAACTCGTGGACGCGCTGGTCACCGCCGCCGAGACCGGCCGGGTCCCCGAGGGCCTGCCCACCGCTCCCCCGGCCGGCGCCGCCCCGGCCGGGGAACCCGGCCCCGGCGCCGGGGTCGGCGCCCCCGAGCCGTGGACCGAGCAGGTCACGCCCGGCCGCTTCGACGGCCAGACCGCCGTCGTCACCGGCGCCGCCTCCGGCATCGGCAGGGCCGTCGCCTCCCGGGTGGTGCGCGAGGGCGGGCGCGTGGTCGCCGTCGACGTCTCCGCCGACGGCCTCGCGGCGCTCGCCGCCGAGCTGGGCGGGAACGTCGTGACCGTCGCCGCCGACATCACCGCGCCCGAGTCCGCCGACGCCGTCCTGGCCGCCGCGGGCGGCCGTGTGGACGCCCTGGCGAACGTCGCGGGCGTGATGGACGACGACGCCGCCGTGCACGAGGTCGACGACCGGATCTGGGAGCGCGTCATGCGCGTCAACGTCGACGGCCCCATGCGCCTGATGCGCGCCGTCGTCCCCGGCATGCTCGCCGCGGGCGGCGGCCGGATCGTCAACGTCGTCTCCGAGGCCGCCCTGCGCGGCTCGGCGGCCGGCGCCGCCTACACCACCTCCAAGCACGCCCTGGTGGGCCTGACGAAGTCCTCGGCCTACCAGTACGCGGGCACGGGCGTGCAGGTCAACGCCGTCGCCCCGGGCGCGGTGGCCACCGGCATCCAGGTGCCCGGCGCCGCCCCGTACGGCTCGTCCCGCACCGCGCGGATGCGCGTGGCGATCCCCGGCCTGGCCACGGCCGAGGAGCTGGCCGCCTCGATCACGTTCCTGCTCAGCAGGGACGCGGTGAACATCAACGGCGCGATCCTGCCCTCCGACGGCGGCTGGTCGGCCGCCTGACGTCCCGCCGGCCGGGTCCCTCCGGCCGGTCGCCGCGGCCGGGGGAACCCGGCCCCGCGCGCCCGGCGCCACGGCCGGGAGCGCGCCCCCGCACGTCTTCCGCACACCCCCGCGTCCGGACCGGAGGACGCCAAGGGCCTGGAGTCGGCGACCAACGTCGCGATCACCCCGGGCGGCAGGACGGCGTACATGACCGTCAGCGGCCCCGACGGCGGTTACGTCTACCGGTTCACCGCGCCGGGCAAGGGCATCCGCCAGTCCAACGGCGGCTGACGGCCGCCCCGGTCACACCCCGTCGGCCGTCCCGGCCGGCCGCACCGGCCCCACCCCGATGCCGAGCAGACGCCAGGCCGCCAGGGCCAGGCGCTCCCGCTCCGCCGGGGTGGGGCCGCCGGCGACGACGCCGGAGACCATCGCGACGGCGAGCATCACGTCGTCGGCGGACAGGCGGTGCCCGGCGGGCAGGTGCCCGGCCAGGACGCTCCGGACGCGTCCGGCCAGCGTGCGGGCGTACTCGTCGGCGTGCAGGCGCAGCAGGTCGACGAAGGCCGTCGAGCGGGTCAGCTGCCAGGTGACCACGCCCAGGAGGCTCTCCAGATCCGCGCCCGGCTCGGCGGCCGCCTCCTCGATATGCCGGACGTTCTCGTCCAGGACCGCGGAGGCCAGCGCGACCCGGTCGGCGAAGTGCCGGTAGAGACTGCCCTGGCCCACCCCGGCGCGGCGTGCGACGGCGGACAGCGGGGCGTTCAGCCCCTGCTCGGCGAAGACCTCGCGGGCGGCGGCGACGAGGGCGGCCCGGTTGCGGGCCGCGGCCCGCGGCCCCTCGTTGGCGGGGCGGCCGGACCCGGCCGTGCCGCCGCGGCCGCTTTGCGCGGCGGACGCGTCCCGGGCGGCCGGCCGCGGATCCTGTGGCCCGGTGGGGTTGGTCATCCTGGCAGCGTAGTACGGGTGGTACGGGCGCGCGGCGCGCCCGCCCGGCAGCTCGCCGCCCGTCCGGGCGCGGGCCGGATCCCCGGGCCGGCGGTGGAGGGGCGCCCCGGGTCGCGGGCGCCCGCTCCGCCGCACCGGTCAGGCCGCGGTCCCGACGGCCCGGCCCGTCCGCGCCGCCTCCCGTACGACGCGGCGGCGGCGGACCGGCAGGCCGAGGGTCGGGTGGGCGACGCCCCAGGCCGCGCCCTTGCAGACCAGCTCCTTGTAGACGGCGGCGAACCGGCCGGTCAGGGCCGCGCGGACGGACCGGTCGTCGGCGGTGACGTACTGGATCAGGCCCTCCCCGCGGCCCAGCGAGACGCACTGGTTGAAGTAGCGCAGCGGTGTGCTGGGGAGCTTCCCGCCGGTCAGGCGTGCCGCGATGGCGTCGGCGGCCTGCCAGGCGGTGGGGACACCCGTGGCGCACGACATCCGCAGCGGCCTGCCGCCGGGACCCGTCGCCATGGCCGCGTCGCCGATGGCGTACACGTCCGGGTGCGAGACCGAGCGCATGGTCCCGTCGACCACGATCTGCCCCGTGGCGCCGGTCTCCAGGGTGGTGGCCCGCGCGATCGGGTGGACCGCGAAGCCGGTGGTCCACACGGTGACCGCGGCCGGGACGGTCCTGCCGTCGGCGGTGGTGACGCGGTCGGCCCCGACGGCGGTGACGGCGGCGTGCTCGTGCACGGTGACGCCGAGCCCGCCGAAGACCTTCCGCAGATGGGCGCGGCCCCTGTCCGAGAGCCAGTCGCCGAGACCGCCGCGGGTGACGAGGGCGACGGCCAGGTCCGGGCGGGCCTGGGCGATCTCGGCGGTGGCCTCCAGGCCGGTGAGGCCGCCGCCGACGACGGCCACGGCCTGGCCGGCGTCCAGGCCGGCCAGGCGCTCGCGCAGCCGGAGCGCCCCGGGCCGGCTCGCGAGCTCGTGGGCGTGCTCGGCGGCGCCGGGGACGCCCTGGTCGCTCCAGCCGCTGCCGAGGGCGTACACGAGGGTGTCGTACTCCAGCTCCCCGGCGCCGCCGTCCGCGTCCTCGACGGTCACGGTCCTGCGGTCGGCGTCGACGCCGGTGACCCTCGCGAGCCTCAGCTCGACGCCGGTGCCCGCGAACATCTCGCCGAGGGGCCGCGGCCTCAGGTCCTGGCCGGCCGCGAGCTGGTGCAGCCGGACGCGCTCGACGAAGTCGGGCTCGGCGTTGACGAGGGTGATGGCGACGTCGTCGCGGTGCAGCCGCCTGGCGAGACGACCGGCCGCGACGGCTCCGGTGTATCCGGCGCCGAGGACGATGATGCGGTGCTTCATTCTCTGCTCCTGTCTGCGCGGTTCCGCCCCTTGAACCGGGCGGCGCGCCGTTTCCTGACAGGAGCGCGGTGTGACGCGGCTCACACCGCGGCCGGAAGTGCTCCCACCGGGTCCGGGAGCCCGGGTCCGGGAGCGCTTCCGGTCGCGGTCAGAAGGCGCGGAACAGGGGCTCCCCGTGATCGCCGGCGGCCCACACCTCGGTCGCGCGTCCGAGCTTGTCGGGGTTGACCTGGTTGCGGATCGCGGCGATGCCCCCGGCGGTGACCTCCAGGCACATGACGCCGACGACCCGGCCGTCGACGACCGCCACGACGGCGGGGCCGCCGTTGGCGGTCGTGATGTGGACCTCGGGCGAGCCTCCGACCAGGGCGCGCTTGGCCGGTGCGGGCTTGAACAGGCCCCGCACGAACTTCGCCACCGCGAGAGCGCCCTCGAACGGCCTGGCGCGGGCCGGGACCTTCCCGCCGCCGTCGCCGACCGAGACGGCGTCGGCCGTGAGCAGCCGCACGAGCGGCTCGGTCCTCCCGCTGGTGGCGGCCGCCAGGAACTCCTCGGCGATCCGCCGGGCGGCGGCCTCGTCGATCTCGGCGCGGGCCCGGCCGTCCGCGATGTGCTTCCTGGCGCGGTGGAGGAGCTGCTGGCTGGCGGCCTCGGTGAGGCCGAGGATCCCGGCGATCTCCCGGTGCGAGTAGTCGAAGGCCTCCCGCAGCACGTACACCGCCCGCTCGTTGGGCGACAGCCGCTCCATGAGGGTGAGGACCGCGTACGAGACCGACTCGCGCTGCTCGGCGGTGTCGGCCGGGCCGAGCATCGGGTCCCCGGCGAGCAGCGGTTCGGGGAGCCACTGGCCCACATAGGTCTCGCGCCGCGCGCGGGCCGAGGCGAGCTGGTTGAGGCACAGGTTGGTGAGCACCTTCGTCAGCCAGGCCTCGGGGACCTCGATGCGCTCGGCGTCGGCGGCCTGCCAGCGCAGGAAGGTCTCCTGCACGGCGTCCTCGGCCTCGCTCGCGGAACCGAGGAGGCGGTACGCGATGGCCCCCAGGCGGGGCCTCGCGGCCTCGAACCGGTCCACGTCCTTCGCGGTCAGCGGCATGACCCGGATCCTAACGAGCCCGTGCGCGGCCGGCGGGACGCGGGTGCACGACGGGCCGCCGGGGAGGGCGGGGCCGGGACCGCGGCCGGCGCGGAGGGGGGAAGGCCCGCGCCGCGCGCCCCTCGTACCCTGTCCCCCGTGCCGTCCCCCCGTCTGCGCCGCGTCGCCGTCCTCGTGCTCGAGGGCGCCAAACCGCTCGACGTGGGCATCCCCGCGCAGGTGTTCACGACCCGGGCGAGCATGCCGTACGAGGTGCGGGTGTGCGGCGCGGCGCCCGGTCTGGTGACCGGCGGCGACGGCCTGTCCTACCACGTCGCCCACGGCCTGGACGCGCTCGCGTGGGCCGACCTCGTCTTCATCCCCGGCTACCGGTTCCCGGACCGCGACGACCCGCCGCCGGCCGTCGTCGACGCGCTGCTCACCGCCCACGGCCGGGGCGCGCGCCTCGCCGCCATCTCCACGGGCGCCTTCGCGCTCGCCGCCACCGGCCTGCTCGACGGCAGGCGCGCCACGACGCACTGGCACTACGCGCGGGCGCTCGCGGCGAAGCATCCGCTGGTCCGGGTCGACGAGAACGTCCTGTTCGTCGACGAGGGCAGTGTGCTGACGTCGGCCGGCGCCGCCTCGGGCATCGACCTGTGCCTGCACGTCCTCCGCGGCGACCTCGGGGTGGCCGCGTCCAACCACGCGGCCCGGCGGCTGGTCGCGGCCCCCTACCGCAGCGGCGGGCAGGCGCAGTTCGTGCCGCGCAGCGTGCCCGAGCCGCTCGGCGAGCGGTTCGCCGCCACCCGCGAGTGGGCGCTGCGCCGGCTCGGCGAGCCCCTCACCCTGAAGGACCTCGCCCGGCACGCGGCGGTCTCGCCGCGCACGTTCTCGCGGCGCTTCGTCGAGGACACGGGGTACACGCCGATGCAGTGGGTCATGCGCGCCCGCGTCGACGCGGCCCGGGAGCTGCTGGAGCGTTCGGAGCGGAGCGTCGAGCAGATCGCCGCCGACGTCGGCCTGGGCACCGGCGCGAACCTGCGGCTGCACTTCCAGCGCATCCTCGGCACCACCCCGAGCGAGTACCGGCGCGCCTTCACCCGGGGCACGTAGCCGGCCGCCTGGCACGATCCTTGCGAACCGTGGCGCTCGCGCCGCGGTCACGGGCGGGCGCGGCGCGCGACGCTGGTGGCGGCAGAAAGGACACCGCCCATGACTCGCATCGCCATCAACGGTTTCGGCCGCATCGGACGCAATGTGCTGCGCGCGCTGCTCGAACGCGACAGTGGCCTGGAGGTCGTCGCCGTCAACGACCTCGCGGAGCCCGCCGCCCTCGCCCGGCTGCTCGCCTACGACACGACGGCCGGCCGGCTCGGCCGCCCGGTGACCGCCGACGGGGACGCCCTCGTCGTCGACGGCCGCCGCATCGCGGTCCTCGCCGAGCGCGAGCCGGCGCGGCTGCCGTGGGGCGAACTCGGTGTGGACGTCGTGCTGGAGGCGACCGGCCGGTTCACGTCGGCCAAGGCCGCCCGCGCGCACCTCGACGCGGGCGCCCGGAGAGTGCTCGTCGGCGCGCCGTCGGACGGCGCCGACGTCACCCTCGCCTTCGGCGTCAACACCGACGCCTACGACCCGGCCGCGCACACCATCGTCTCGAACGCCTCCTGCACGACCAACGCGCTCGCGCCGCTGGCCGCGGTGCTGGACGAACTCGCCGGCATCGAGCACGGCTTCATGACGACGGTGCACGCCTACACGCAGGAGCAGAACCTGCAGGACGGTCCGCACCGCGACGCCCGGCGCGCCCGCGCCGCCGCCGTCAACATCGTGCCGACCACGACGGGCGCCGCCAAGGCGATCGGCCTGGTGCTGCCGAACCTGGACGGAAAGCTGTCGGGCGACTCGATCCGCGTGCCGGTTCCGGTGGGCTCGATCGTCGAACTCAACACGACCGTCGCCCGCGAGGTGACGCGCGACGACGTGCTGGCGGCGTACCGCGCCGCGGCGGAGGGGCCGCTCGCCGGCATCCTGGAGTACTCGGAGGACCCGCTGGTGTCGTCCGACATCACCGGCAATCCGGCCTCGTCGATCTTCGACTCGGCCCTCACCCGGGTCGACGGCCGCCACGTCAAGGTGGTGGCCTGGTACGACAACGAGTGGGGCTTCTCCAACCGCGTGATCGACACGCTCGAACTCCTCGCCGCGCACTGAGCCGCGCCGCGCACCGTCCGGGCGTCCGGCCGGACGCCCCGCGTGTCCGACCGTCGCCCGTTCCCGGCCCGGCCCGGCAACGGGTGGCGCTCAGTGGCCGAAAAGGTTCCCTTCCCCGGAAGACGCCTCGACGGCGTGGGCGCCGCTGTCTAGGCTCACGGGCACGCATCGCGTGTCGGTCACCGGCTGGGTGAGGCATGGAGGTGCCGTGAGGTGCCTTACGGAGGCATTCCACACATGTCAGTCGAGTTGAATCACACCATCGTCCATGCGCGGGACAACCGGGAGTCGGCCGAGTTCCTGGCGCACATCCTGGGACTCGAGGTCGGGACCGAGTGGGGCCCGTTCATTCCCGTGTCCACCGGCAACGGGGTCACCTTGGACTTCGCCGCCATTCCGGCGGAGTCGATCGTCACGCAGCACTACGCGTTCCTCGTCTCCGACGAGGAGTTCGACGCGGCCTTCGCGCGTATCCGGCAGGCCGGGATCACGTACTACGCCGATCCGCAGCTGAAGCAGCCCGGAGAGATCAACCACCATCACGGTGGGCGCGGCCTGTACTTCACGGATCCGGCCGGGCACGGCATGGAGATCATCACGCGGCCCTACGGCAGCCACCAGGAGCAGCCGACGGCACCGTGAGGCGGTGGCAGGCCGGGGCAGTCCCCGGCCTGCCCTGACCTGCCGCTCCGTCGCGGGGCTCGACCGCCTTGGGCTGCCCGCGCGGTTCAGCCTGCCGGTGACCGTGTGCGATCGCCGGGGACGTACCGGCTCCAGGCACCGCCGGGTCCCGTTCCGGAGCCGGGCGGTGGTCCCGTCATGGCGGCCGGGAGCGTCCGCCACGACGGGGCGGGCGGCCCGCGGGGCGGGCGCTGCCGGAGCGGGCCGCGGCCGTGCGGGTCCCGCGCGTTGCCGGCGGGCCGCCGACCACCGTCGGTGTCGCGGTCGGGCCGCGCGGACGCCGCTGTTCGAGGGGCGTGGTTCGCCGGGCCGCGCGACCGCGCGGGAAACGGCTCAGACGACCACGACCCGGCGCCCGCGCGTGTGACCGGCCCGGCTGTCGATGTGCGCCGCCGCGGCCCCGGCGAGCGTGTACGACTTCGCGACCGGGATGCGGAGCCTTCCCCGCGAGATGAGACGGGCGGCCTCGGCGAGCGCCTCCGTCATGCTCCCGGCCACGTTGGAGAACCGGGCGCCGAACTCCGGTGCGCCGAGGTCGGCGATGGAGACCACCTTCCGCGGATCGCCGGTCAGCTCGACGAGTTCGCGGATCACACCCGAGCCGGCCAGGTCGAGCGCCGCGTCGACACGGCCGAGCCGCCGCACCCGCTCGGCCCAGCCCTCGCCGTACGTCGTGGCGAGGGCGCCCAGGCCGCGCAGATAGTCCTGGTTCCCGGCCCCGGCCGTACCGATCACCGTGATGCCGCGGTCTCGGGCGATCTGCAGCACCGCCGACCCGACTCCCCCGGACGCCCCGCTGACCAGCAGCGTCTGCCCGGGCCGCACACCGACCTCGCGGATGACGCGCAGCGCGGTCTCCATCACGGAGGGGTAGCCGGCCGCCTCTTCGAACGTCAGGCCCTCGGGCATGCGGGCCCAGGCCGACAGCACGGCGAACTCGGCGTAGGTGCTCGACCCCCCGCCGAACACGTGGTCGCCGATCTCGACCCCTTCGACGCCCTCGCCGATCTCGTCCACCACCCCGGAGGCGTCCTGCCCGACTCCGGTGGGCAGCTCGATCGGGCTGATCTCCTGCATCTGGCCTTCACGGATCCTCCAGTCGACGGGGTTCACGCCCGCCGCCCGCACGGCGATGCGCACCTGGCCGGGGCCCGCGTGGGGCTCCTCGGCGTCTATGAGTCGCAGAACGTCCGGACCGCCGAACTCGGCGAAGCTCACCTTCTTCATGCCGCCGACCGTAACACTAACA
This sequence comes from Streptomyces glaucosporus, assembly GCF_039533345.1. Classification (NCBI taxonomy): domain Bacteria; kingdom Bacillati; phylum Actinomycetota; class Actinomycetes; order Kitasatosporales; family Streptomycetaceae; genus Streptomyces; species Streptomyces glaucosporus. The sequence goes on along the minus strand of NZ_BAAATJ010000004.1, from coordinate 138,588 downwards.
GTTAGTTTTCGAAAACGGTTCCACTTTTGCATTTGGTAGCGTGAGCACATGACCGTGCAGCCCGGACGCCGTGAACGCAAGAAGGCCGCAACCCGCCGGAAGATCGCCGACACCGCCCTGCGGCTCTTCCTGGAGCGCGGGTACGACGCGGTGGGCATCCGCGACGTGGCCGCCGAGGCCGATGTGGCCGTCACCACGGTCTTCTCCCACTTCGCCTCGAAAGAGGCCCTGGTGTTCGAGCAGGACGAGAACTTCGAGCAGCGCCTCACGCAGGCGGTCACGGGCCGGGCGCCGGACGAGCCGCTCGTCCCCGCGCTGCGCCGCGAGATCCACGCCCTGGTGCGGCACTGCACGACGGACGAGGCCGCCCCGGTCTGGCGCATGGTCGACGAATCCCCCGCCCTGCGGGAGTACGAGCAGTCGGTGCGGCTGCGCCACGCGGAGTCGCTGGCGGCGGCCATCGCCGACGACCTCGGCCTGCCGCGGCCCACGACGGCCTGCCGGGCGATCGCGAGGTTCGCGGCCGACGCCTACTCGCTGGCCCGTGAGGCGGACGATCCGGAGGCCGCGGTGGACGAGGTCTTCCGGATGATCGAGGCCGCCTGGGAGGCCGCCGGCCCTCCCCGGCGCGCGTGAGGAACCGTTCCCCGGGCAGGACGGGGCCGGCCGGGACGGGGAGCCCCGTCCCGCCGGCCGGGACCGTCCCGACTCCCGGGCGCGGCGTTCGGCCCGCCCCCCCGTTCTCCGTTCCCCGTTCCTCTGGCGCCGCCCCCGGGCCGGCGCGGAGGGCACTGTCGGTGGCGGGTGACAGCATCGGGCGCATGACGGACACCACGGCTTTCGACTGGCGGTCCTTCCTGCGCGGATGGAGCGGTGAGTGGGCGGACTCCCTGACGGGCGGTGAGGTGCGGGACGAGGACGACGAGGCCGCGCGGCAGGCGCGGTGGCTGGGGTTCCCGCCCGCGCCAAAGGAGCGGATCGCGGCCATGGAGGAGCGCCTCGGCCGGCGGATGCCCCCGTCGTACCGGGAGTTCCTCAAGGTCAGCGACGGGTGGCGGCACGCGGGCGGATTCGTGCGGCTGCTGGCGGGGACCGAGGACGCACGCTGGCACGAGAACGAGTCGGAACTCGCGGACATGGCCGAGGAGCACCTGGACGAGGACGCCGGGCCCGAGGAGCGGTGGGAGGCGGACATCTGGCGGCGCGGGCTGCAACTCGACGTGGAGTCCGACTCCGTCCACGTCCTGATGGACCCCGAGGACGTGGACGAGGACGGCGAGTGGGCCGTGTACACGTGGGCGAGTTGGCGGGCCGCGCCACCGGAGCGGCACGCGAACTTCCTGGAGTTCATGCGGGAGATGCACCGAGAGTTCCACAGCCTGCGGGCGCACCGGGGCGGTGGAGGGCCGGCGTCCGCCGACGACACGACGCGGAAGTCGGACGCGCTGCTGGAGGAGGCCCGGCGGGAGGCGCTGCGCGGCGGCTGGGAACGGGCCCGGGAGGCGCTGGACGAGGCCGAGAGGTACGGCAGTCCGCGGGCCGCCGGGCTGGACGACCAGATACGCCGCCTGCTCGGGCAGACCTCCGGGGTGTACTTCGAGGGCCTGGTGACGGACCCGCGGTACGCGCCCGAGCTGCTGCCGCCGGTGGTGGCCGAGCACGCGGCCCACTCGTACCGGAGCGACTCCACACTGATGCTCTACCTGCGCGACGCCGACGACGAGGTGGTCGCGCTGACCCGCACGATGCTCGACCAGGTGCGGAACGGCACGTACCGCTACACGGCGGGGGGATTGTTCGGGGAGGCGGTCGACCGGGCGCGGGAACTGGCGCGGTGGGGGGACACCGACGGGGCGTGGCGGGCCCTGATGGACGCGCTGCCGCTGTGGGAGCCGCTGGGGCCGGATCACCTGGTACCACTCGGGTGGGTGGCCGACCCCCTGCTCGGGCCGCTGCTGACCCCGGAGCGGGGCCGCGAGCTGCTGTCCACGCCGAGGGGCGGGCGGACGGGCGAGGCGCCGGAGCCGGCGGCCGGGCTCGATCCGGGCGGCCTGGCGTGGCTGGCGGAGCCGGATCCGGGCGGCAACCGCACGACGTACCGGTTCGTCCTGGTGGAAGGGGTGGGGCCCGAGGAACTGCCCGCGCGCCTCGCGGACGGGCAGGACGCGGCGCTCAGCGAGCCCCTGACCTTCTGGGAGGCGCGCAGCAGGATGCTGGACGGCCGGATCGTGTTCTCGTCCCTCGACGACAGGGCGCTCGTGGCGGTCGGCCGGGCCGGGAACGGGTGGAGCTTCGCCTTCGACGGCGACCCCGCCCCGTTCAACCGGCAGCGGCTCCTCTCCCCGGCCGCCGCCGCCTGCGCGGGTACCCGCGCGGTGGTGGTGTGGAGCGGCCTGAGGTCGTGGTACGGGGAACCCTTCTTCCACCTGTCGGTGGCGCAGGACGGCGCCGAACGGTACGCGTTCACCTTCGCGGACGGAGAGGTCCGCCGGAACGGGGAGATACCGCAGGCGCTGGACCCGGACCGGTTCTTCCACGCCCCGGGGGACGCCGCCGAGGCGGAACGGCCGCTGCTGGAGGCGGTGGCCGCGGAGTTCGGGGTCTCCCTTCCGCGCCACGCCGTCGTCAACGGGCGGCTGCACACGTTCACCACCCGCTCCTGGACACGGCCGCCGAGAGACGGCGAGAGGTACGCGGTGCTCCAGCTGGGATGAGAAGCCGCGGGCCCGGCGGACGGACGGTGTTCCCCGTGCGCCCCGCCGGGCCGCTGTCGGCCCGGCGGGGCGGGCCGCCGTCAGACGTGGACGTCGCGGAGGAAGTCGCAGATCAGGGCGGCCCACTCCCCGGGCCGCTCGACGAACGGGAGATGTCCGGTCGCGATCTCGGCGTAGCGCGCCCCGGGGATGGCGTCGGCGAGCTGCCGGTGGTGGTACGGGGTGACGAGCTGGTCGAGCGTGGTGGAGACGACGAGCGTCGGCACGGCGAGCGCGGGGAGGTCGGCCCGGACGTCGGCGTGGTCGACGAGCAGGTCGAGGTGTTCCGGTGTGCCGGGCGGGATGGTGGCGGCGGTGGTCCCGACGGCGGTGTCGAGGTCGTCCTGGGCCATGGCGTCCAGGGCCGGGGAGCCGAGACCCAGCAGGCACAGGAAACCGGCCAGGCGCTCCGGGTCGCCCGCGCGGAGCAGGTCGCGCCACAGCCGGACCGCCAGCAGGAGCCGCGGGTTGGGACGGGCGAAGCCCGCGGTGAGGACCAGGGCGGTGACGCGGTCGGGGTGGCGGGTGGCGGCCCGGACGGCGACCGTGCTGCCCAGCGAGTACCCGGCGACGGCGAAGGTCTCCAGACCCTCCTCGACGGCGGTGGCGACCAGTTCGTCGGCCAGGGCGTCGAGGGTGAGCGGTGTGTCGGAGCGCTCGGTGCGGCCGGTGCCCGGGTAGTCCGGTCCGACGACGGTGTGCCGTGCGGCCAGCGCGTCCATGACGGGACCGTAGTTGGCGTCGATCCCTCCGCCGGCGCCGTGGGCGAGCAGCAGACCCGGGCCGCTGCCGCGCACCACGCGGCCGAGGCTGGACGTGGGCAGGACGGTGGACATGTCTTCCTCTCCTTCGGTTTCGGGCAGCGGAGGGTCACCGCCGGGCGGTGGTTGCGGCGGTGCGGTGTCCGCGGGCGGTTGCGGCCGGGGTCACGGTGCCGCGCCGGACGCGGCGCCGACGGCTCGGCGGCCGGCGGTGGGCAGTGCGGGCCGGGCCGCTGCGGCAGCGGCCCGGCCGTGACCCGCACGGTGGTGCCCACGGCGGGCACGCGTGCGGCGGGTGGCCGCCCGGCGCGGATCGGCCGGAAAGGGAACCTCGGTCGCCGAGGGCACGGGGCCGGTGGTCATGTCCGGAACGCTAAAGTCTCACATTGGTGTGAGAGTCAAGGCGGTGAGGTGCAGATCACATGCGCATCAAGGAGATGGCCGACCGCACCGGGGTGAGCGAGCGGCTGCTGCGCTACTACGAGGAGCAGGGCCTGCTCACCCCGGCGAGGCTGCCGAGCGGCTACCGGGTCTACAGCGACGCCGACGTGGACACGGTCCGGCACATCCGCACCCTGCTCGCGGCCGGCCTGACGACCGCCACCATCGCCCGGGTCCTGCCGTGCGTCCGCGACGACGGCCCGGGCCTCGCGCCCGTGTGTCCCGGCCTAGTGGCGGAACTGCGCCAAGAGCGCGAGCGCATCGCACGCGCGATCGAGGACCTGCGGGCGTCGCAGGGCATGCTCGACACGATCATCGGCGCCGGCCCGGCCGGCACCGCCACGCCGACCCGGCAGCCGGTGCCGGAAGGCTGACGCGGGCCGCGCCCCGGCGGCCGGACCAGGCCCCCTCCCAGGACCTCGCGCACCGGGACCGCAAGGGGGGAGCCGGGGGGAGCCGGTCATGGACAGCGGCGGGAACAGCACGCACGAGGGGCTCACGGCCGAGGAGCGGCCGCGATGAAGGGCCGCGCCCGGGAGCTGAAGGCGTCCGCGCGCCGCGGCTCGCGCGCGGACAAGACGGCGCGGGCGGAGCGGGACGTGCTCGCGGAGATCGCCGAGATGCGGGACTCGGACCGGGCCATGGCCGAGCGCGTCCATGCCGTCGCCACGGCCTGCGCCCCGGACCTCGCGCCGAAGCCCTGGTACGGGATGCCCGCCCACGCGCCGGACGGCAAGGTCGTCTGCTTCTCCCAGAGCAACGAGGTCGAGCGGACCATCAGCCGTCTCAAGAACTCCCGCGCGGTCGCGCCCCGGTATGACAGACGGTCCTACGTCTTCCACGGCACGGTCACCGCAGCAGCGATCCGCTTATGCCTCCGCCCATGATCCGCCGGGCCGGCTCACGGCGACGACCAAGCTGCTAGCGCTCTGACCGGGAAGGTTCGCCGGGTCGGCGGTTTCAGCGGTTGGATGTCCGAAGACGTCTGATCCGACCGTTGGGGGTGTGGTGGCTGAGCCTGTCCGTGTGCGCAGGTTGACCGACGGGGCGCCAACCGGCACAGCAAGGGAGCCGACAACACCCTGGCCGCGCTGAGGTCGATCCGCGCGGCTCGCCCGGATGGCGCCCCGATCTACGTCATCCTGGACAACCTGTCCGCCCACAAGGGCGAAAAGATCCGGCGCTGGGCAAAGAAGAACCGCGTCGAGCTGGGCTTCACTCCCACCTACGCGTCCCGGGCCAATCCCATCGAGGCCCACTTCGGCCCGCTGCGCCAGTTCACCATCGCCAACTCCCACCACCCCAACCACACCGCACAGACCCGGGCTCTCCACGCCTACCTGCGATGGCGCGATGTGAACGCCCGCCACCCCGATGTCCTCGCGGCTCAGCGCCGCGAACGCGCCCGGATCCGCAGCGAAAAGGGCATCCGCTGGGGCGGCAGACCAGCCCTCGCCTCGTGATCGAACAACTCGGCTAACGTTGTCGGGCATTGCTGCCACGCTTGACGGAGCGACGAGAGGGACGCGCACCGGGTCGGGCGCGATCACGGTGGACCTATCCGGTCGCACGGCGAAAGACTCGCCGGCATGGTGACTCTGCGGGTTCTCACGACAGACGACTGGCCGTTGTGGCGCACACTCCGCCTTGCGGCGCTGACCGATGCGCCGAACGCATTCAAAGTCCGGCTCGCCGACTGGGACAGAGGTGAAGAAGAACGCTGGCGTGCCCGCCTGGAGCTTCCCGGCGCCTACCACGTGGCTGCACTGCTGGATGGGCACGCCGTTGGCATGGCCAGCGGCCTTCCCGGCGCCGCTGATATCAGGGAGTTGAGGTCCGTCTGGGTCAGCTCTGAGGCGCGAGGCCGTGGAATCGGCAACCGACTGCTTAAGGCAGTTGAGATCTGGGCTCTGGGATCGGGCGGAGCAGCCTTGAAGCTCGCGGTGCTCCCGGGCAACGAACCCGCCATCGCCCTCTACCGGCGCAACGGGTTCACGGCCACGGGAGAGCCCGGCGACGTGCTGCCCGATGGGACGACCAGGGAACAGATCATGGTGAAGGCACTTCGCCGGGCGTGACCAGCAGGCTTGATCCACTCCGGGGAAACCGCCTGGGGCAGACCACCGCCGTTCCGGCGAACCTTCCCGGTCAGAGCACTGGCAGCGTCCAGCACGATCTGGTGATTGGGGAGTACCGGTAGTTCTTGGACTGTTGGGCGATGTTGCGGTCGCGGGTGGGCACCAAGGTGCCGTCCACGATCAGAACGGTGCCCCTGCGGACCCGTTGGCGAGCCTTGAGCGCGATCAGCGGGCCGGTGCAGCGGACGATCCGAGCGGCTGCAGACTTCGACACCCCGAACAGCGGGGCTAACTGCCGCAGCGTGCGGTTTGTGCGCCAGTACGCGACCACCAGCAGCACCCGGCCCTCCAGCGGCAGTGACCAGGGCCGCCCCGAACGGGCCACACCCGCCTCCTCCCGACGGCAGCGCCCTGACCAACGCACCGAAGGACCGGGGGGACAGTCCCGTGAACGGAGCTCTCCAGGACGGATCAGACGCCGTGATCACACCAGCCACACCAAGATCGTCTCACTTGTGGCCGGCGGTTACGGGACAGCCTTCAGGCGCCCCGGCCCGGGGTGATCAGTCCCGTCTCGTAGGCGAAGACGACGGCCTGGACACGATCGCGCAGGTCCAGCTTCGACAGGATGCGGCCGACGTGGCTCTTGACCGTGGTCGGGCTCAGGAACAGCCGGGAGGCGATTTCGGCATTGCTGAGGCCCGTCGCGAGCAGGCGGAGCACCTCCAGCTCGCGCGGGGTCAGGCCGGACAGATCGCGGTGCGGGGCGATGGTCTGCGGTTCGTCGTGGCGGGCGAAGCGCTCGATCAGCCGACGGGTGATCGTGGGCGCGAGGAGAGCGTCGCCGGTCCGCACCATGCGCACGGCGGAGACCAGATGTTCGGGGGTGACGTCCTTGAGCAGGAAGCCGCTGGCGCCGGCCGTGAGCGCGGCGTAGACGTACTGGTCGAGGTCGTATGTGGTGAGGATGACGACCCGCGTTCCGTCCGGGCCGGCGTCGCCGACGATGCGTCTGGTGGCCTCGATGCCGTCCATCTCCGGCATCCGGATGTCCATGAGGACGACATCGGGCCGCGTGCGGCGGACCGCTGCGACAGCCTCGGCCCCGTTGGCGGCCTCGGCCGTCACCTCGATGCCGTCCGCGGCCAGGATCATCTTGAAACCGGTGCGTACGAGGGCTTGATCGTCGGCGATGACGGCGCGCAGAGGCGGCCGGTCCGCGGTCATACCGCGCTCCGCGGGATGCGGGCCGTCACCCGGTAGCCGCCGGTCGGCACCGGTCCGGCCGTCAGCTCGCCCCGGTAGACGGCCAATCGCTCGCGCAGCCCCAAGTGGCCACGGCCGTTGCTCTGCACCGGCGGGAGGCCCTCGGTGCCACCGGTGTCGGTGATCTCGATCTCCAGGCAGTCGTCGGTGTGGCGGATGGCGACGGACGCCTGCGCGCCGCGCGCGTGTTTGATCGTGTTGGTCAGCGCCTCCTGCACGACGCGGTACGCCGCGAGGTCCACCCCCGGTGGCAGCGGATCCGGCGGCAGGGACACCTCGACGCTCACGGGTGTGCCGGCGGCGCGTACTCGTGCGACGAGCGCGTCGAGCTGTGCGAGCCCCGGCTGGGGCTCCAGGCTGTCGGGCCTCTCGTGGTCCGGGGCGGCCAGCAGGCCCATCACATGGCGGAGTTCGGCCATGGCGGCCCGGCCGCCCGCCTCGACGGCCAGCAGCGCCTCCTTCGACTGCTCGGGCGCCGTGTCCATCACCTTGCGGGCCGCGCCGGCCTGGATCACCATCACGCTCACATTGTGGGTCACGACGTCGTGCAGTTCGGCGGCGATGCGGGCACGCTCCTCTTCGACGGCCCGGCGCGTGGCCTCCTCCTGAGCGGCCTGCAGCTCCGCCACCCGGTCCCGGCTGGAGGCCAGCCGCAGTTGCAGAAAGCGGACGAGGCTGGCCAGCATCCCTGCCACCAGGAGCACGAACCCCGGGCTGGACCATCCGGGGAGCACGGGTTCCGCGTCGCGGAAAGCGAAACCGGACAGCGCGGCGGCGATCACCAGGACGGCGATCGCCGTTGTCCGGCAACGGCTGTGCACGACGGCGCTGTAGGCGCCGATGACACAGGCCAGGAGGGTGATCCAGGAGGCGGAGCCGCCGATCGCCAGTGCCGCGCCCAGCACCACCACGAACGAGGCCAGCGGATGCCGCCGCCGGGCTGCCAGCGGCAGCGTCGACAGGACGACCAGGGCCCAGGGCACGGAGGAGGGTTCCTCCTCCACGGGCACCAGGCCGGGGTCGGGCGGCGAGGGCGGGGCCGGGACCCCGGTCCCGGCGTCCACCACAGGCGGATTGATGCCCACCGGCCCGTCGCCGGGACAGCGCACCGCCACGAACAGGGCGATGGCGGTCAGTACGACCGCCAGCACCACGTCGGCGCGCACCGCTCGGCGGGACAGCGGGGCGGCCTTCGCCTCCGGGCGTAGCGCCTCGACGAGTTGCTGATGCCGGCTGCGCCGGTCCTCCGTCTCCACCCGTGCATTGTGCTGCGCTCTCCGCCCGGCCCGCGTCCACCTGTCCGGCCAGGGCATTGCCCCGGAGGCCTACTCCTCGGGGATGACTCCGCGGCCGATTCCTCCGCGGGAAGGGCCTGATGCCGGTTCCGCGGCCGACGCGCCCCGTACACGGCGCCTCTAGGTTCGCAGGACCGGCAACGTCATGTGCCTCTCGCGACCGCAAGGACGGACAACTCATATGCACCAGGTGATCGAACTGGAGGGTGTGGTGAAGCGCTACGACAGCGCCGGCGCGCCGGCGCTCGGACCGCTCACGCTCAGCGTCGCCAAGGGTGAGGCCCTTGCCGTGACGGGCCCTTCCGGCAGCGGCAAGTCCACGCTGCTCAACCTCGTCGCCGGCTTGGACAAGCCGACCGAAGGCGCCGTGACCGTGGCCGGGCGACGGATCGACCGGCTGAGCGAGCACGCCCTCGCCAAGTTCCGCCGCGAGCACATCGGCATGGCCTTCCAGTTCTTCAATCTTCTCGACGACCTCACCGTCACCGACAACATCCAGCTCCCGGCCCAGCTGACCGGTACCAGTCGCCGCGAGGCCGCAGCCCGCGCGGGTGAGCTCATGGAAATGCTGGGCATCCAGAAGCACGCCCGCTCCTACCCGGGCCGACTGTCCGGAGGCGAACGCCAGCGGGTCGCGGTCGCCCGGGCCCTGGTCAACCGGCCCGCGCTGCTGCTCGCCGACGAGCCCACCGGCGCGCTCGACACCGCCTCGGGCCACGACATCCGCGATCTGCTGATGGAGCTGCACCGCGCCGGACAGACCATCGTGCTGGTGACGCACGACCCGGCGCTGGCGGAGGCATGCGCGAGCCGCACGGTTCACCTGGTCGACGGTCACGTCGCCCTCGACACGTGTGCGCGGGCCGTCCGATGAGCCTGTTCGGCACCGGCGCGCTGGGCCGGGTCGTACGCTCCGGGGTGGGCCGGCGGCGGGTGCGGACAGTGGTGATCGCCGTGGCCACGATGATGGCCGTGGCGTCGGCCGTGGTCGCCGGGGCGCTGATGGTCGCCGCGGCCGCTCCCTTCGACCACGCCTTCGAGAAGCAGCGGGGCGCGCACATCACCGCCCAGTTCGATCCGGCCAAGGCGAGTGCGGCGCGGCTGGCGGCGACCGGAAAGCTGGCCGGCGTCACCGCGAGTTCGGGGCCGTACCCGTCCACGGCGTTCCGCCCGGTGGATCAGACGGGCTTCCGGATGCCGACGCTGACCCTGGTCGGGCGGTCCGGTCCGGACGGTGACGTGGACCGCGTGGACCTGACGTCCGGCCGGTGGGCGCGGAAGCCGGGCGAGATCGTGCTCGCCGCGTCGTTCGAGGGGCCCGCCACCGGGATCGGCGCCACCCTGAAGGCCTCGGACACCACGAACGCCCCGACCCTCTCGGTCGTCGGCTTCGCGGTCTCGGCCGGCAGGACCGCCGATGCCTGGACGATCCCCGCGCAGGTCGACGCGCTGGCGCCGGAGGGCGGCCCGGTCACGAGCCAGATGCTCTACCGCCTCGGTTCCGCGAGCACGCGGGAGCAGATCCTCGCCGGCCGGAAGAAGCTTGCCGCCTCCGTGGGGTCCGAGGCGCTGCTGGGCGCCCAGTCCTGGCTGGACACCAAACGCGCCGCGGAGCAGGGCGCGGCGGCGACCGTCCCGTTCGTGATGGCTTTCGGCGTGCTCGGCATCGTGATGTCGGTGATCATCGTCAGCAGTGTGATCAGTGGTGCGGTCGGCACCAGCCTGCGCAGGATCGGCATTCTCAAGGCCATCGGCTTCACCCCGCGCGAGGTCGTACGCGCCTACGTGGCCCAGGCGCTGATTCCGGCCGGTGCCGGCATCGCCCTGGGGGTCGTCCTGGGAAACCTCCTGGCAGTGCCGCTGCTGGCGGACACCGAGGCGGTGTACGGCACCGTCTCGCTTTCGGTGGCCTGGTGGGTGGACGTCACGGTGCCTGCCGCCGCCCTGGTCGTCGTGGGGCTCGCGGCGCTGATTCCCGCACTGCGGGCCGGACGACTGCGCACGGTCGAAGCCATCGCGGTCGGCCGGTCGCCGCGCACGGGGCGCGGCCAGTGGGCGCACCGGGTGATGGGACGGCTGCCGCTGCCGCGACCGGTGACCTACGGTCTCGCCACCCCCTTCACACGTCCGGTCCGCGCCCTGGCGATGCTGCTCGCGGTGGCGTTCGGTACGGTCGCGGCGACCTTCGCGGTCGGGCTGACCTCGTCCCTCACCGCGGTCGGCACCTCGCAGGACCCCGAGAGCCGTGCCGCGGTCACGGTCACGACCACCAGGCCGAACAACGTCGCTCCCCCTCCGCCTCCTCCTGTGGGGGGCGGTGTGGCAAGTCCGCCCCCCGCGGGCGGCGGCGTGGCGAGCCCGTCCGAACCCAGGGTCGCCGACCCGGCGAAGGTGCGGTCCGCCATCACGTCGCAGGCGGGCACCAGGTCGTACTACGGCAAGACCCGGGTCGAGGTCGCCGTGGCCGGGGTCTCCGGCCCGGTTCGGGCCGGCCTCTACGAGGGCGATTCACGCCCCGGCAGTCACGAGCTGCTTTCCGGGCGCTGGATCACCGGTACGGGGCAGGTCGTGGTGCCCACGCGCTTCCTGGAAAGGACCAGCACCGAGGTCGGTGACACGGTGCGGGTGACCTACGAGAAGGAGACGGCGAACCTGCGGATCGTGGGCGAGTCCTTCGACACCTCGGGCAGCGCGCTGGAGATCCACGCGGACATGGCCGACTTCCCGTCGGCCGAGCCCAGCACCTTCCTCGTCGAGGTGAAGTCCGGCGTCTCCGCCGACGAGTACGCCCGGAAGGTCGCCGCGGCCGTACGGCCGCTGGGCGGCGACGCCACGACCAACGCCCCCTCGGGGCAGGAGGGCGTCATCCTCATCATGTCCGCGATGGCGATGCTGCTCACCCTCATGCTGGTCTCCGTGGCCGGCCTCGGCGTACTCAACTCCGTGGTCCTGGACACCCGGGAACGCATTCACGACCTGGGCGTCTGCAAGGCGATCGGCATGTCGCCACGGCAGACCATGAGCCTCGTGCTCTCCTCGGTGACCGCGATCGGCGTGATCGGCGGGCTGATCGGCGTGCCGGCGGGGTACGCGCTGCACGGCCTCGTCATGCCGGTGATGGGGCGTGCCGTGGGCACCGGTCTGCCTCCGTCGGTCCTCGACGTGTACGAGCCTGTTCACCTGCTCCTGCCGGGCTTGGGCGGGGTCGTGATCGCGGTGCTGGGCGCGCTGGTCCCGGCCGGCTGGGCGGCCGGGACCCGTACGGCCACGGCGCTGCGCACCGAGTAGCGCCCGGCGGAGCGCGAGCGCATCGCACGCGCGATCGAGGACCTGCGGGCGTCGCGGGGCATGCTCGACACGATCATCGGCGCCGGCCCGGCCGGCACCGCCACGCCGACCCGGCAGCCGGTGCCGGAAGGCTGACGCGGGCCGCGCCCCGGCGGTGACCGGCCCGGCCGGGGACCGGTGTCGGTGGTGCGGCGTTCCGACTGTTCACCACAGCCGGGAGCAGCAGGTCTGTGGCCGTGATGCTGCTCACCCGTTGGGCCGGAGGACGGAACCGCCCTCGCTCTCATATGCGGAGAATGATCCCTGTTTGTTGCGCCCGATTCGCCGTGCAGCCGACCACCGGGTGTCAGGGCTTTGGCCTACCGTGCACGACATGGACGACATGAGCCCGCAAGAAGTGGGGGCCCGCTTCGGCGCGATGGTCCTTGGGGCGGAACTGAGCGAAGAGCCGCCCGACCCTGCCTCTCCCCTCGGCCGGATCAGGGCATGGGGCGAGAAGTACGGTTCGGAGAATCTGACCCCCGAGCACGTACGCGCGGCGATCGAGGGCCGGCCGCTCCCGCCGCCCGAGTGAGCCCCGGACACGGCAGAGCCCCTGTCCCCCGTCTTCGGGGGACAGGGGCTCCCGGCTTCCCCGCTCACGCGGCGCGCTCCCGCCGACGTCCCTCGAAGGCCCGGAAGTACGGCCGGACCATGTCACCCCCTCGGTCCCGATCGCGTACCGAAAGGGCGGTGCTCGGCCTGCCGTCATACGCGTGCGGGATTCCGAACAGCCGCGCTGATGGTGCTCACGGCGCGCTCGACATTCTCCGCTGTGGCCGCGGGGTGCGGCAGTTCGGACTCGAAGACGAAGGCGGTGGCGCCGCGGCGGCTTCCGCAGTAGTCGACGATGCCGTGCTCGATCTGTGTGCGCAGCGCCTTCTCGTACCCATGCCGCTCGAACAGGCTGACATCGCTGCCGGCGATGGGCAGAAGATGCGTCGTGAGCTGCTGCAGCTTGGGACGCAGGCCCGAGTCCGCGGAGTACTCGAAGGCCCAGCCGTTGACGAAAACCCGATCGATCCACCCCTTCAGCAGTGCCGGCATCGACCACCAGTACACGGGGAAGATCAGAACGACGTCAGTGGCTCGCTCCAGACGACGGTGCTCACGGACGACGTCGGGTGGATAGTTGCCGCTCTCGTGGTATGCGCGGCGATCCGCCGCGTTGTACCTGGGGTCGAACCGCTCCTGGTGCAGGTCGGCCACTTCGACCGGCAGGGGGCGCAGGGCCGCTTCGAGTCTGGCCGACACGTGGTGCGTCAGGGACCGAGGGTCCGGGTTGGCGGTGATCAGCAGGGTCCGCGGCCTGTGGTCGGTGTTCATCCCAGTGCTTCCTTGTCCGTGGAGTACGACGTGTGATCCCGAAGGGGGTGACGTGGCGCTGAGTACGTGGTCACGCGGTCGACGCCCGGCCCCGGGTGCGGGGCCGGGCGTCGCACTCCGGCGGAGGCGGCCTGTGCCACGGACCGACGCACCCGATCGGGATCCGGCGGGGGCATCACGTGGGCGACGACGGCGTCCTGCGGGACCGCCTGCCACGTGCTGGCCTCGGACCGGTCGAACCGGACCCTGCTGGATCGCGGGACGGCACGCGCTGGTGCGCCGCCCTGCCGTGGCCGGGCGGCGACCCTGCGGCCCGTTCCGCCTGTCGCACCGAGGATGAGACGGACATCGTCGTTCATGACGTCCAGGCAATACGACCCGGCCTTCGGATTCCATGGCCGAGAAGCCGAGAAACCTGTCTATGCGTCTACGGCACGGGACCTGTCGAGGGGTTGGACGAGTTCACGGCGGAACTCCGTCGGGTTGACGCCGCGGATGCGTTTGAACGCGGTGCTGAAGCCGAAGGCGTCCGAGTAGCCGACCTCGCGGGCGATCTCAGCGAGGGTCGCCGTCTTCCGTTCCCGCATGAGGTCGGCTGCGATCATCATTCGCCGGCGGGTGAGGTAGGTCAGCGGCGGCTCGCCAACCAGGCCGGCGAAGCGTTTGGCGAGGGTGGCGCGTGACACTCCGACCCTGCCGGCCAGGGAGGCGACCGTCCACGACCTGGCCGGTTCGTCGTGCAGCAGCCTCAGGGCGGGGCCGACGACTGGATCGCGGTGTGCGGAGTACCAGGCCGGCGGGTCACCGCCGGGCCGGTCGAACCAGTCACGCAGGGAGCACACCAGCATCCAGTCCAGCAGCCGGTCGAGCACGATCTGCTGGCCCGGGGCATCGACGGCGACCTCCGCGGCCAGGAGGGCCTGCACAGCGCCGACGGTGCCGTCGCCCGCGATGCGCAGGACGTCGGGCACCGCGTCGAGCAGTTGCCGGCCGATCTCGCCCCGTACGGGGTAGGCGCCGGTGATCAGCGTCGTCGCGCGCGTTGAGTCGCCGGGAGCAGTGTCGCGCCAGCCGAGCCGATGGTAGGTCCCGCCTTGATCAGGCGTCGCGCAGTGCTCCCCGCACTCGATCGGCTCGGCCGCGGTGCCGACCTCGTCGACGAAGGAGAACGGCGCGGGGCCCCGCAGGATCAACGTTTCACCGGCGGCGAGGTGCTCGGGCGGGCGCCCCTCCGGAAGAATCCACCCGGATCCCCTGAGCACGGTGCAGAGCGTCAGCGGCGCCCCGTCGACGAACCGCAACGCCCAGGGCGCGGTCACGGTGGAACTGCCGAACAACGACCCCCGGGCCCGCACACTACGGAACATGTCTTCGAAGGCGTCCACGGGCCGATGGTAGGCGGTCACGCGGGCGTTTCAGTTCTTCGCCCATGGTTCCGTCCTGGTCGGCGCTTCAGTGCGGGTGTCACGAGCGGCAACACCACCCGCTCCCGACGCGGTCGGCGCGGACCGGTCACCGCGTCGCCGCCCGGGTGCTGCTGCGCGGCACCCGACAACGAGCCAAAAGCGCATGAATTCCGATGAACGCAAGCCGCGCCCATCGTCACAGTCCGCCGGCCGAGTCGCCTCAAGGCCCCCGGCGGCGCCGGGATTCCCGCCGAGCTGACCGGCCGGACGACGGAAGCCGCGGAGGACGACCGCCAGGCCGTCCGAGCAGCGGAAACAGCGTGTCGCTCGCTGAGCTGCGGGCGGACGGAGGGCGGTGGAACCGTTGAACACGGACATCCGGCTCCGGTGCGATCCGCGTGCCGTGTGCACTTGCGGTTCCGAAGAGGGCGTGCGGGAAGAACCCGCATCCGCCCGGCGTCCGGCCGCGGACGGGCGGAACGGCCGCGGTGCACGGCCGTTCCGCGCACCGGCCCGGTCCGGGGAATCACTCGTTCGGCCGTCCCGTCCGGCCGGTCCGGTGCGCGGCGCGGCGGGCGTACGGCCCGCGCACCGGCGCGCAACCACCGCACGGCGGGGGCGAAACCTCCGGATCGTGGTGTTCCTCTGCGGATGCGCCGCCCCGCGGCCGCGCCGAACCTGGTGACGTGTGTGGCGGTGCGACCGCACCGCCGCGCGCGACAGCTTTCGCGGAGCCGCGGGGGCCGCCGACCGGGTTCCTCTGTGTCGCCAGGGCCCCGGTCCCGGCCGCCGTGCGAGTCGAACGGAGAGAGCGATGAACGCGCTGACCGGGAAGCGCCCCTCCCGCCGCAGGAGCGGGGACGAACCGCTGGACCGGCTGGGTGTGGCCGTCGTGGGGCTGGGCGGCGCGGTGGCCACGACCGCCGTGGCCGGAGTGGAACTGCTCAGGCTCGGCGCCTGCGGCCAGGACGGGCTTCCGCTGGCGGCACGCACGGACCTGGTGCCCTACGAGGCGCTGGTGTTCGGCGGCTGGGACGTCTCCCCCGACGACCTGGCCAAGGCCGCCCATCTCCACCAGGTGCTGGAGCCGGCCCAGATCGAGGCCGTGGCGCCCCGGCTCCAGCGGCTGCGGCCCTGGCCCGCCGTGGCCGATCCGGACTACTGCCGCAGGGTCACCGGCGCCAACGTCGTGCCGTCCGGCGGCCTGCGCGAGCAGACCGACCGGCTCCGGGAGGACCTGCGGCGCTTCCGGGCCGAGCGGGAGCTGGACGAGGTGGTCGTGGTCAACCTCGCCTCGACCGAGCGGCAGCCGGACCCGGCGTCGCCGTCCCTGGCCTCCCCGGAGGCGTTCGAGGCCGCGCTGGACGGCGGGAGCGAGGCGATCACCCCCGCCATGCTCTACGCCTACGCGGCGCTGCGGGAGGGCATGGCGTACGTGAACTTCACCCCGAGCGTCGGAGCCGACGTGCCGGCCCTGACGCTGCTGGCCGAGCGGCAGGGCGTGCCGATCGCCGGCAAGGACGGCAAGACCGGGCAGACCATGGTCAAGACGGTGCTCGCCCCGGCCCTGCGGTCGCGGGCGCTGCGGGTGGAGGGCTGGTACTCCACCAACCTGCTGGGCAACCGCGACGGCCGGGCGCTGGAGGACCCCGGCTCGCTGGCCAGCAAGACGGCCGCCAAGGAGTCGGTGCTGGACGCGGTGCTCGGCTACCCGGTCGAGGACCACGTGGTGCGCATCGAGTACTACCGGCCGCGCGGCGACCAGAAGGAGGCGTGGGACAACATCGATCTGGTCGGCTTCCTCGGCCGCCGGATGCAGATGAAGATCGACTTCCTGTGCCGGGACTCCGTCCTGGCCGCCCCGCTGGTGCTGGAGCTGGTCCGGCTGCTGGCGGAGGCGCGGCGGCGCGGGGAGCGCGGGGTGCAGGAGCAGTTCGGGTTCTTCTTCAAGGCCCCCATGACCGCCGGCGGGCGCGTCCCGGAGCACGCCCTGCACCGGCAGGAGCGTGCCCTGCTGGACTGGCTGGACGGCCGGGCGGCGCAGGGCGGGCGGCCGTGACGCGGGCCGCTCCCCGCCCGGCGCGGCGGGCCCAGCACGTCCAGCACGCCCCGCGCGCCTCGCACGGGGTGCCGCGCGACGCCCTGCGGGCGGCCGTCCCCCTGCTGCGCGAGGTCGGCGACCTCAAGCGGGTCCGGACGGCCGACAGCGGCGCCTCGATGGCGGAGCGGGCCTTCCTGCGGTCGTGGGCGGCGCTGGCCCGGGGCGCCGACCCGGGCCGGGTCGCCGACCACGAGTGCGCCGCCGCCGTGGCCGGGGCGCGCCTGGCGGGCGTGGACGGCCCGGTGCTGCGGCGGTGCGGGCTGACGGCCTCCGAGGCGGCGGACGTGCTGGCCCGCTCGGTCGGGCAGCACGCGGGCCGGCTGGACGCGGCGACCCTCGGCCGGCTGCGGGAGGCGCTGCCGCGGCTGGCCGCGGCGGAACCCCACGACGCCCTGGCCCCGGCGTTCGCGGCGGCCCTGTGCGCCCAGCCGAGGGCGGGAGCCACCCGGCCCGGGCGTCCGCGGCTGATGGTGGAGCCGCCCGAGAGCCACGGCGACCACTGCTGGGCGGTCGCCGTCTACGGCGGGCTGCTGGCCGGGGCGTTCGGCGCCGACCCTGCCGACGCCTTCCTGCTCGGCCTGGCCCACCACCTGCACAACGCGGTGCTGCCCGACGCGGGCTTCGCCGGGGAGGAGCTGCTGGGCGAGCATCTGCCGGGCATCACCTCGCGCCTGACGGAGCGTCAGCTCACGGCTCTGCCCGGCGTCCTCGCCTCGCGGCTGACCGGGCTGCTCGCCCTGCGGGAGGAGGCCGCGCACCCGGCCGCCCGGGCCTTCCACGCCGCCGACGTCCTCGACCGGGTGCTGCAGGTCCGCCACCACGCGCGGGCCGCCGCCTTCACCGCCGAACAGGCCCTGGACGACCTGGACCTGGTGCACCCCTGCGCGGTGTCCGGCTTCCACCGGGCCGTGCTGGACGCGGCGGAGGCGGCGTGAGCAGCCCGGCGGCGGCCCGCGCGGCGGCCGGGACGTCCGTGACCGACCTGGTCAGCCCGGTCAACGGGGCCCCACTGCGGCCGCACGGGCCCGGGCTGCTGTCCGACGGCGAGCGGCTCTGGCCCGTCGTGGCGGGCATCCCCTGGCTGCGCGCCGGCCGGGAGGAGCTGCGCGAGCGGGCCGTGCGCCGCGTCGGGGAGGGCGACCCGGCCGGCGCCGCGGTCGTCCTCCTCGCCGACACCGACGACTGGTGGGACGGCCCGGTCCCGCCCCCCGGCGCGCTGCGCGCCGCGCTGGGGGCGGCCACCCTGCGCGAGGCGGTGGCGCTGCTGGGCATGGGCCGGGTCGGGGACTACTTCCTCCACCGGTGGAGCGACCCGACCTGGCTGGCCGTCCTCGCCCTGACCGACCGCCACTCCCCCGGCCGCCGGCCGGTGCTGGAGCTGGCCTGCGGCGCCGGGCACCTGCTGCGGGAGCTGGCGCTGCGCGGGCACCGGGACCTGACCGGCGTCGACGTGGTCTTCGCCAAGCTGTGGCTGGCCCGGCGGTTCGTCGCGCCCGGGGCGCGGCTGGTGTGCGCCGACCTGACCGCCCCGTGGCCGCTGCGCCCGCGCGGGCCGGCCTATGTGGCCTGCCACGACGCGCTGTACTTCCTGCCCCGCAAACAGGAGGTGGTGGACCGCGCCCTGGAGTACGCCGGGGGCGGCCCGGTCGTCCTGGGCCACTGCCACAACGCCCTGGTCCCCGGGCCGGGCGCCGGACTGCCGCTGGACCCGGCCGGCTGGCTCTCGCTGCTGCCGGGGGCCGTCTGCTACGACGACGCCGACCTGACCCGCGCCCTGCTGGACGGCGCCGCCCCCCGTCCGCGTCCGGCGGAGGACCTGGCGCGCTGCGAGGCCCTCGCCCTGGTCTGCGGCCCGCCCCCGCCGCCCGGACACGCCCTGCCGTCCCCGGCCCGGCCCGTCCCGGGGCGGCCCCTGCGGCCCAACCCCCTCTACCGCGACGGCCTGCTGCACTGGCCGGGCCCGCGCTGGCGGGACGAGTACGGGCCGGGCGCCGCCGCCTACCTGCCGGAGCGCGTGGACCTCTCCCCCGGCCTGCTCGCGGACGCGCGGGCCGGACGCCTGACGCCCGAGGTGGCCGGACTGGCCCGCCGCAGGGTGCTCCTGGACCTGCCGGAGCGGTGGTGAACGCGGGCACGCCGGCCGCCGCGGCCGTCTGCCGGTGGGCGATCGCCGGGTGCGGCTGGGTCGCCCGCGACCACTTCCTGCCCGGGCTGCTGGCGGCCGCCCGGGGGCGCTCGGGTGCCGCGGCCCCCCGTCTGGTCGCCGTCACCGACACCGATCCGGCCGCCGCCGCGCGGCTGGCCGCCCGGGCGCCCGGCGTCCGGGTCGCCCCCGGCCTGGCCGCGCTGCTGGCCGAGCACCGGCCCGACGCGGTGTACGTCGCCACGCCCAACCACGCCCACCGCCCCGTGGCCGAGGCCGCCGCGGCGGCGGGGGCGGCGGTGCTGTGCGAGAAGCCGCTCGCCGCCGGACTCGCCGACGCCGAGCGCCTGGTCGCCGCCTGCGAGCGCGCTGGGGTCCTCGCGGCCACCGCCTACGACCAGCGGTTCCATCCGGCCCACCGGGCCGTGCGGGACGTGGTGGCCTCCGGCGGGCTGGGCGCGGTCACCGCGGTGCGGATCACCTACTGCTGCTGGCTGCCGCCCGTCTGGTCGCCGGACGGCGGCCCCTGCGACAACTGGCGCGCCGACCCGGCGCGGGCCGGCGGCGGCGCCCTGCTCGACCTGGCCCCGCACGGACTCGACCTGGTGGGGGTGCTGCTCGGCGGGGACGACGTGACGCACCTGGCGGCGCTGGCGCAGCACCGGGTGCACCCCTATCCGGTCGACGACGGCGCGGTGCTGGCCGGCCGGACCGGCGGCGGGGTCCTGGTCGGCCTCCACGTCGCCTACAACACCCCCGACGCGCTGCCCCGCCGCCGGCTGGAGGTCGTCGGCACCCGCGGGCTGCTGACCGCGACCGACACCCTCGGGCAGGACGCCGGAGGCGCGGTGTGGCTCACCCGCGCGGACACCGGGCGGCGCGTGCCCGTGCCGTTCGACACCGGCACCTCGCCCTTCACCGGGCAGGTCCGCGGGTTCTCCGCCGCCGTGGCCGCGGCGCGCTCCGGCGCCGCGCCGGAGCGGGCCTGGCCGTGGCCGCTGCGGCGCGACCTGGCGCTGCACCGGCTGCTGCTGGAGGCGGCGGCGGGCGGCGGGGCCGCTCCCGCCGGCTCCGCCCAGCCGCCGGACGCCGGCCGGACCCCCTTCGCCGCCGGGGAGGGTCCCACCGCCGGGGACGGCTTCACCACCGGAGGGGGCTTCAC
The DNA here is from genome assembly GCF_039533345.1 of Streptomyces glaucosporus. NCBI lineage: Bacteria > Bacillati > Actinomycetota > Actinomycetes > Kitasatosporales > Streptomycetaceae > Streptomyces > Streptomyces glaucosporus. The sequence goes on along the minus strand of NZ_BAAATJ010000004.1, from coordinate 118,529 downwards.
CGTCAAGGAGGGCCGACGATGACCCTGAGCATGTACGCCTGCGCCCACTGCGGCCACTGGCAGCGGTGGTTCGGCACCCCGCCCGCCTGCCCGGTCTGCACCGACGTGCGCAACGCGCTGCCGGAGGACGGCTGGAACCTGCTGGAGGAGAAGGCCGTCGGCGCCCTCCTCACCGCCGACTGGCACCAGCCCGTCCCCGGCGTCACCGGGTTCTCCGCCGTCCCGTCCTTCGGGCTGGGCTCGACGGGCTGGCTGATCGGGTCGGAGGCGGGCAACGTCGCCTGGGAGGCCGCGCCCTACTACCCGCCCGACGCGCTGGCCGAGATCGAACGGCTCGGCGGCATCGCCCGGCTGGGCTCCAGCCACGTGCACGGCTACGGGGCCCTGTGGCAGCTCCAGCGGTACTTCGACCCCCCGGTGGTCGCCGTCGGCACGCGGGACCTGGAGTGGACCAAGGCGTTCCGGGTGACCTGGCCGGTCGACGAGGCCCTGGAGCTGGCCCCGGGGCTGACGGTGTACCGCACCGGCGGCCACTTCGACGGCCACTGCGTCCTCCACGACGCGCGCCGGGGGATCCTCTTCTGCGGCGACGCCCTCAAGGTCGACCTGGACGGCACCACCCCCCGCGCGCTGTCCTGCCACAAGGCGTACCACGCCCGCGTCCCGCTCTCCCACGACGAGGTGCGCCGCTACCGCGCGGTGATCGGGGAGCTGGAGTTCGAGGCGGTCGCCACCCCCTTCGAGTTCGCCGCCCCGGTGACCACCGCGGACGTGGTGCGGCTGTTCGACCGCCGGCTGTCCGGGCGGCCCACCACGGACGCCCTCCCGCTGGGAGCCGCGCGGTGAGCGCCGCCGGAACGCCCCCGGCGGTGAGCGCCTACCGCGCCGCGCTGGCGCCCGGGGAGCAGGACGACTTCGACATCTCCGCCGCCGACCGCACCGGCCTCCCGGTGGTCTCCGCCGACCACCTCGGCCCGGACGGCGTCCGCAAGGGCGCCTGCGGGTACGGGGCCGACCTCGGCCGGGCCCGCGTCGGGGCGTACGGCGAGCTCGCCGAGGAGGTCCTGCTGGCGCGGCACCTGGCCCGCGCCGAGCGCCGCCGGGCCTCCTACGCGGAGCTGGTGCGCGAGCGCGGCCGGGACCGGGTCGCCGACCCGGTCTCCCTGGTCCTGCCGGCCGGCGCGGACTACGGCCCCGAGCGTCCCCTGGACTGGGTGCCCGCACGGCGGTACCGCACCGGCGAGGAGGTGCTGGTGCCCGCCGAGTTCGCCGCCGCCTGCGGGAGCGACTTGCCCTGGGCTCCCCCGCCGGGGGGCCTGCTGACCACCCCGGTCACCAACGGGCTGGGCGCCGGGGACACCCCCGAGCGGGCCCTGTCCCACGCGCTGCTGGAGATCCTCCAGCGCGACGGCAACGCCACCGCGCACCGCGCGATGGACCAGGGGGTGGTGATCGAGCCGGACGAGGTCGCCGACCCGGTCACCGTCTCGGTGCTCGGGCGGCTGCGGGAGCTGGGCGTCCGCGTGCTGCCCAAGCTGGCCTCCACGCAGTTCGGGATGGCCGACGTCCACGTCGTCGGCGTCGACGCCGATCCCGCGGCCCCGCCGCTGGCCCTGACCGCCTGCGGGGAGGCCGCCCACCCCGACCGGGAGGCGGCGCTGCGCAAGGCGGTGCTGGAGTACGTCTCCTCCCGGGCGCGGAAGGTGTTCTTCCACAGTCCGCTGGAGACCGTGGCGCGGATAGCCCCGGCCGGTTACCTCGACCGCGAGCTGGCCTCGCCCCCGGCGGAGCAGGAGCCGCGCGCCCTGCGGGCCATGGCCTCCTGGGCCGCCATGGACCGCCGGAGCCTGCTGGCGCTGCTGGAGCCCGCCGTGCTGGCGCGGCGCTCCACCGTGCCCTTCTCCGGCCTGCCGACCGTGGCGCCGGGCTCGCTGGACGACCCCGCCGCCCTCCTGGCGGACCTGCTGCGGCGGCTCGCGGACTTCGACGTGCTGGTGGTCGAGGCGGGCGGACCGGGGGCGTACGCGGTCAAGGCGATCGTCCCCGGCATGGAGGTGGAGACCATGTCCTACGCGCGGATCGGGGAGCGCGGGGTGCGGCGGCTGATGGAGCGCGGGAGCCCCCTGGCCGGGACCGGCCCGGCCCCCCGTCCCGGGGCGCTGCCGGTCCACCTCACCGCCGGGGCCCGCGAACGGCTCGGCGGACCGGCCTGGTTCGACGTCCGGGCCGCGCGGGAGGCGGTGGGGGCGCTGTACCCGCTCTACCGCGAACCGGACCGCCACGCGGTGGCCCGCGCGGCCGCGGGGGCGGCCCGGTGAGCGCCCCGGCGGACGGCCTGCGGTACGCCTACAACACCAACGGCCTCACCTCGCACCGCCTGACGGATGCGCTGGCCCTGCTGGCGGACTCCGGGTACGACGGCGTCGCGCTCACCGTGGACGTCGCCCACCACGACCCCTTCGCGCCGCGCCTGGCCGCCCGCACCGCCGCGCTGGCCCGCCGGCTGGACCGGCTGGGGCTGGGCAGCACGGTGGAGACCGGGGCGCGGTTCCTCCTCGACCCGAGGCGCAAGCACGAACCGACCCTGATCAGCCCCGATCCGGCCGGCCGGGCCCGCCGGCTGGCGTTCCTGCGGCTGTGCGCGGACATCGCCGCCGACCTGGGCAGCGAGGCGGTCTCGTTCTGGGCGGGCGTGCCGGCTCCCGGCACGGACACCTCTCCGGGCGGGACGGCCTGGCGGCATCTGGTGGACGGGGTGCGGGCCGTCGTGGCGTACGCGGCCGAGCGGGGCGTGACGGCGGCCTTCGAGCCCGAGCCGGGCATGCTCGTGGAGGACTGCGCCGGCTGGTCCCGGCTGGCCGCCCTCGTCCCCGGCCTGCGGCTGGCGCTGGACACCGGCCACTGCCTGGTCGCGGGCGGGCTGACGCCGCGTCAGGCGGTGCTGGACCACGCCCGGGACCTGGGGGCGGTGGCCGTGGAGGACATGCCGTACGGCCGGCACGAGCACCGCGCCCCCGGCGAGGGCGACATGGACCTGCCCGCCGTCCTCGGCGCCCTGCGCGCCGTGCGGTACCGCGGGCTGGTGAGCCTGGAGCTGTCCCGCGACGCGCACCGCGCCGACGTCCTGGTGCCCGCGGCGCTGGAGGCGCTGCGGAACGCCGAGCGGGCCGGGGCCGGCGGGGCGCCCGAACCGGAGGAGGTGCGATGAGGATCTGCTTCGTCTCGCGGCGCTACTGGCCGGCCGTGTCGGGGATGAGCGCCTACGCGGAGAACCTGCTGCGGGCCCTGGCGGCCGCGGGGCACGACGTCACCCTGGTGTCCCAGTACCGCGGCGACCCGCGGGGCCGCGCCGTCTACGGCGGCGGGCCTCCCCCGCCCGAGCGGGTCCCAAAGGGCGTGCGCCTGGTGGCGCTGGAGTCCCTGGGTGAGCAGGCCGTCGCCGACGGGCGGCCCGCGGACTTCGAGGCCGACGTCGCCGCGCTCCGCGACGCGGTCGCCGGCCTCCACGCGCGCGAGCCGCTGGACGTGCTCCACGCCCAGTACGGATATCCGCCGGGGCTGGCCGCGCTGGAGGCGTCGGAGCTGCTGGGCGTCCCGGCCGTGGTCTCCGTCCAGGGCGGCGACGGCCACTGGGTCGGCACCTGCTGCGCCACGCACCGCGCGGCGGTCCGGCGGGTCCTGCGGGACGCCCCCGCCCTGCTGATCGGCTCGGCCTCCTTCGCCGCCGAGGTCGCCGCCCGCCACCGGGTGCCGGTGGAGCGCTTCACGGTGGTCCCCGGAGCCACCGACACCGGGCTGTTCCGGCCCCGGCCCGGCAGGCGTCCGGGAGCGGTCGGCGATCCTCCGACGCTGCTGTACCACGGCCGGATCGACGTCCGCAAAGGCGTGCTGGACCTGCTGGAGGCGGTGCGGCTGCTCCTGGCCGGCGGCAGGCGGCTGCGGCTGCTGGTCTCCGGCGCCGGGCCCGACCTGGACCGGCTGACCCGCCGGGCGCGGCAGGCGGACCTGGCCGGGGCGGTGGAGGTGCTGGGCCCCACCGGCTACCACGACGCCCCCGCCGTCTACCGGCGGGGGGACGTCTTCGCCACCCCCACCTGGGCCGAGGGGTTCTCCAACACCATCCTGGAGGCGATGGCCTGCGGGCTTCCGGTGGTCTCCACCCGCGTGGTGGGGGTGGTGGACTGCGTGCGGGACGGCGTCAACGGCCTCCTCGCGCCGCCGCGCGACCCCGGCGCGCTGGCCGGGGTGATCGGGCGGATGCTCGACGACGCGCCGCTGCGGCACCGCCTCGCGGAGGCGGCGCTGGAGCAGGTGCGGTCCCGGTGGTCGTGGCCGGTGGCCGCCGCGCGCATCGGCGCCGTGTACGAGGAGGTGCGCGCCGCGTGGTCCGCCGGGGGCCGGCCCGGTCCGGCTCCGGCCGGCGGGACGGCCGGCCCCGCCGTGGACCTGTCCTGCCGGTTCCGCCGCGACCCCCACCTGCTGTGACCGCGCGGCCCCCGGGCGCCCGTACGGCCGTGGCCGTCAGCCCCCACCTGGACGACGCGGTCTTCTCCGCCGGGGGCGTCCTGGCCGTCCTGGTCCGGGCGGGCTGGTCGGTGCGGGTCGTCACCTGCTTCACGGCCTCGGTCGACGACCCGTGCCCCTTCGCGCTGTCCACCCAGCTCGACAAGGGGCTGCCCGCGGAGGCCGACTACATGGCCCTGCGCCGCGCGGAGGACACCGCCGCGCAGCGGGTGCTGGGCGCGCTGCCCCCGGTGCACCTGCCGCTGCCCGAGGCGCCGCACCGCGGGTACGGCAGCGCGCCGGAACTCTTCACTCCGCCCCGTGCCGGCGACACGGTCGGCGCGGAGCTGGAGCGGCTGCTCCGCCCGCACCTGGCGGCGGCGGACCTCGTCCTCGCCCCGCAGGGGATCGGCGGCCACGTCGACCACGTGATCACGGCCCGGGCGGTCGCCGCCACCGCGCCGCCACCGCGCACCTGCTGGTGGCGCGACGTCCCCTACGTGGCCCGCGCGCCGCGCGCCGCGGACGGGCCTCCCCCCGGCGGGCCCGCGGCGACGGGCTCGGCGACGGACGGGGCGACGGGCGAGGTGACGGTGGACATCGGCGCCGTCCTGGCCCGCAAGACCGCCGCGGCCGCGTGCTACACCACCCAGCTGGGGTTCCAGTTCGGCGGCGCCGAGCGGGTCGGCGAGGTGCTGTCCGCCGTGGCCCGCACCGAGGCCCGCCGCGCCGGCGCCCGGTGCGGCCACGGCGAGACGCTGCGGGCCGGAGACCGGGCCCGGCGCGTCCTGGAGACCCTCGCGCCGGGGCAGGCGCTGCCGGCGAGCACCCTGACGCCCTGACGCGCACGGCCCCGGACGCGGTGGAAGGGCCGCCTCCGGAGCCGCGGGCACGGCCGGTCACCGGCGGGGTGGACTCCACGGGGGAGCCGGTGACAGCCGAACAGGCGAGCCCGCCTCCGGCTACGACACCGGCGACCCGCGGTGCAGCGTGTACTGGTCGAGTGAGTCCGGGTCGCCGATCCAGTAGTAGAGGGTGGGCTGTTCTTCGGTGCCGCCGAACTGCCAGCCGCTGCCCTCCGCGCAGCCGCTGATGCTGAGATCGAGCTGCGGGGTTCCGGACGGCGACGTGCCCCGCGCCCACGAACCGGAGCCACTGCACTGCTCGGGTGCGTCCCCGCCGTACGCCGTCTCCGTGGTGTGGACGTCCAGGCCGTTGGCCACCGCGGTGCCATCGGCCCGGAGGGTGAGGGTGCCGCCCTGGTCGTCGGTCCAGGTACCGACGAGCTTCGCGGCGGTGAGCCGCGGCGGCTCGTACACCTGGACCAGGCCGGTCCCGTAGGCCGCCAGGCCACCGGCGAAAACCACCGCCGAGAGCGTCAGTCCGCAGGCGGACACCACCACGGCCATCCCGAACCGGGCACCGGTGCCGCGCAGGACGGTCACGGCCCGGGTGCACAGGACGGCGGGGACCAAGCCGAGGAAAACCGCGAGAAGGACCAGCGGAAGCACAGTCCAACCGCCGCCGAGGAGCGCCGTCGGCACCCCGGTGCACACGGCGGCCGCCGCGGCGAACGCCCCGCAGACGCCCAGGCACCAGCGCATCGTCTCCGGCCGCCCGGCCCTGCGGGCCGACCAGCGCGACAGCTGCACGACCGGCAGGACGGCCACCGCCGAGCCGATCAGCCCCGCCAGGCCGAGCATGACCACGGTGACCACGGCCACGAAGAGGTACCCGACGTACGCCGGGAGGCCGGCGGCGAAGTAGTGCTCGTTCCGCAAGCCCGCCAGGAAGTGGACGACCAGCGCGAGCGCGCCCTCCGCCGACAGCGCCACGGCCCCTGTCAGCCACGCGGCCGTCCAGCCCGCGCCGCCGACACGCACCTGCCCCGCAGGAGTCGTCTCCTGCCTCTCCACCGTCCAGCGCGCCATCCCCGCCCCTTCCCTCCCACGTCTGCTACATCATCCACCTGACCGGCGGGGCGGCCGCAGCAGGGTGCCACGCGCGAGGTCCGCGATCCCCACGCGGACCGCGGCGGACGCCCCAGGGGACCCGCGCGGGCCGGGGACCGCCGGACGGCTTCGGGGGACATCCCGCGCCTGACGCGTCCGACGAGCGTCCGCGTGCGCCGCCCGGAATCCGCCGGGGACGGGCCGAGGTCACTGCCCGTTCCGTTCCCGGGAGGGCCGGGCGGGCGTTGCGCGCAGGTGCGCGCGTGTCCCCTGCGGTCCGAACAGGATCAGCAGTTCGACCGTGCCGCCGTCGGCGCTGCCCAGCCAGTGGGGAAGGGTCGTGTCGAACTCGGCGGCCTCGCCGGCCTCCAGGGTCAGGTCGCGCTCACCGAGCAGCAGCCGCAGGCGGCCGTTGAGCACGTAGAGCCATTCGAAGCCTTCGTGGGTCTGCGGGGTCGGTTCCCGGGGGCCGTCGGAGGCAGGAATGATCATCTTGAACGCCTGGATGGCACCCGGCCGGCGTGACAGCGGGACGAAGACCGCCCCGAACCGCCGGATCGGCTTCAGGTGGATGCGGGGGTCGCCGGTGCGGGGGGCGCCGACGAGGTCGTCCAGGGGGACGCCGTAGATCCGGGCCAGCGGGAACAGCAGCTCCAGGGTCGGTCGGCGCTTCCCGCTCTCCAGCCGGGAGAGGGTGCTCTCCGACACTCCGGTCGCCTCGGCGAGGGTGGCGAGGGTGAGGCCGCGGGCGCGGCGTATCGCGCGCAACCGGGGGCCGATCCCGTCGAATTCGTCCTGCGGTACGTCTTCCACCACGCCATCTTGCAGGAACCGCAAGAGAACGTGCCGGCCTGGGCGGGCGCGTCGAAACTGGTGCGCGTTCAGCCCCCGACACGAGGAGCCCCCGATGAGCGCGACAGACGCGGTCGCCTACTGGAACAGGATCCACGCGGCCCGGCCGGAGGCCGTCTCCCCCCGGCCCAACCCATGCCTCACCTCGGCGGTCGCCGGCCTGCCGCCCGGCGACGTACTGGATCTGGGATGCGGCAACGGCGGCGACGCGCTGTACCTCGCGCGTCACGGATGGCGGGTCACGGCCGTGGACGTGTCCTCCGTGGCCGTCGAGCGGCTCGCCCGCCTCGCCTCCCGGGCCGGCCTGTCCGACCGGGTCACGGCGCGGCAGTGCGACCTGCGCGAGTCCTTCCCCGCCGGCGCGTTCGACCTGGTCAACGCCCACTACCTGCACACCCCCCTCGACCTGGACAGGGCGGCCGTCCTGCGCTCGGCCGCGCACGCCCTGCGCCCGGGCGGGCGGCTGCTGGTGGTCGACCACGGCTCGACAGCGCCGTGGTCGTGGGTGCAGGACCCGGACATCCGGTATCCGACCCCGCGGGAAGTCGCGGCGGACCTGGCCCTGGCCCCGCGGACGTGGACGGTCGAGCGGGCCGAAGCGCGGACGCGCGAGGCGACCGGGCCGGACGGCCGGACGGCCGAGGTCACCGATCACATCCTGGTCGTCCGCCGCACCGCCTGAGCCCGCCCGGCCCCCTCGACCCCCTCGCCCGCTCACAGGAAGGACCCCGTGGCGACCATGTCACCGCGCCGCTCACCGCGCCTCGCCCGGACCGCGGCATCCGTCGTCCTGGCCTCCGTACTGACCACCGGCACAGCCGCCTGCACCCCGCAAGAGGCCGGCTTTCCTCCCCACGCGTCCGCCACGCACGACGACCCGGAGTTCAACAGCGTCTTCCGGCACGAGTTCGCCACCGTCGACGGAGTGCGGATGCACTATGTGAAGGGCGGCAGCGGCTCCCCCGTCGTCCTGCTGCACGGCTGGCCGCAGACCTGGTACGGCTGGTGGCCGATCATGCCGGAACTGGCCAGGCACCACACCGTCTACGCCGTCGACCTTCCGGGACTCGGCGACAGCAGCGGCTCGCCGGCCGGCTACGACAAGGCCACTCTGGCACGCTACGTGCACACCCTCGTCGCCGAGCGGCTCAAGATACGCGACGCCCAGGTCGTCGGCCACGACCTCGGTGCCGCGGTGGCGTTCCAGTACGCCTCCCAGTTCCCCGACGACACCGAGCGCCTCGGCTACCTCGACCTGCCGCTGCCCGGACCGGCGATGGACGCGTCCGCCTACCGCTCCCTGAGCTGGCACATCGCCTTCCACTCCCAGCCCCGGGTCCCCGAGGCGGTCGTCGGCGACGACGTCCGCGAGTACCTGGCGCTGTTCTACCCGCAGGTCGCCTTCGGCGGAACGGCGTTCGGCGGCACCTCTCGCAAGTCCCCCTTCACCGCCGCCGAGATCGACGAGTACGCGCGGACCTACAGCCGGCCCGACGTCCTGTCGGGCGGCTTCGACCTCTACCGCGCCCTCGACGAGGACGTCCGCGACATCGAAGCGGCCGAGCCGGTACGCGTCCCGTCCCTCCTCATGACCGCCCAGGGGCAGCTCGCCCCGGTCCGGAACACCGTGGCGCCGAAGATGACCGACATCGTGCGTGCGGTGGACGTGCCGGAAGCCGGCCACTGGCTCGTGGAGGAGAACCCCGCGTTCGTCACCGCCGAGCTGCTGCGCTTCCTCGACTGACGGCCGCCGGGCGGCGGGACCGTCCGCGCGTGAGCGCGCACGGCGCCCGCGTCCCCGCCGGGGACGGCGGACCGTGAAGGTGACCGGGAGCGCGACATCGCAGGCGCCGGGCGGTTTCGTCACCCGCCGCGTCACCTCCTCCCGGTCCTGGTGCCGGGCATTGGGCCCCATGGCGACCGCCTGGCCCAGCGCCTCGTGGCCGAGGCGGAGGGTGGTCCGCAGCCGCTCCTGCCCGATCGTCCCGGAGTACGGCGCGAGCTGCTCCACCGGCCGGTCCTCCTCCTGTTCCCGCACCCGCAGCGGAAGCGTGCCCCCGCACGTCGGCGACGGCGGAACCGGCCGAGCCGGTACCGGTTCCGCCACTGCCCCACCCCGACGGTCTCCCCGGCTCCCGCCCGCGGTGTCGCGCTCAGGCGAACAGCTCGCCGAGCAGTTCGGGGTCGATGACGATGGGGGCGGGGCGGTACGCCGGCGGCCGCGTGCCCATCAGTTCGCGCACCAGGAAGTCCCAGCAGCGCTTGCGGACGTAGGCCAGGCAGTCGATGAGCGTGTGCTCGGCCCCGGGCACGATGAGCAGCTCGAAGTCCTTGTCGGCGGCGACGAGCCGGTCGGCCAGCCGCAGCGTGTGGTCCGGGTGGACCTGGTCGTCCATCTCGCCGTGGACGAGGAGCAGCTTGCCCGCCAGCCGGTCCGCGAGGTCCGTGTTGGAGGCGCGGGCCCAGGCCTCGGGGTTGTCCGCGCCGTCGCAGGACTCCACGAAGCCCGCGTTGAAGCAGCGGGCGTCGTGCGAGCCGGAGAGGGCGACTCCGGCCTTGTACACCTCGGGGAAGTCCAGCATCGCCCGCGCCGCGGCGAATCCGCCTCCGGAGTGGCCGAACGCTCCCACCCGGTCCAGGTCCATCCACGGCCGGGTCCGGGCCAGTTGCCGCAGCGCCGCGACGTGGTCGGCCAGGCAGCCCGCGTCGGCCAGCCGGCCGTGGGAGGCGTCGTGGAAGGCCTTGTCCCGCCCCGGGGTGCCCCGCCCGTCCAGCGCCACCACCACGAAGCCCAGCGCCGCGAGGGGTTCCGCGTCGAGTCCCGTCCCGCCGGGGTCGAAGCACGGGGCGACCCGGTTGACCTGCGGACCGGGATAGAGGGTGTCCACCACCGGGTAGCGCCGGGAGGGGTCGAACCCCCGCGGCCGGTACAGCACCCCGTAGACGTCCGTCACCCCGTCGGCCGCCTTGACGCGGAACCGCTCCGGCGGCGTCCAGCCGGTGGCGGTGAGCCCGCCGATGTCGGCGCGCTCCAGCTCGACCAGCACCCGCCCGGTCCAGTCGCGGACCGTCGTCACCGGCGGGGTGTCGACGGTGGACGCGGAGTCGACGAAGTACCCCTGGCCGTCCGGCACGGTGACGACGTGGTCCAGTCCGTCGTCGGTGAGCCTGGCGAAGCCGGAGCCGTCCAGGCCGACCCGGCACACCGTGCGCCGGTACGGGTCCTCGCCGACCAGCCCGGACGCGGTGAAGTACACCACCCGCTCGGCCTCGTCGACGCGCAGGATCCGCCGCACCGCCCACGGCCCGGAGGTGACCCGCCCGAGCAGCTCGCCGGTGCGCAGGCCGTACCGGTACAGGTGGCCCCAGCCGTCCCGCTGCGAGTACCACAGCACCTCGTCGGCCAGCACCCGTACGATCGGCGGCTCGTACATCCACTGGTTGGGCTCCACGCGGGTGGTCCCGGTCTCGCGGAGCACGGTGGTGACCTCGCCGGTGGCCGGGTCCAGCCGGTGCAGGGTCAGCGTGCGCAGGTCCCGGGGCCGGTCGAGGTAGTACACCGCCGAGCCGTCCTCCGCCCACCACGCCCACCCGGCCGTGATCGGCGAGAACTGCGGCATGAGCAGCGGCTCGGCCTGCGCGCGGACCACGGTGCCCGCCCGCACGTCCAGCACGACCAGTTCGGCGCGGGGCAGTCGCTCGTCGCCGGGGTAGGCGTACCGCTGGGTGTGGAGGACGGGTGCGCCGCCGCCCGCGGGTCCGGCCTCCACCAGGTGGGTCTGCCGGACGCCGCGCTCGTCGGTGCGGTGCGCCAGCACCTTCGTCGAGTCGGGCGACCAGGCCACCGCGGGCGGCAGGTGCGGCAGGCCGAACTTGCGCAGCAGCGTGCCGTTGCCCGTGCAGTCCGGGCCGGGGCCGTAGCGGTGGTCGGGCCCGCCGTCGGTGGTCAGCGCCCACTCGCGGCCGTCGGACAGCGAGCGCGCCCACAGGTCGTGCCCCCGCCGGAACACCGCGGTCTTCCCGTCGGGGGACGGCACCTCCAGCGGGTTGCCCGGCGGCGCGGGCTCGGCCCGCTCGCAGGTGTAGTCGTCCAGGCGGCAGCGCCAGTGCTCGCCGAACGCGTCGAACTCCACGGTGTTCCCGGCCGTTTCGAAGGCCGGGAACGGCAGGGCCTCCGGGTCGGCCTGCCGCCCGGAGGCGGCGGTGAGCGCGGCGGCGAGCCGGGCGTGGTCGAAGGCCGGCTCGCGGGTGCCCGCCGCCGGGTCGACCAGCACGAACCGCCTGCCGGCGCCGTTGCTCACCGCGTACCGGAAACGGGCGCCTCCGTCGGTCCACCGCGGCCTGACCTTGTCGCCGACGACGAGTTCGCCGGGGCGGGCGGACCGGCGCAGGAGTCGCTCCGCGGCCTGGTAGTCCCGAGTGGTGCTCATCTTTCCGTCCTTCCTCGGTGCCGGTCGCGGGCGGTGATGTCGCCGTGGCCGGTGGCGGGGTGTCCGGGGCGGCGGAGACCGGAGCGGGAGTGTCGGACTTCCGCGTCGTGCGTCTCTTCGGCCCTTTGTTTCTCGTGACGGAAAAGCTACGTTGCGTTCACGACTTCGGCAATGAAGTAGTTGCACATTAACTACATAAGTGCAGGTAGAGAGTGGTAAATCGTTGCAACGTCTTCAAGATTAATGCAACAGGAGACATCTGTTCGTTGCAACGAATTGAAGGTGAACGCTATGCGGAGGCATCCGGGAGCACCGTGCCGCGGGCTTCCCGCTGGGGCCGGCCGGCGTGGGCGGCCGGCCCCAGCGGGGTTCACCGCCGCAGGTCGAACGAGAGGTGCGCGGACAGGGCGCGGAGGAAGTCGGGCGCGTCGAAGGCCGCGCCGGCGGAGACGACACCGGTCGTCCTGGCCCGTCCCGCCAGGACACGGTGGACCGCTTCCACCGCGAGGGGCGCGCTGACGGCGTAGATGTCCCGGCCGCTCGCCACGGCGCGCCGCTCTCTGCCGCCGGAGCGCACGACGACGTCGACGAGGAAGGTCTGCGCGGACCGCCCGTGCTCGTCGGCCGCGGCCGGCGCCGGGGTGTCCGGGGCCGCCAGGTCCCTGGCCGCCCCGGCCGTCATGCAGGTGCGCACCTCGGGGATGGCCAGATGGCTGGGGACGGTGACGATGTCGGCCATGCTGAACTCCCCGATCACGGTCCGGGTCCCCATCGGCTCGGGGAAGGACCACTCCAGGGTCGGCGGGGCGTCGTCGCGGTACTCCAGCCGCCCGCCGCTGTAGCGGACGCGCCGTCCGTTCCTTCGCTCCCGGGAGACCGCGCCCGCGGCGCGGGTGCCGGCCGTGGGGTGCCAGCTGTCCAGCCCGTACGCGATCTGCGCCTCGTCGGCCGTCGTCCAGTCGCCCATCGCGGCGGTGACCAGCAGGTCGCCGAGGCCGCCGTAGAAGGCCATCGCGGGGACCACCACCGTGCCCGCGGCGCGGGCACGGTCCGCGAAGTGCGTGAACGTGTCGAGGTTGGCCTCGATCTCGGCCGCCACGTCCACGTACGGGATCCCGGCGCGCAGTGCCGCCTCGATCACCGGGGCGGCGGTCGCCGCGAAGGGCCCGGCGCAGTTGATCACGGCGTCCGCGCCGTCCAGCGCGCGGTCGAGCGAGGCCGGGTCGCCGGCCGAGGCCGTCCGGGTGTCGAGCCCCGGGTGGGACGCCGCGAGCGCCCGCAGCCTGTCCGCGTCGCGTCCGGACGGAAGCGGAACGAACCCGCGGTCCCGCAGCTCCGCCACCACGAAGCGCCCGGTGTGCCCGTAAGCGCCGAACACCGCCACCGTGTGTCCCCGTCCCATCGGTTCTCCCGCCGTACTCGAAATGATCAGCCGTCAGCATCCTGACGTCGGCGGCTGATCGGCGCTAGTGTCCGAAGCGACACGGTCCGTACAATTCCGGACGTGAGTACTGTCGCGCTGGCCGTCACCGACGGGATGCTGCACTTCGAGCTGTCCGTGGCGTACGAGGTCTTCGGCACCGGTCCGCCCGGCACGGCCGATCCCTGGTACAGCGTCGTCGTCTGCGGACCGGGCGCCGTGCGGTTCGGCCGGTTCCGGCTGGAGCCCGACCGGGGGCTCGACCGGCTCCCGCACGCCGACACGGTGATCGTCCCCGGCTGGGCCGACGTCGACGAGGCCCCGCCCGCCGACCTGGTCGACGCGGTGCGCGCGGCCCACGAGGCGGGCGCACGGGTGGCCTCCCTGTGCACGGGCGCGTTCGTGCTGGCCGCCGCCGGCCTGCTGGACGGCCGGCGCGCGACCACGCACTGGGCGCACACCCGGACCCTGGCCGCCCGCCACCCCAGGGTGGAGGTCGACCCGGACGTCCTCTACGTGGACGACGGCAGCGTGTTCACCTCCGCCGGCAAGGCCGCCGCGATGGACCTGTGCCTGCACCTGGTCCGCCTCGACCACGGCGCGGCGGTCGCCAACACGGTCGCCCGCCGCCTGGTCGTGCCCCCGCACCGGGCCGGCGGCCAGGCCCAGTTCGTCACCGCCCCGGTGCCCGAGCAGGACGACCACCCGCTCGCCGAGCTGCTCCCCTGGGCGATCGAACGGCTCGACCGACCGCTGACCGTGGAGGACCTGGCCCGCCGGGCGAACATGAGCTCGCGCAACCTGGGCCGCCACTTCAGGTCGGTGACCGGCACCACCCCGCTGCAATGGCTGCTGACCCAGCGGATCCGGCGCGCCCAGGAACTGCTGGAGACCACCGGCGACAGCATCGAGGCCATCGCGGCGGCCTCCGGCATGGGCACCGCCACGACGCTGCGCCGGCACTTCCAGCGCACCGTCGGCGTGCCCCCGGACACCTACCGCCGCACCTTCCGCAGCTTGCGGCCCGGCGCCCGGTGACGAGCCGTCACCGGGGTGCGGCGGGGCTCTCCCCCGTGTCCGGGCCCGCACCGCGGTGACGCGGCGGACGCCGGGCGGCTCCAGCGGCGGCGGCGGAGCGGCCGTCGCCACCGGCATGGCCGCGCTCGGGCTCGGCAACGACTCCGGCGGGTCGGTGCGGATCCCGGCGGCCACGGCGCCCACCCCGCGGTCCGCGCAGCCGTCGCGCTGCGGGACGCCGGGTACGACGTGCGGGAGGCGGAGGACGTCCCCGGGCAGGACGAGGCGCTCGGCATGGAGGTCGCGGCCGATCAGGTCCGGGGCGGGCTTGGTCGTCGTACAGGCCGGGGCAGCGAACACCGCCTGCGCCGGGCGACGGCGGTGACCGTCTTGCCCGAGGAATCGACGAGTGCGATCGCGTCCCGCTCGAACTCCTCGGTGTACCGCTTCGTGTACTCGTTTCCCACCTGACGCTGCTTCCTGTGGAACCCGGGATCCCAGTTGCCAGGTGTCCACGATCAAGAGGAGGCTTCATGTCACACCTGCCTCCTAGAGTCCTCCCATGACACGACCGACTTCCCCCGGTGTGCCCACCGACGACACGCAGGACAACAACACGACAGCGCGAACAAGGCGGTTAAAGGCGCTTCTGGAAAACGCGGATCCCGCCGAGGCGGGTGAGGCGGTCAGGGAGCTCATGCTGCTGGCAGCGTCCGGCGGCGGCGACGCGGCGTTGGAGCCGGCCGTGCGGTACAGCGGCATGTCCGACTGCTCCACCGAGGAACTGCTCCGGTTGTGGGCGATAGCCGACGGAGACCCGTTCGGTTTCTGCGAGAACTTGGACGCCCCGGCGTACCGCGCGCGCAAGGCCGTCAGGAAACTGGTCTCCCTGTCCGCGCCAGGTGACGGCGGGCATGCCCTGAAACTGGCCGCCCGGTTCACCCCTCTGGACCCGTACGCGTCCAAGTTCCTCGTCCGTCTGTGGAGGACGGAACGTGACCCGGACAGTTTCGCCGAGCACCTGCTGGCTCCGGCGTTCCGCCAGGAGGGCAGGACGGAACTGCGGCTGCCGTACGCATCCTCCCTGCGCGGCCTGCGGCATCTCACGATGCTCGAAAAGCTCGACTTCTACCGGTGTGACGAGCTCACAGACCTCACCGAGGTCGGTGAACTCACCGGTCTCACGGACCTCGATCTCGGTGACTGCGCGAGCGTGGAGGACCTCACCCCGGTCAGCCGTCTTTCCCGGCTCACCCGCCTCGACCTGAGCCGGTGCGGCGCCGTCGAGAACTTCGAGCCCTTGCTGAGCCTCAGCAATCTGCGTCAGCTGAGGCTGAGTCGGACCAAGGTGCGCTCCCTCCGTCCGTTCAGCGGGGCGCTCGACGCTCTGGAATCCCTGGATCTCCGCTCCTGCGGGTCTCTCACGGACCTGGAGGGACTCGCCGGGTTGCCGAACCTCGCCCACCTCCGGATGAGCGGCGACCAGCTCCACGACCTCTCGCCATTCGCGGCTCTCCCTCGACTCCAGTCCCTCGAACTCGACAGCTGCGACGAGCTGACGACGCTCGAAGGGCTGGACGGTCACCCCCGGCTGACGAAGCTCGGGATTCACGGCAGTGCGGCACTGCGCACCACCGAAGGGCTGGGCGAGCTGCCGGCGTTGCGGGAATTGACTTTCACCAGTTGCTCCGCGCTGGCCGACCTCAAGGGTCTCGACCGCCTGCCCGCGCTGCGCACGCTGATGATCAACGGCTCCGCCGTCCGCGACCTCGGTGACCTGTCCGGATCTGCGCTGACCACACTGACCCTGCTGTACATGGAGAACCTGGAATCGCTCGGGGCCCTCCGGGACTGCTCCGGCCTGCGTGAACTGACCCTCCGCTCCCTGAACGACCGCCCCTCGGTCGAGGGCGTACCCGTGGAACGGCTCAGCTCGCTCAGCGTGGCCGGTCCGCGCTGGGCCGCACTGCAGGACATCACCCTGTTCACCGCTTCGCCCCGCCTCGCGGAACTCGACCTGCGCGGATGCCTGTCCCTGCAGGACCTCGGGCCTCTGCTCGACATGCCGGCGCTGTCACACGTCCACCTGGCCGAACGGATTGCGACCTCGCCGTCGGGCGTCCCCGACCCCGTGGTGACCGAACTCAGGGCACGGGGCGTGACCGTCACGCTGCACCACTGACGTCCACGATCCGCCGCTCACCCGGCGCGATGCCTCCCGTCGAACCGACCTGACCGCAAGGAGCTTCTCATGTCCCCCGAAGACCTGGACACACTGAATGAGTTCCGTGAGAGCGCCCTCGCAGAGGGCATCCCCCCGGACGACATCGCACGGTGGACGGACCTCGCCCGACCCTGCGCCCTGCTGGGCACCAGAGGGGACGGGCCGGTGGTGGGCCGGCTCGGCGGGCCCCTCATGCTTCCCGCGGACGCCCCCGATCCCCGGGGCAAGCTCGCCGCCACCATCGACCTCGCCGCGCTGCCCGCAGGAGTGACCGACCTCGACCTGCCCGCCGACGGCCACCTGCTGCTGTTCGCCGACCCCGACCCCGACCGGATCGGGGTGGAAAACCTGGGGAGTGCGCTCCACATTCCCGCCGGCACACCCGTCGAGGAACGCCCTGTGGACCTCGACCCGGAATGGAAGAACTACCCCTACGAAACGGATCTCCCGGAAGGGCTGCTCCACCTGAACACCGGCGTCTCCCTGCCGTACTACACCGCGGTCTACGCTCCCGGGCAGCCCTTGGGCTGCGTGGATCACCCGGACCACCCCCATGCGAACGAACTGATCGAGGTATGGACTGAGATGCCGGGCGAGGACATCGGCCGCGGGCTTCAGCTGGGTGGGTACGCAGAGGACGAGAACTGGGCGGAGGACCCCAGCGTGGCGGCCGGGCGGGAAGCGGCACGAGCGGTGGCCCGAGGCGAACTGCCCGCGCCCGATACGGACGTACGTCCCGAGGACTGGGTGTGTCTGGCCCAGTGGATGCACGGGCTCGACGGTTTGGAGATGGCCTTCTACTCCTGGTCGATCTCCCGGCAGGACCTTGCCGCGGGACGCTTCGACCGGGTCTACGCCACTATGACCTGGAACCCGTGACACCCGCAGGACGCTGACCCGAGATGTCACCGCCGCCGAGGCGGGATTCGAGCCGTTCCGGGTTCCCGCTGTCAGTTCGTTTCAACGTCAGCGGATCGTTTCGCGGCCTGGGCTCGATACCGTCCCGGTGTGGTGCCGAACTCCCCTTGGAAGGCGTGCGAGTGGGTGGTTCGCAAGGTGATGTCCGTTTCCGGCCGAGGTGGGAGCAAGGCTGCTGGTGGAGGCTGTGTCGGCTATTGCTTCCTGGCGAAGTTGCCGGTGTCGGCCTCGGTGAGGATCCCGGGGTTGACCAGGCGTTTCAGCTTGGCGCGGGTGCCTTCGACGTTCCCCGGCAGCAGTTCGTGGCCGAGGGCTGCGCGGACGTCCTTGGCCCGTGGCGGCCCGGTAGGTGCTGTCACGTCGGCTGTCCGGGTGGAATGATCTCCGGCTTGGTCATGGTGGAGGGGGACCGCTCGTGGACAGTGCGCCGTCGTACAGGGGGCGCCGGTATCCGGTCGAGGTGATCTCGCACTGCGTGTGGCTGTACTTCCGCTTCCCGCTCGGTTTCCGGGAGGTCGGGGAGCTGATGCTGGAGCGCGGCATGATCGTCTCGTACGAGACCGTCCGGCGCTGGTGCCCGGAGTCCGGTCAGCAGTACGCCGACGGCCTGCGCCGCCGACAGCCTCAGCCCGGCGGCGAGCGGCATCCGGACGAGGTCTTCACCAGGATCAACGGTGAGCGGAAATACCTGTGCCGGGCTGTGGACCAGGACGGGACGGTGCTGGACGTCCTGGCGCAGAGCCGCCGGGACACGGCTGCGGCCAAGCGCTTCTTCCGCACGCTGCTGACGAAGACGGGCTGGGTGCCGCGGGTGATCGCCACGGACAAGCTCCGCTCCTACGGCGCGGCCCACCGCGAGGTCATGCCCTCTGCCGAGCACCGTCCGCACAAGGGCCTGAACAACCGGGCCGAGAACAGCCACCAGCCCACCCGGCAACGAGAACGGGCGGTGAAGGACTTCCGCGGCGTGCGCGCCGCGCAGCGGTTCCTGGCCGCGTTCAGCGGCATCTCACCCCGCTTCCGGTCCCGCCGCCACCTGATGACCGGCACCCGACACCGCGCCGGGATGGCCGTCCGCTCCGCTGTCCGGGAGCAGGCCACCGGCGTCACCGGCCGGCCTGCCGCGGCCTGAGCCCAGGGCCGGCACCCGGCCCCCGCACCTCGACACGCCGTCGGACACCCACACACCCGGCAACGTGACAACGCCCGCCTGCGGACGCAGGAGAACGCGGAATCCACAGTGGTGCCGGCAGTTCATGGCCCTGGGGCCGGTGCATGACCGAGCTGTAACGGCCGGCCGCCGTGACGGCCGGCCTCGGGACCGGCACCGGTCCGGTCATACGGGCGGCCCGGTGACGAAGTCGCCGTTCTCGTCGTAGGGCCAGGCGTTGGCGACGCAGCCGTGCAGGCCCTTGATCTGCTGCATCATCACGGGGGCCAGTCGCCCGGCGCCCCCGCAGGTCACGTGCGAGTGACCGAGGAAGTGCCCCACCTCGTGGTTGATGATCAGCGCCCGGTAGTCATGGATCGGCCCGTCGAAGTTGGGCGAGCCCTCGACCCAGCGCTTGAGGTTCACCACCACCCCTCCGGGGACCTCGCAGTTGTACTCGCCTCCGGTGTCCTGCTGGATGCCCGCCCAGCACAGGGCGTCCGCCGTCGCCGGTGTCGCGATCTTTATCGCGATGTCGTGCGGCGATCCCGCGCCCACCAGCTGGAACGCGTTGTCCGGGTCGTGGGTCCAGCCCCGCGGGGCGGCGAGTATCTCGGCGATCTCGTTCGCCGCCTGGGACGGCGAGATGTCGAGGCCGGTCTCGACCTCCACGACGTAGCGCACCGGGCGGGAACCGCTGCCCACCGTCTCCCCACTGGCCTGCGCGGTGACGAACGTACCGCTGCCCGTCGGGGGGACGTCGATCTCGGTCCGGCTCGCGGAGGGAGAGGGGGAGGAGGAAGGGGAGGCGGAGGGGGACGGTGTGGGAGTGGGGGTGACGTGCGCGCTTCGCGGGTGCGGCGCACCGCTCGACGCGTCGCTCCGCCCGCCTCCCAGGAGGTACGCCGCCGAACCCAGCAGTCCGGCGGCCACCAGCAGGCCGATCAGCAGGCTCCGGCCCCGGCGGCGCGGCCGTCTCCGGCGATGGGCGGACCGGCGTCGGCGACCGGCGCGGTGACCGGCCGCGGTGCTGCCGGTGGCGGGTGCGGATTGCCGCTCTCGTACCGAGTACATGGCAGCTCAATCTGGTGATCCCAGATGATCCCCATGAGCCGGCGCTGTCACGGAAGGATAACGACGCCCGCGTTCCCCGGCCCGTGTGATCGTTGTGTAACGGCGGTCGGAGAGGGGCCTTCCTCGGGACGGTCGTCTCATCCGGTCTGCTTACACTGCCGAAATGCCACGAGTCCTGATCATCGAAGACGACCTGGATGTCCGCAGGGCCGTCCAACTGGGTCTGCGGCATCAGGGGCATGAGGTCTCCGCCGTGGAAACGGGGGAGGAAGGGCTGGAACAGCTCCTCCCCTTCCGGCCGGACGTCGTCGTGCTCGATCTCATGCTGCCCGGCATGTCCGGCCTGGACGTGTGCCGCCGGATCAGGGACCGCGACCAGGTGCCGATCATCATCGTGACGGCCCGGGGAGACGACGTCGACGTGGTCGTGGGACTGGAGACCGGTGCGGACGACTACGTGGTGAAGCCCGTGCAGGCCCGGGTGCTCGACGCACGGATACGGGCCGTACTGCGCAGACAGGACGCGTCGCTGCCGGACGGCACCCGTCCCCGGGCGGAGACGCACGGCGAGCTGGTCGTCGACCGCGCCGGGCTCGTGGTGACGCACCGCGGCGAACCCGTCACCCTCGCCCCCTCCGAACTGCGGCTGCTGCTGACCCTGTCGGCCTCGCCCGGCCAGGTGTTCAGCCGCCAGCAGCTGCTGGAAGCGGTCTGGGAACACAGCTACCACGGCGACATACGGCTCGTGGACGCCTGTGTGAAGCGACTGCGCAACAAGCTCGGCGAGGGCAGGAATCCTCGTTACGTGCAGACCGTACGCGGGTTCGGCTACCGCTTCGGCACCTCATGAGCGACCGGACGTCCGCGCGGACACGGAGGACCGTACGGACGCGGAAGACCGTACGGGCGCGGAAGACCGTACGGGCGCGGAGGACCGCCGGGGAGCGGAGAACCGCACCCGAGGTCCCCACGGCTGAAGAGCCCCCCGCCGCCGTACCGGGTGCCGGCCCCCGGCGGTTCCTCCGGGCGGCCCTGGCACGCATCCCGCTCCCCCTGCGCGGTCTGCGCCCCCGCCTGCTGGCGTCCTTCGTCCTGGTGGCCATGGCCAGCTCCCTGGGCACCGGGGCCCTCGCCTTCCGCGAGGCGCGCACGGGGGTGCTCCAGCAGAGCCAGGACTCCGTCATCAACCGGTTCCGTACGAGCGTCGACGCCGTCGCGCCCTCCATCCCCATTGCCCCGAACCAGGCGGACCTCCAGTTCGCGGTGGACCAGGTGCTGCGCACGAACCGGTCGTCGGGCTGGCGGGTCATGGCCGTGTACGGCGGTCACCGCGCCTACGCGCCGAGCGCCGGTTTCGTCGAGCCGAGCCCCGAGATGCTCCGGTCCGTCCGGGACCGACGCGCCGCGGTGTTCCAGCGGATGAACGTCGACGGGCGTCCTCGTCTCGTCGTCGGCATGCCCGTCACGTACACCTGGGGCGAGGGCCTGGAGAGCAGGCTCTCCGGGCTCGTGATGTACCTGGAGGTCCCGCAGACCACCGAAGAGGGGTACGTCGAGGCCATGGTCCACGGCATCGAGCGGGCCACCCTGGTGGCCCTGTGCCTCGCCGTCGTCCTGGCGCTGCTCGCCGCGAGCGGCGTACTGCGTCCCGTACGGGCGCTGCGCCGGGCGACGCGCCGGATGGCCGCGGGGCATCTCGACGTCCGGCTGGACGTCACCGGCTCCGACGAACTGGCCGATCTCTCCCAGTCCTTCAACGAGATGGCGGCCGAACTGGGGCGGACCGTACGGGAGCTGCGCCGCCTGGAGGCCCAGGGGCGCCGCTTCGTGGCGGACGTCTCCCACGAGCTGCGCACGCCGCTGGCGGCGATGTCGGCGGTCACCGACATGCTGGACCTGGAGGGAGAAGGGGAGACCGGTGAGGCGCTGCGGCTCATCAGCGAGGGAACGAACCGGCTGAGCGGATTGGTGAACGACCTGATGGAGATCTCCCGTTTCGACGCGGGGGCGGCCGAACTCAACCGGGACGAGATCGACCTGGCCGAGTCCATACGGCGCACCGTCGCCTCCCGGTGGCGGCAGGAGCAGGTGGAGACCCGGCTGCCCGGACCGGGTGAGCTCCGCGCGCGCGTCGATCCGCGCAGACTCGACGTGGTGACGGCCAATCTGATCGGCAACGCGCTGCGGCACGGAGAGCCGCCCGTGCGGCTGACCATGGGGGTGCGGGAGGAAGGGAACGGCATGGCGTGGGCCGTCATCGAGGTGACCGACAACGGACCGGGGATCTCCGAGGAGGCCCTGCCGCACATCTTCGAGCGGTTCTACAAGGCGAGCACCTCACGGGCCAGGAGCGAGAGCAGCGGACTGGGTCTGGCCATCACGGCGGAGAACGTGCACCTGCACGGGGGACGCATCCGGGCGGCGAACCTGCCCGGGGGCGGCGCGGTGTTCACGGTCGAACTCCCGCTGCACCACGACGACACCGCCACCGAGACCGGCGGGGGCGCACGGTGAGGGGCGCACGGACGGCGGCGCTGCTGTCCGGGCTCACGGCCGCGGCCGCGGTCGCGCTCACGGCGTGCGGAGTCCCCCCGTCCGGTGTCATCGAGGCCGGTGCGCCGGCGAGCGGCATGTTCTCCCCCGGCCCGGCACCGTCCTCGACGCCCACCACCGTCTCCCTCTTCTTCCTGCGCGACGGGGAGCTGACGCCCCGTCCCCACCGGATCGACGACGCCGGGGACCTCGAGGCCGTCGTACGCCTGCTGTTCGAGGCGTCGGCCGCGAACGAGGCCCCGTCGGCCACCACGGAGCTGCCCCGCCTGACGGACGTGCCACGGGTGGCGAACGACGGCGGCATCATCTTCGTCGAACTCCCCGGTGAGACGGCTCCGCTGAGCCGTCGGGCCATGCTCCAGCTGACGTGCACGGTGAGCCACGCCGCTTCGCCGGTCCCCACCGCCGTTCCCCGCGCCGACGCGGAAGCCGACGACGACACCGCGCGCCGTTCCGCCGCGCCCAGCAGCCTCCATGTGTTCGGGGACGGATGGGCGATGACGCAGTCGGGCCACGCGTGCCCCGTCGTGTCCCCTCCGCAGGAGCAGCCGGAAGCACCGACCCCGTGGGAGCCCTCCGGCTGACCACCGGACGGCCCCCGCCCAGGACCGGAACCGGCCTTCCGGCCACGGCCCCCACCTGACCGCGCGGTGGCAGGCCGGCCGACCGCCGCGGCCCGAGTGCGGTTCTGGCCCGGCCCGGCCGCGGGGACATCACGATCAACGCGCCCGACACCGACGACACGCACGTGTACGTGGACGCCGTACGTCTCGACGGACGGCCATGTCAGAAATCCTGGACGACTCGTCCGACCCGATCGGGCGGCGCACTCGCCTTCCGGCTCACCGGGCAACCGAACACCGAGTGGGCGACCAATCCGGCCGGTCTGCCGAGGTGACACGCCTGTGGGCCCGGAAGGCCGGGCCCACAGGCGTGCTACGCGTGCGACTCATCTTCCTCGGGATCGTCGGGTACCCAGCGCAGGACGTCGCCGGGCTGACAGTCCAGCGTGCGGCAGATCGCGTCGAGCGTCGTGAACCGCACCGCCTTCGCGCGACCGTTCTTCAACACGGCGATGTTGGCGGGCGTGATGCCGACGGCAGCGGCGAACTCACCGACCGACAGGCGGCGTTTGGCGAGCTGGAGGTCGAGGTCGACGATGATCGCCATCAGACCACCGTGGCGATCTCGGCCTGCAGGTCCACCGCCTTGCTCAAGAGGCCCCGCATGATGACCGTGAGCATCGTGAACGACGCCCCCACGGCGACGCCCGCGAGCGCGGCGCCGGTGGCGCCGATGAGTTCCATGCCGTCGGTGGGCGAGGGGATGCTGGCCACGAGCAGATGCCCCGTGACCCCGATCGCCAGCAGCGTCGCCACGATCGAGCACCCGGTGATGATGTCGACCCACCGGAAGGCCAACGGCGTGAAGATCGCATCCCGTTCGACCATGGCGAGCAACATCCACACTGCGATGAGCGCGACTTGGACGCAGGCGACGCCGACGATCGCCACCGTCACGTAGGGAGCGGCGAAAGGAGCGTAAGGAGGGAAGCGCTCGACCTCATCGGCCGCTGCTGTCGGGATGACGACGATCTGGCCAAAGAGACCGAGCAGGATCGCCGTGACGACGCCGGCCCGCAGCATGGCTATGAAGAGGCGATTCATATATCGATTATCGATCGATATCGCTCGAAAGTCAATCGAACCTAGCCGTCCATGCTAACACTCGGAGGGGGTTTGTTGGCGTGCAGTGAGGTTCCCCCCGAGATACGAGGAGGGGTGACAGCAGGTCAGATGGGATTCGTGAAAGGAACCCGGACGATGCCTGCCCCAAGGAAGTACCCGCTGGAGTTGCGTGAGCGTGCGGTGCGGATGTGCCGCGTGTCGGAACCGAAGCCCGCCATCCGCCGCATGGCCGAGGAACTCGGTGTCCATCACGAGGCCCTGCGCGGCTGCATCCTTCAGGCCGAGGCCGAGGCCGACGCCGGCGGTGTCCACGGCTCGCCCCGCGTGCATGCCGTCCTCAGGCGCGAGGGCGTCCGGTGCGCCCGCCCTTCGGTCGGACGGCGGTTTGTTCACGGGCTCTGAGCCGAACCGCTGACGGGGTGATTCCGGAATACGTCAGAGACCTGCCTTCCGCCGGCGGCGGAACACCGGCCGACCGGGCTCGACGATCACTACAGTCCAGGCTCATGACGACGGTCACAACGCGCACGATCGAATACGCGGCCGACGGCCTGACGATGACCGGGCATCTCGCGCTCCCGGCCGGTGTCGACCGCCGGCCCGCGGTCCTGGTCGGACCCGAGGGGGTGGGGCTCAGCGACGTCGAGCGCCGCCGGGCCGATGCGCTCGCCGAACTGGGATACGTGGCCCTGGCCTTCGACCTCCACGGCGGGCGCTATCTGGGCGACCCTGAGGAGATGCTGGCCCGTTGCATGCCGCTGCTCGCCGACCCCGACCGGATGCGAGGCATCGGCCACGCGGCACTCGACGTGCTCCGCGCCGAGCCGCGGACCGACCCGGACCGGATCGCCGCCGTCGGCTACGGCACCGGGGGCGCGATCGCGCTGGAACTCGGGCGCGACGGCGTCGACCTGCGCGCGATCGCGACAGTCAACGGACTGACCACGGGCCGACCAGGCGAGACGGCGCGCATTCACTGCCCGGTGTGGGCCGGGGTCGGGTCGGAAGACCCGATCATGCCACCCGCGCAACGGGACGCA
This sequence comes from Streptomyces glaucosporus, assembly GCF_039533345.1. Classification (NCBI taxonomy): domain Bacteria; kingdom Bacillati; phylum Actinomycetota; class Actinomycetes; order Kitasatosporales; family Streptomycetaceae; genus Streptomyces; species Streptomyces glaucosporus. Next base: position 93,708 of record NZ_BAAATJ010000004.1, on the reverse strand, counting down.
TTCACTGCCGAAATGCAGGCTGCGGGCGTTGACTGGCGCCTCGTGGTCTACGGCGGCGCCTTCCACGCCTTCCATCACCCACCGGTCGACCACATCGTGCTTCCTGGGGTCGGTTTTCACCCTCAGCACGCGCAGCGAGCTTGGCGGGACGTTGTCGACCTGCTCGCCGAGTGCCTGCCCATGGCGGAGTGATCTGGTCGGCGACCACGATCCCGGACCGCGAACCAAGCCGGTCGACCGGGGCTTTTCGGCAACCCGCGAGCGTGCGTGCCGGACGCCGCTGTGTGGATGAACTCGAAGGGCCCCTGGCCGTAGTCGATGACGGCGGTGGACGAGTCCCGGAAATGTACGCCGCTGGGGACCACAGCCGGTCACCAGGGAACTGAGTTCCTCGGGGAACCAGCGACAGTCTGAACACGCGAGCCCACCAGTACCGACCCCCGGCCACGCGACAGGGCGGGACCGGCGTGCGGTTGCCCGGGGTACGAGCCGGATCACGCCCTCAGATAGGCCAGCACCGCCAGCACCCTGCGGTGCGTCTCGTCCGCCGGCGGCAGATCCAGCTTGGTGAAGATGCTGCCGATGTGCTTGCCCACGGCCGCCTCGGACACCACCAGTTCACGCGCGATCGCGCCGTTCGACCTGCCCTCCGCGATCAGGGCGAGGACTTCGCGCTCGCGCGGCGTGAGCCGCTCCAGCGGGTCGCGGCGGCGGCGCAGCAGCTGCCGTACCACCTCCGGGTCGACGACCGTGCCGCCGGCCGCGACCTCGCACAGGGCGTCCACGAACTGCCCGACCCTCCCGACCCGGTCCTTGAGCAGGTAGCCGACGCCCGTTCCGTCCCCGGAGTCGAGCAGTTCGGAGGCGTACGTCCGCTGCACGTACTGGCTGAGGACCAGAACGGGCAGCGTGGGCGTCCGCTCCCGCAGGCGCACCGCCGCGTGGAGCCCCTCGTCCTGGAAGCCGGGGGGCATGCGGACGTCCGTCACGACGATGTCGGGGGCGTGCTCCCCGACCGCGGCGATCAGCGCCCCGGCGTCGCCGACGGCGGCCACGACCTCGTGGCCGCAGCGGCCGAGCAGGCCGACGAGCCCCTCCCGCAGCAGGACGCCGTCCTCGGCCAGCACTACACGGAGCGGTCGGTCGGCTCGCAGGGATCGCAAGGGAACTCCACACTCAGCAGGGTCGGTCCGCCCGGCGGACTGGACAGGGAGAGTCTGCCATCGAGGACCGACACCCGGTCCGCGAGTCCGGTGAGCCCCGTGCCGGCCGCGGCGTCCGCGCCGCCCCGGCCGTCGTCGCGCACCCGCAGGCACAGCCGCCCGTCGCGGTGCCGGCCGCTCACCTCGGCGCGGCTCGCCCCGCTGTGCCTGGCGATGTTGGCGAGGGCCTCGCAGACCACGAAGTACGCGGCCGCCTCGACGGACTCGGGCAGGCGCCCCGGCAGTTCGAGGTCGACGTCCACGGGGACCGGGGAGCGGTCCGCGGCATCGGCGACGGCGGCCTCCAGACCGTAGTCGGCGAGCACCTTGGGGTGGATGCCGTGGATGAGCTCGCGCAGCTCCGCGAGCGCCCTGTCCGCCTCCTCGTGCGCCTTGGCGAGCTGGTCGGCGAGCGGGCCGGGCGGCGCGTCCAGCCGGGCCAGTCCGAGCGTCATCGTCAGGGCGACGAGACGCTGCTGGGCGCCGTCGTGCAGGTCGCGTTCGATGCGGCGCCGTTCCGCCTCGAAGGCGTCCACCAACCGCGCGCGGGAACGGGCGAGTTCGACCACCCTGGCGCTCAGGTCGCCGTCGCGCGGGGCGATCAGCAGCCGGGTCAGTTCGGCCCGGGCGCCGGCCGCGACTCCCAGGACGTAGGCGCAGAGGGCCATGAGGACGAGCCCGAGCACCGCGACGCCGAAGGCGGCCGGCCAGGTGGTGACCGTCCACTGCTTGAGCACCTTCACCTCCTGCCCGCCGCCGACCGTGGCCATCAGCAGCGGAGCCGCGGCCACGGACAGCGGGAAGAGCAGCGCGACCGTGACCGCGAGGGCGTCGACCGGCCACAGCAGTCCCGCGAACAGCAGGGCGTGGCCGAGTTCCCGCCAGGTCGCCCGCTCCCGCAGCCGGGTCGTCAGCCAGGCCCACAGCCCCGCCGCGGCGGGCTCGGCGTGCCGGCCGGGGGCCGGGTCCGAGTCGACCAGGCGCAGCCTGTGCCGTTCCACCCAGGCCACCGGGACGCCGGCGAGGACCGTGAGGACCAGCAGCGGCAGCCCCACCAGCACGACGGCGAGCACACCGCCGGCCACCGCCGAGACCACGATCCCCACCAGGACGACGACGCCGGTCACCGCGCCGGTGAGCAGGTACGCGGCCGAGCGCCACGGCCACGGCGACAGCAGGAAGCCGGGGCGGCGCATGGCCTGCCACACGTTCCGAGGATGCATGGGGGTCACCGTAGGGGCCCGGCGGGGCCGGGGCCATCGGTCTGGGGGGTGGGCCCGGGGTATGCCTGGCCATACCCCGGGTCTCGGTCCTGCCGCACTGCGCCGGGGCGCCCCCGCGCGGTTTCGTGGAGGCGTCGGAACGGCCCCCGGGGCGCCGTTTCCCGAGGAATTCCCCCGCCCACCGCGCGGGGACCGGCATCGACCGAGTGGGGACAGATGAACAACGACGCAATCCGGTTGCGCTCCGTCAGCAGGCGGTACGGGTCGGGCGACAGCGCCGTGACGGCGCTCGACCGGGTCTCGCTCTCCTTCCCCGAGGGGACGTTCACCGCCGTCATGGGGCCGTCCGGCTCGGGCAAGTCGACCCTGCTGCAGTGTGCGGCGGGTCTGGACCGGCCCACGTCCGGCTCGGTCACCCTGGGCGGGACCGAACTGACGGAACTGAGCGAGACCGGGCTGACCCTGCTGCGCCGGGAGCGGATCGGCTTCGTCTTCCAGGCGTTCAACCTGCTGCCGTCGCTGACCGCCGAGCAGAACGTGGCGCTGCCCCTGCGGCTCGCCGGCCGCCGCCCCTCCCGGGCCCGGGTGCGCGAGGTGCTCCGGCAGGTCGGTCTCGGCGACCGTGCGCGGCACCGGCCGGCGGAGATGTCCGGCGGCCAGCAGCAGCGCGTCGCACTGGCCCGTGCCCTGATCACCCGCCCCGAGGTGCTCTTCGGCGACGAGCCGACCGGCGCCCTGGACTCGCGGACCGGCCGCGAGGTACTGGCCCTGCTGCGCGGCATGGCCGACCGCGAGGGCCGGACGATCGTCATGGTCACCCACGACCCGGTCGCCGCCTCCTGGGCCGACCGCGTGGTCTTCCTCGTCGACGGGCGCGTCAACGGCGAACTGACCGGGGCGAGCGCCGACGCCATCGCCGCGCGCATGACCAGACTGGAGGCCGTGCCGTGCTGAGCGTCGCCCTGCGCACCCTGCGCACCCGCTGGACCACCTTCGCCGGCAGCTTCACCGCGCTCTCGCTCGGCGTCGCGCTGCTCGCCGTGATGGGGCTGACCCTCGCCTCCTCGCTGGACGCGCCCGACCGGGGGCCCGAGCGGTTCGCCGCCGCGCCGGTCGTCATCAAGGGCGCGGACACCCTGCGGGTGCCCACCCCGATCGGCGACCGCACCCACGAGCTCGCGCATCCGCGTCCCGTGCCCGCGGCGACCGTCGCGAAGCTCAGGGAGCTGGGCCCCGTCGTCGAGGACCGGTCCTTCCCCGTGCGGGCCCGGGGCGGCCCCGGCGACCTGGTGGGCCACCCCTGGTCCACCGCTGCCCTCGCCCCGTACGAGCTCTCCGCGGGACGGGCTCCGAGGGCCGCCGGCGAGGTCGTCGTCAGCGGCGACTGGGCCGGGCCGGGCGAGCGCGTCCGAACCGACCGCGGCACCGTGCGGGTCGTCGGCACCGTCGCCGACCGCGGTTTCGAGAACGCCGTCTTCTACACCGACGCACGGGCCGCCCGGCTGTCCCCCGTCAGCGTCCAGCTCGCCGTCGACGCTGACCCGGCGGCCGTACGGGACGCGGTGCGCGGCAGCGGCGCCCGGGTGCTGACCGGGGACGCGCGCCGGTACGCCGACGCCGACCCGGACCGGGACCGCGAGGCCGTCACCGCGATGAACGCCATGTTCGGCACGGCCGGCGGCGTCGCCGCCTTCGTGTCGGTGTTCGTGGTGGCGTCCACCTTCGCGTTCGCCGTCGCCCAGCGGCGCCGGGAGTTCGGGCTGCTGCGCACCGCCGGGGCGACTCCGGGGCAGGTCCGCCGCATGGTGTTCGCCGAGGCGCTCGCGGTGGGCGTCCTCGCCTCCGCCGCCGGCTGCCTGCTCGGCGCCCACGGCGCGCCGCGGCTGGCCGAGCGGGTGGTCGACGCCGGACTCGCACCGGACTGGTTCGCCATCGGCGACCACACCTGGCCGTACCACGCGGCCTTCTGGACCGGCCTGCTCGTCGCCCTGTGCGGCGTCGCCGCCGCCTCCTGGCGGGCCGGCCGGACCGGTCCCGCGCAGGCACTGCGCGAGGCGTCCGCGGACAGCGGGACGATGACGCGGGGCCGCCTGCTGTCCGGCACGGCGCTGCTGCTGGCCGCGGTGGTCACGCTGTGCCTGGCGCTGGCCGGCGACCCGGGCGAGCTGCTGCACCGCAAGACCTATGTGAGCCGGCCGATGCTGCTGATCACCGCGGTCGCGCTGCTCGCGCCGGCCGTGGTGCGCCCGCTGGTCCGGCTGCTGGCCTGGCTGCCGGCCCGGCTGCCCGGCGCCGGGGGCATGCTGGTGCGCGAGAACGCGGCCGCCGGGGTGCGCCGCACCGCGGCGGTCGCGGCGCCCGTCCTGGTCACGGTCGCCCTCGCGGGATCGCTGCTGGGCGCCACCGCCACGCTGAACGGGGCGAAGGCCGCCGAGACGCGCGAGCGGACCGCCGCCGCCTTCGTCGTGACCCCGGCGGGCGGATCCGGCTTCGACGAGGCGACGCTGGCCCGGCTGCGCCGGGTGCCCGGCGCCGAGGTGTCGCCGACCTCCTCCAGCGCCGTCCACGTCCTGGAGGAAGGTGTGGCGCTCGTCAGGTCCGAGGCCCGTGCGGCCGAGCCCGGCCCGCTCGCGGCCACCACACGGCTGCCGCTCGTCGCCGGGAGGGTCGGCGACCTCGACGACGAGTCGATCATCGTCAACGAGGAGTGGGAGCGGCACACCGTGGGGCAGCGCGTGCGGGTGTGGCTCGGCGACGGCACGGAGAGGACGCTGCGGATCGCCGCGGTGATGACCACCGGAACCGGCGGCAACGGCGTCTACGTCACCCCGCGCAACGCCCCCGGCGCGACCGTCGACCGGGTCGACGTCGCCCTCGCCGACGGCGCCGATGCGGACTCCGTGGCCGCCGGGCTGCGCGAGGCGGTGCGGGGTTCGGGCGGGCAGGTGCTCACCGCGGACCGGTGGATCCGGGCCGGCCACCCGGAGACCGACCGCACGACCCGGCTCGGTCTCCTGCTGGTCCTGGGCATCGCCCTCCTCTACACCGGCATCTCCCTGGCCAACACCATGGTCATGGCGACCTCCGACCGGGTGCGGGACCTGGCCGTGCTGCGCCTCGCCGGAGCCACCGGGGGGCAGGTGCTGCGGCTGGTGGGCGCCGAGGCGCTGACGGTGGTCGCGGTGGGCGCACTGCTCGGGCTGGCGGTCGCCGGGCTCAACCTGGCGGGCATGTGGAGCGCGCTGAGCCTGCTGTCGGTGCGGACCGCGATCGAGCTGCCCTGGGCGGTGATCGGCGCGACCGTCGCCGCCTGCGCGGTGCTCGCCGTGGTCTCGTCCGTCGTCCCCGCCGCGCTCGCCCTGCGCCGCCGGGCCGTGGAACTGGCGGGCGTACGGGAGTGAGCCCCGGTCCGGCTCCGGCCGCCCTCCGGGGCCGCTCCTGAGCGGGGGCATCCCGGAGCCCCGGCCCGGGTTCCGCTCCGCGACCGCGGCGCCGCCGGTGGTGACCTGCCGGTCCGCCCGTTCCCGGCGTGGCCGGGCGACCGGGCCGTCCGTCGGCGGGTGAGAGAGCGGCCTCAGCGGGTATACTGATTTTCGACCTTCTACTCAGGCTCGATGGCCCCGCCGGGATCCCGGCGGGGCCATCGGTTTGCCGGGCCCTGACCGCTCAGACGGCGACCTGCAGGGTGGGGCGTCCCTGCGCGGGCGGGGCGATGACGTAGGCGGGGAGCCGGAGGTTGGGCAGCTCGCCGGCCTTGATGTCCCGCAGCGCCTGGCGGAAGGCGGCCTCCATCGCCTCGTGGCTCTCGTACTTGGCGGCCAGGGGGTGGAGCCGGTAGCTGTTGCCGTCGCGTTCCTCGCTGCGCGGACGCAGCACGATCCTCAGGTCGCACAGGGGCGCCATCAGGGCGCTGATGGCCTGCGGCGTCTTCTGGTGGTACTCGCGGGCCATGTCCTTCTGCTTGACGGGGATGTGGCCGCCGAACTCGGACCGGTACAGCAGGTACTGGAGGAACTTGACCGCGCTGCCGGAGATCGGCAGAGCCCAGATGCGCTCGCCGACCAGGGGTGACATGACCTCGGCCATCTAAGGAGTCCTCCTTGTCGCGGTGTGTCCTGGAATGCAGTGTCGCAGGGATGTCATCCGGTGCGCTCCTGTCGGGCGGGCGGCTGGGTGTCGTCCAGGGGGAAGTCGAGGGTCTGCTGCTCGCCTCGCTGCGGGCCGATCCGGTACGGGAAGGCTTCCGGGTCGTGTCCGTGCTCGCGTTCGAGGTCGGCGAGGACGGCCTGCTGGGCGGTGCTGTTGCCGCGGAACCACAGCCTGACGTTCAGCCGGATCTTCCCCTTGCCGTGCCTCTCCAGCCATCCGTACTCGCACAGGGCCTTGATCGCGCGGTTGACGGTGGAGCGGGTGATGCAGCGGGCTCCGGTGCGCCTGGCCTCCTTGTTGAGGCCGTCGGTGATCTCCTGCTGCGTGTACTGGGCGATGCCGGTGCCGGCCATCTGCCCTCCGGCGACGTAGAGGAAGACGCACATCTCGGACTTGGTGACGCTGTTGGCGACCGCCAGCTGGGCGAGGAACTGGGTGAACCAGTTGCTGGCGATGCTGTAGCCCTGGTCGCCGGCCATGTCGTGGACGGTGCGGGGCTCGGGCTCGTACTCGAAGGTGACGCCCTTGAGTTTCTTGCGCGACCCGGACGCCTGCTGGGTGGACTCGGCAGCCTCTCCCAGCTGCCTGCCCAATGCGACGAGGATGTCGTCGAACTCCTGGCTGTCGGCCTGGGCCGGCACCGGTCGGGGGCCCACCTGGCGGGGGGTGGGCGAATCAGATGTCACAGGACCTCCTTCACTACTCAGGCGAGGAAGACCCTACTCCAAAACACAACTGCTTCTTGTCTTTTGCCGCCGGTACGCGCGTCGGGACTCCGGTCCCCCCGACGACCTCGCGACGGCACACCGCGACCCCTCGAAACTCAACTCCTGGTTTGCTTCTGCTGCGAGAACGCGCCGGAAGTCCAACACTTCTTTACTTTTGTTGTCCGCCGCGGCACGTTGAAGCCTTGTTCGGCCCCCTCGGACGGCCCGACACGCAAGCCTCTGACCTGCGGAAATAGAAAGTCCAGTGATACTTGAGTTTTCGGCGAAATGTGCGCTCCCCATTAACATTCCGCACCCCCAAATGTGTCGGCGCCGACACACTCGGTTTCACATCACCGCAGGTCAGAGCCGCAATGGCGCCTCGCGCCTCTTATAAGTAGAGGCCCGGTCGCACCACACTCCCGCCGCACCTCCTGGGACACCACCGTGCTGCCGGGCCGACACACCACGTCCGAAGGCCCCGCCCTCACACACACCGGAGGAGCCGGACCTTCCCCCCGCACCCTTCCGATCGGGCCGTCACCTCCCCCCTTCCACTCCCGCACCACCGAAAGCACGCCACCGCGGCGGGACAGCCGACCGAGCACCGCCGGTGGCCACCCCGGCCACATCCGGCCCCGGCCACGCCTCCCTCACCCCGCCCGCACGTCGCCGCGGCCGCCGACGGCGAGGACCGTCCCGTCGGGGCACCGCAGGCCCGCCAGGGCCGAGGAGCCGCCGACCCGGTGCGGAACCCACAGCGGACAAGAACGAGTCGCCGACCGCACCGGATCGCGTCCACCCCGCTCCACCCCGCTCCACCCCGCTCCAAGACGCGGCCGGAATCCGTCCGCATCCGTTCGTAGCCTCGGCCTCATGTCAGAGCGCATGATCCGCATCAGGGGAGCCCGGACCAACAACCTGAAGGGGCTGGACGTGGACATCCCGCGCGGCCGGCTGGTCGTGTTCGTCGGCGTGTCCGGCTCGGGCAAGTCCTCGCTGGTGTTCGACACCATCGCGGCGGAGGCCGGGCACCAGCTCAACGAGACCTACCCGCCGTTCGTCCGCAACCGGCTGCCGAAGTGGACGCGCCCCGAGACCGAGGCGATCGAGGGGCTCTCGCCGGTGGTGGTGATCGACCAGCGCAGGATCGGCGGGAACGCCCGCTCCACGGTGGGAACAGTCACCGACGCCTGGACCTACCTGCGGCTGCTGTTCTCCCGCATCGGCACACCGCACGTGGGCGAGTCGAACCACTTCTCGTTCAACGACCCGGCCGGGATGTGCCCGACCTGCTCCGGGATCGGCGAGGTCGTGGTCAGCGCCGTCGAACGCTTCCTCGATTTGGACAAGTCCCTCTCCCAGGGGGCGATCCTGCTGCCCGGGTTCGGCAGCGGCGGCTACTGGTACTCCCAGTACGCCGACATCGGCAGCTTCGACGCCGACACCCCGCTGCGCGACTGGACGGAGGCCGAGCGCAGGGCGCTGCTCCACGGCGGGGAGCACGCCGCACGCCTGGGCACCAGGCCGCCCAAGGACTACGAGGGCATCGTCGAGCGGTTCGAACGGATCTACCTGCGCACGACCGACAGCCTCTCCGACCGCAAGAGGGAGGTCATCGCCCGCTTCACCCGCTCCGAGACCTGCTCCGAGTGCCACGGGGACCGCCTCAACGAGGCCGCCCGCACCGCCACCGTCCTCGGCCGCACCATCGGCGAGATGGCACGCATGGAGATCACCGAACTGGCCGCCCTCCTGGAGCAGGTGACCGACCCCACCGTCGCCCCGGTCGTGGCCGCCCTCCAGAGCCGGCTGCGGGCCATGACCACCATCGGACTGGGATACCTCCACCTCGGCCGCGCCACCACCAGCCTGTCCGGCGGGGAGTCGCAGCGGATCAAGACCGTCAAGCACCTCGGCAGCAGCCTCATCGAGATGATCTACATCTTCGACGAGCCCACCGTCGGCCTCCACCCGCACGACATCGCCTCGATGACCACCCTGCTGCGGCAGCTCCGCGACAAGGGCAACACCGTCCTCGTCGTCGAGCACGACCCCGCCGTCATGGAGATCGCCGACCAGATCGTCGAGATCGGGCCCGACGCGGGAGCCGGAGGGGGGCGACTGGTCTTCCAGGGCACCTTCGGCGAACTCAGAACGGCACGGACGGCGACGTCCGCCGCCCTGGACCGGCGCACGCCCGTCACCACCGCCCCTCGGAAGGCCACCGGCGCGATCACCGTGGCGAACGCCACCCGGAACAACCTCAGGAATCTGACCGTCGACATCCCCACCGGAGTCCTCACCGTCCTCACCGGAGTCGCGGGATCGGGCAAGTCCAGCTTCGCCGCGGAACTGGCCGACCGGCACGACGCGATCGTGATCGACCAGAAACCGGTCAGCACCAACCGCCGTTCGACGCCCGTCACCTACACCGGCATCGCGTCCGCCGTCCGCAGGCTCTTCTCCAGGCACAGCGGCCTGCCCCCCGGCCTGTTCAGCGCCAACTCCGAGGGCGCCTGCCCCGACTGCCAGGGACTGGGCGTCGTCCACACCGACCTGGCCTTCATGGACGGCCAGGAGACCGTCTGCGAGACCTGCCAGGGGCGGCGGTTCACCGAGGAGGTCCTCCGCCACCGGGTCGACGGGCTGTCCATCGCGGACATCGACGACCTGACGATCACCGACGCCGTCGAGCGGCTGCCGGACAAGGGGATCCGTGAGGCGCTCCTCCACCTGGAGAGGGTCGGCCTCGGCTACCTCCGCCTCGGCCAGCCGCTCACGACGCTGTCGGGAGGCGAATGCCAGCGCGTCAAGATCGCCAGGGAACTGAGGGAGGCCACCGAACCGGCCCTCTACATCCTCGACGAACCCACCACAGGCCTGCACCTGCGCGACATCGCCGTCCTCCTCGACGTCCTCGACCGCCTCCTCGACCAGCGCCACACCGTGGTCGTCATCGAGCACAACCTGGACGTCATCCGGCGCGCGGACTGGCTCATCGACCTCGGCCCGGGACCCGGACGGCACGGAGGCCGGATCCTCTACCAGGGACCCGTCGCCGGGATCGAGGGAACCGCCACCGCCGTCGCCCTGAAAGAGACTTGACGGCCGCGGCCTCCCCCATCCGTCCGTGACGGCGGCGCCTCCGGGGCCGTTATGGGAGCGCCTGAACCCGTTCCCGTCTTCTCCGGAGGGGTTGTGAATCCCATGCCCGTGCACATGGACGGCTCTGCCGATGCCGAACAGCGACGGCCAGGCCGGCCGCCCCGAACGCCGGGCCGGTACCCGGCCGGCGCGGCCGTACGCGATGCGCGCCAGGCGGCGCGACCGGGCGCGGGGAGGTGGGCGTGAAGCGGTCCACGGAAGCGCGGACGCCCGCGCAGGAGGACCTCTCGGCCTCGGAACGACTGCTGTTCGGCGGGGAACTCGCCTACGACGTGGGGTGGAGCCGGCACCAGGGGGCCTGGCTGACCCTGGGGCTGTGGTCCATGGCCCGCATGTTGCCGAAACTCGTCGGCACCGCGGTGCGGCTGGCCCACCAAGCCGACGCCCGGGCGCTGCGCACGGTGTGGCTCTCGGAGCTCGGACGGGGCATCGCGCAGGCCGTCGGACTGGTCGCGGTCAACACCGTCCTGGGGCACCTGCTGACCGACGGGACGACGGCGCAGCGGCTGTCGGCGGCGGTGCCCGCGCTGACGGCGGCGGCCGTGACCGCACTGCTGGGGTCGCTGCTGCGGTCCGCGTCGACGGCGGCCACCGGAGCGCTGGAGCCCAAGGTGCAGCGGGTGGCCACCGAGCGGTACCTGTCGCTGGTGGCGCGGGTGGAACTGGCGGCGATCGAGGACGACGAGTTCCACCGGCTGCTGGACTCCGCGGGCTACGGCGCGGACTCGGCCCGCCGGATGGTCAGGTACTGCACCGCGGTCCTCACCTCCCTCATCTCGCTCGCCGCCGCGGCCGGTGTGCTGACCGTCCTCCACCCGGCGCTGCTGCCGCTGCTGGTGGCGATGACCCTGCCGAGCGCCTGGAGCTCGCTGACGATCGCCAAGATGCGCTACGTCAGCTTCCACCAGTTCGTGCAGCACGCCCGCGCGGGCCAGCTCCTGAGCCGGCTGCTGATCGACCAGCAGGCCGCCGCCGAAGTGCGGGTGCACGACGTCGGCCCGTTCCTCCTCACCCACTTCCGCGGCATGGCGGAGACCAGCGAGCGCGAGCAGACCCGCCTGGCCCGCGCGGCCGCCCGCAAGGGGCTGCTCGCGGACGGCGCCACCGGGGTGGCCACCGTCGCCACCTACGGCGTGCTCGGTCTGCTGGTGTGGTTCGGCGGAACGGAGCTGTCCGTGGCCGGCACCGCCGTCCTGGCCATCCGCACCGGCTCCGCCTCCCTCGACCAGCTCGTACTCCAGATCACCGACCTCCACCAGGAGGCCCTGTTCGTGGCCGACTTCGAGACCCTGTGCCGGGAAGCGGCCCGGCGGGCCATCCCGGCGCGGGGACGTGACCTGCCCGAGCGGGTCCGGGAGATCCGCTTCGAGAAGGTCACCTTCACCTATCCCGGCAGCACCGCTCCGGAGCCGTCCCTGCGGGAAGTGGACCTCACCATTCCCACCGGCAGGATCGTCGCGCTGGTCGGAAGCAACGGCAGCGGCAAGTCCACGCTGGTGAAGCTGCTGTGCGGGCTGTACCAGCCGGACCCCGGCAAAGGCCGGATCCTGTGGGACGGCGTCGACTCCCGCGAGGCGGACCGCGCCCAGATCTTCCGGCGGGTGGCCATGGTCGCCCAGGACTTCCACCGGTGGCCGTTCACCGCCCGGGTCAACATCGGCATCGGCCGCCCCGCGGCCCCCATGGACGACGCGGAGATCGAGGCCGCCGCCGCGTACGCCGGTGCTGACGGTCTTCTCGCCACACTGCCGAGGGGACTGGACACCCTGCTCGCCCGCGGCTACAAGGACGGGCACCAGATCTCCGGCGGCCAGTGGCAGCGCCTGGGCATCGCCCGCGCCCGCTACCGCGACGCCGAGGTGCTGATCGTGGACGAGCCCACCAGCGCGCTGGACCCGGTCGCCGAGCAGCGGGTCTTCGACCGGATCCGCGATCTCGCCGGCCAGGGCCAGACGGTCGTCCTGATCACCCACCGGCTGCACTCGGTGCGTCACGCCGACCTGATCTACGTCCTCGACCGGGGCCGCGTCGCCGAGGCCGGCACCTTCGAGCAGCTCATGGACCCGGCCACCGGAACCGGCGCGTTCCGCGACGCCTACCTGCTCCAGTCCCGCGCCTACGAGCACACCGTCCCCGCCCAGAACAACCGATCCCCGGACGACGAGCCGGCGGGGGAGGCCCTCTGAGCGCGCAGGGGGAGACGGGAAGAACCGTGGCCGGCGCGGACGTCCCGCGTCGGCTGTCCCCGGCCGGAGACGCGGCACACGGCCATCCGCCGACTCGTCGCCCGGGGCAGCGGTTCCACCGGCACCGCCTCGAAGCGGCCTGCTGATGACTGTGCCCTGAGTGCTGCACAGCACTCAGGGCACAGTCATCAGCAGGCCTTCCAGGGCCCCTCGAAGACCGCGGTCCGGCTGCCGCACGCGCGAGGCTGCGGCAGCCGGACCGATCGGTCGACGGGAAACCGCGACCGGCTTCTACGCCGTCTCGAGTTCCTTCAGCATCGTGCGGAACATCTCCGCGTTCCGCAGCCGGGCCTGCTGGTTCAGCAGCCGGACGGTTTCGAAGAAGGTCGCCTCGTCCATGCGCGCCAGTTGCTCGACGATGGACGACGGACCGCTGTGCGGCAGGTCCGCTTCCCTCTTCGGCTCCACCTCACCAGCGCCGCGGGCCGCCCGGGGCTCGGGTACCGCCCCCGCGGACCCGGTCCGGGACGGCGGGTTCAAAACCGGGTTTTGAACGGCCGCCGGGGATGCCGGCTCGTCACCGCTCGCGGACGGGTTCAAAACCGGGTTTTGAACGGCCGCCGACGGCGTCGTCTCCTCACCGTCCACGGGCGGGTTCAAAACCGGGTTTTGAACCGGCGCGGTCTCGGGCTTCCGCCGCGGCTTGGGCTCGGCGGCTCGTCTCTTGATCTCGGCGACCTGTGCCCGCTGCTCTGCGTGGTCCTCGGTCCGGCTGGCGAGCTGGCGGGCCTCCTTCAGCTTCAGCTCCCCGGCGTCGACCTGCTCCTGGATGTCGGGGGCGAGCTTCAGCAGCGAGAGCCGGTGGGAGACGTACATCTGCGACTTGCCGATGCGTTCGGCGACCCTGTCCTGAGAGCCGTACTTCTCCACCATCCGCTTGAGGAACTCGGCCTCCTTGATGGGGGCGATGTTCTTGCGGTGGATGTTCTCGATGATGACGGCGTCGTCGAGTCGCCCCTCCTCGTCGCCGAGCTGGTCCTGGACCCGGATGTCGACGCGGGTCCACCCGAGCTGGCGGGCGGCGGCCAGACGGCGGTTGCCGGTGATCACCACCCAGTCGGCCTTGCGGAGCTGCTCCCTGACCTTCGGTCTGGCCTGGGTGAGGACCTCCGGCTTGGCCCGCTCGTACACGCCGCGGGAGACCACGGCGAGAGGCTGAAGCTGACCGATCTCCTTCATGGAGGCCTTCAGCTCGCGGAACTCCGGGTCGTCGTCGGTGTAGTCCTCCTCCGACCGCGGGTTCTCCGGGTTCCCGACGATGGTGTGCATCAGCACCGTCACGGGAGGCTGCTGGGGCTCGTCGGCCGCGTCGGTCTCCTTGGCAGCGGCCGGGGGCTTCGTGCCGAGCAGGTCGGTCCAGGCCGTCTTCTTCTTGCTTGCCGCCATCAGCGCCCCTTCCTCCCGGCTCCGATCTCGAGCGCCAGCTGGTAGAAGTCCTCGCGGGCCTCCATGGCCACGCGGTTCTTCTTGTACTGGGTGACGACGGTGCCTTCCAGAGCCGCCCGGGTGTGGACCTTGTAGTGGCGGATGACCGTGTTGGCGAGCTTCCAGCCCTGGGCGCGGACGAAGTCCTTCGTCTGCTCGAGGTCGGCCTCCCCGTCGCGCGGGTCCCAGTTGTTGATGACGACCCAGTACGGCAGGCCGAGCGGCTTGACGACCTCCTCGATGGTGTCGCGGGTGGGCATGAACCCGAGCGGCTCGGGTTCGATGGGGACGATGATGTCGTCGGCGATCTTCAGGATGGCGCGCATCGCGTCGGCGGCGGCGCTGTCCCCGAAGGGGTCACCGGCCCGCTGCCTCTCGTCCTCGGGAAGGTCCATCCAACCGGGGGTGTCGATGAAAGCGTGCTTGACCTTCCGGGACTTCTTCAGCTCGGGGAAGAACTCGAGGTCGGCACGGGACTTGGTCTGGATGAACGAGAAGGGAAGGTCGTCCCCGACGCGCTCGGACCACCATGTGGCGGAGCCCTGGGGGTCTGCGGAGACGGCGGCCACGTAGTCGGGCTCCCCCTCGGGGGAGGGACCGAGGACGTTGGCGGTGATGGCCGCGGTGTTGACGGTCAGAGTCGACTTGCCGACTCCGCCCTTGCGGTTGATGAGCGCGGTGATCCGTGCCATGAGCGGTACTCCATTGGTTCCGTGTGCTTCCCGGTCCTGCTGGACCAGTACTGGCGGACTGGGACAGCATGGCACGAGGTGCGCGAAGTGAAGCACTGCGGGTGCTCTTCGAGCGCGTCAAAACCGGGTTTTGACGTCTGCCCGGCGATGCCCGGTAGTCCCGCGGTTTCAAAACCCGGTTTTGAAACCGCGTGTTGGGACGGGGAGCGACGTCGGACCGACCGCGTGCCGCGAGTTGACGCTCAGGGCGTCCGGCAGCAGGGAACCCGTACACGCGCGTCCCGTGTCTCCGGCGGACGGCTCACGGCCGCCGCAGGGCTTCCGGTCCCGTCCGGGCTCCGGTGATCACCCGGCGGTCCTGGCACCGGCACCGTGTCTCTGGCGCAGTCTCGGCAGGCCGGCCGGGGTTGCGCCCGGGTCGGCGGCTCCTCGGCCCTGGCGGGCCTGCGGTGCCCCGACGGGGCGGTCCTCGCCGTCGGCGGCGGACGGTGGTGCCCGGGCGGGAAAGACGGAACGCGGTTGCGGCCCGATGGGGCGGGGGTGACCAGTGCGGGCGGCTGCTCGGCCGCACCGCCATCGGGGTTGACGTTCGGTGGTGCGGGCAGAACGGGGAGGGATGTCGGGCAGTGTGACCGTGAGAGCCGGATTCCCCGGTGACGGTCGGACCGTCCCGGTCGGCGGCCCCCGGCCGGTCGCCGAGCCGGGCACCAACCAAGAGGGCAGTGACGGGAAGGCGTTCGGCGCGGGCCTTTTTTGGTAAGAGGAATTTTGCGATTTCCCCCTCTGACCTGCGCTTTTGCGAAACGTAATGTCGGTGGCCACCGACATTACGCCCCCCTGGATGCCCCATCACGGCCGACATTACGGGGTGAAACTTGATCCTGAGATCAACTCTCGGCGAAAACTTGACGATGGGGACAAGTTTCGGCGCCGGTCGCGACCCGGCCCGGGGCTCCCGGCGTCCCGGGCCCATCCAGGCCCGATGTCGGCAGTCGGCGACAAAAACTTGACGCTGGTGTCATGTCCTGGGCGTGTTTTATGACTCCAGAATCAACTTTTCGTTACAGTGCCGGGCACCTGTACGCGAAAGGATCATGGAGTGCAACCAGCTCGGACCCCTCGCGGCCGGCCGCCCAGGCCCGCCCCGACCCAGGTGCAGCCCGCCGGCGCGGCCCACAACGAGGACCTCGCCCGGCGGATCGCGGAGCAGTTCGGCACGAGCCCCGTCCACGCGGTCAAAGCGGTGGTCTACCGCCGTCCTCCGCACGACATGCTCGGCAAGGACGGCTACTCCCTGGTGAGCAATTACTTCACCCGGTACGTCCTGCCCTACTGCCTGATGAAGCGCATCATCAGCCCCCTGCAGACCGCCGTCCTGTCCAACCTCATCGGCCGGCAGAAACGCGGCCTCATCGCGGCGACCCAGGCCGAGATCGCCGAGGAGATCGGGGTCGGCCGCACCAGCATCGGCCTGGCCCTCAGCGCCCTGTGCGAGAAGAACCTCCTCCGCAAGGTGAAGCGGAGCACCTACCAGCTCAACCCTCGGGTAGCCTTCAACGGCAACGGCGAGGAGCAGCAGCAACTGCTCGCCGAGCTAAGGGCCATGCAACTGGACACACACTTCCCCGACGAGCTGGCAGGAGACCTGTGCCCGTTCTCCCTCGGTGACACGGCCTGACGAAAGGAACCACGCCA
This sequence comes from Streptomyces glaucosporus, assembly GCF_039533345.1. Taxonomy (NCBI): domain Bacteria; kingdom Bacillati; phylum Actinomycetota; class Actinomycetes; order Kitasatosporales; family Streptomycetaceae; genus Streptomyces; species Streptomyces glaucosporus. The sequence continues at coordinate 77,201 of NZ_BAAATJ010000004.1, read as the reverse complement.
TGCTGATGGCCACTGACTTGCTCGCCATGCTGCACCGGCTGGAACTGACCCCGACGGCGATCAACGTGCTGTCGGTCATGGTCGCCCAGCAGCAGCCCGGCGGAGCGGTGCCCCTCCGCCAAGCCGAGATCGCGGACCTCCTCAACGTCGACCAGGCCGTTGTCAGCCGTGCCATGGCACTGCTCGTCCGCCGGGGCATCGTCCAGCGCTCGGGAGCGGGCCGCGGCCACCGCTACGCCCTCAACCCCGCCATCGCCGGCTACGAGAGCGAGCACGAGATGAGCACGGAGCTCACCAAAGTGCTGGCCGCCGGAGGTCCTCCCCCCATCCAGGTGCCCCAGTACCGGCGCCGCCCCCCGCGAGCGGGCAAGGGACGCCTGCAGTCGGTGGCCTGACACCGCCGCCGACCGGCTCCGCACAGCAGTGAGGCCCCGGCAGTCCGCCGGGGCCTCACCACACCTGTACGCGAAGTGCGCGTACCCCAGTATGCCCGAGCCGCCCCGGCCGGGCCGGGGAAAGCCGGCGAACTCCCGGAGCACCACGCGGAGCACCGCCCCCGGTGACCGCGGAGCCCCCTGCCCGGACCCCGTACCACCGGACCCCGTACCACAGGACCGCGCCCCGGAGGGAACCTCCCGGAGACACGGAGTGGGATCCGTCCCGGATCTCAGCCGGCCGCGGCGAGCAGCTCGTCGACGGCCGCGCGGAGGGACTCGTCCTCGGTGAAGGCGCGCCAGCCGCCGAAGTAGTGCAGGCGCCGGTCGCTCGCGGGCAGATCGCGCAGGTGCCGGGCCGCGGGCCGGGCGGCGCGCCCCATCCGGGTCAGACGGCGCACGGCGGGGAGCATGACCGGTCGGCAGACGCCGTCGGCCAGGTCCCGTACGGCCTCCAGGAGGACGGGGACGGTGCTCCCGGTCTCGCCGGTCGCGGCCCAGAGGGCGTGCGCGGCCTCGATCCCGGTCCAGGGTTCGGCCGCGTCGGCCATCGTCCGGAGCCGGTCGGCGAAGCCGGCGGCGTGCGGGCCGAGATCGGCCAGCCTGCGCAGGGCGGGATGGGGGAAGCGGCCCTCGGTGGCGGCCGGCCCCAGCACCTTCAGGGCCTGGCCCGGCTCTCCGCCGATCCGCCAGTACGCCCAGGCGGCGAGCTCCGCGTCCGCGCCGCCGGAGAGCGACCGGGCCAGCAGCAGGTCGCGTCCCCCGCTGCCCGCCGGCCCGATGCCGGCCAGGGCCGTCGCCGCCGCGGCCCACCTCTGCTCGTCCTCCAGCAGACCGAGCAGTCGCGGTACCGCCGCCGCGGCGGGCCCCCAGACGGCGAGCACGTCGCAGAGCCCGCGGACCAGCCGGACGTCCTCGGCGGGGCCGAGCCGGGCGCAGACCGCCGGCAGCAGCGTCTCCGCATGGTCCGGGAGGAGGGTGAGCACCTCGTGGAGGGCGGGCAGAGCGGGATGGTGGAAGGCGTCACGGGCACTGCCGTAGTGGGCGGCGGCGGACGCGAAACCGGACCGGGCGCCGGACACGCGCTCGGCCAGCCCCGGCAGGCAGCGCGGGTCGTTCGTCCGGGCCAGCGCCCACAGGGCCGCGTCGGCGTGGCCGGCGGCCGACGGGCCGAGGCAGGCCAGCAGCTCGGCCGCCCGGTAGCGCACCTCGGCAACCGGATCGTCCAGCCGCGCCACGATGGCCGGCAACAGCGCGCCGGCGGGCGAATGCCACTGCGACAGCAGCCCGCCCGCCTGCGCCAGGGCACCGATCCGCTGCTCCTGGTCGGGGTGGTCGGCCAGCAGCCCCAGGGCGAAGGCGGGGGAGGGGCCGGTGAACAGCGCCGCCGTCCAGTGAGCCTCCGCCCACGGGTCTGTCAAACGAGCGGTGCAACTGGGGTAGTTGGGCTGCTGACGGGCTGCCGGCAGGCGGCTGTCGAAGGTGATGTCGAAGGCGTTCAGCGCGGTCTTCCAGCGCATGGTCCAGCGGGCCTGGCCTCTGCCGGTGGGATCGAGCGACATGATCGCCATGTGGACGCACTTCAGGGCGGCGGTCTAGTTGGGGAAGTGCCCGCGGGCCTTGACCGCCCGCCGGATGCGGGCATTCACCGACTCGATCGCGTTCGTGGTGCAGACGATGCGGCGGATCTCGGTGTCGAACCGCAGGAATGGGGTGAACTCCTCCCAGGCGTTCTCCCACAGCTTCACGATCGCCGGATACTTCCGGCCCCAGACGTCGGCGAACTCGGCGAACCGCTCCAGGGCGGCCTCCTCGGTCGGCGCCGTGTAGACGGGCTTGAGGAGCTTGGCGATCTTGTCCCAGTCCTGGCGGGCTGCATAGCGGAAGGAGTTCCGCAGCAGATGCACCACGCAGGTCTGCACGATGGTCCGCGGCCTGGGCCCGCCCCACCAGCTCGTCGATCAGCTGGTCGTCCACGGCCTTCGCCGACATAGCCATTGCCGACTCGACAGCGTCCTGCTCGGCCACGTTCTCACTGGTCATCGATGCATCCTCCATGATCGGGAGTTACACCGAACGATTTACAGTCCCGGCGGAAGCTTACTGAGTGAGCTTCCGCCAACTTGAGGATTCAGATCAAAGGGTTGGTGTGACGGGCCTCCAGGGTGCTCACGCTGGTAGTCAGCGGTTGCCTGCGGAGTAGATCATCTGTCAGTGGTTGACTTCGGGGTCATCAGAACGAACAGGGTGTGCAGGAGACGGGTCGCGTGAGCGGGGGCGATGCGTACGCGCTGGCACCGTGCACGCCCTGACTCTTCTCCCGCTGGGACAGCTCGCTTGGGGACCTGGCCGCGCTGACGTGGCTCGGGTGTGAATGCGACGTCAGCTCGGCACGGTGCTTGGGTCTCGAGGACTACCTCACTGGTTGTACCTGTCGGGCAGGGCGGAGACGGTCTGCGGGGTGTGGTGGGGCAGGGTCTGCGGGGTGGTGGCGTGGCGCGTGAGCTGTTCGCCTTCTACGTCGACGTTGGGCAGGGTGCGCTGGAGGAAGCGCGGGAGCCACCATGCTTTGTGGCCGAGCAGGGCCATCACGGCCGGTACGAGGGTCATGCGGACGATGAAGGCGTCCACGAGGACGCCGACGGCCAGGGCCAGGCCCATGCCCTTGATGACCTGCATTTCGGCGAGGATGAAGCCGCCGAAGACGGCGATCATGATGAGGGCTGCGGCGGTGACGACCGTGGAGCTGTGGCCGAAGCCGCGGATGACCGCTTCGGTGGGAGGCTTGCCGTGGGTGTATTCCTCGCGCATGCGGGAGACGAGGAAGACCTCGTAGTCCATGGCGAGGCCGAACAGGATGCCCACGAGCAGCATGGGCAGGAAGCTCAGGACGGGCCCGGTGTCCGCGATGCCGAGGGGGCCGGCCAGCCAGCCCCACTGGAAGACCGCCACGAGGACGCCCAGGGAGGCCCCGAGGGAGAGCAGGAAGCCGAGTGCGGCCTTCAGGGGCACGGCGATGGCCCGGAAGACGACGGTGAGCAGCAGCAGGGCCAGGCCCATCACCAGCAGGCAGTAGACGGGCAGGGCGGCGGAGAGCTTGTCGGCGACGTCGATGTTGACTGCGGTGTTGCCGGTGACATTCAGCTGGGTGCCCGTTTGCTGCTCGATGCCGTCGCGTGCGCTGCGGATCTCGGACAGGACGGTGGCGGTGGCCTGTGTGTCGGGGCCGGAGGAGGGGGTGACCTGGAGCAGGACGGCGTTGCCCGAGTCGGATGCGATGGGCGGGGAGACGGAGACGACGCCGGGAAGGGTTTTGATCCGGTCGGCTGCCTGCTGTGCGGCGGTGGTCGTGGTGGTCTTGTCGGGCCCCTGGGCCAGGACGACCAGAGGGCCGCTGTGGCCGGGGCCGAAGCTGTCGTCGATCAGTTTCTGGGCGCGGCCGGCGGAGCTGCGCGGGTCGGGGCCGCCGCCGAGTCCGAGTTGCAGGTCGGTGACCGGGACGCTGAGGATGCCCAGGCCCAGGACGCACAGGATCAGTACCCGCCAGGACCGACGGGTGGTCGCGGTGGCCCAGCGGCGGGCCGCGGGGGTCCTTCGGGGATCGGCCTGGCGCCGCTGGGCGCGTGCGGCGGAGCGGGCCAGCGCCGGAACGCGGCTGGAGGTGATGCGCCGGCTCATGAAGCCCAGGAGGGCGGGCAGCAGGGTGGTGGCGATCAGGACGGACACGACGACGGTGGCAGCGGCGCCCAGGCCCATGACGGTGAGGAAGGGGATGTTCACCACGGCGAGGGCGGCCAGGGCGATGACCACGGTGGCTCCGGCGAAGACCACCGCGCCGCCGGCGGTGCCGGTGGCGAGAGCGGCCGACTCCTCCGGATCCATGCCCTCGCGGACCTGGGTCTGGTGACGGGAGACGATGAACAGGGCGTAGTCGATGCCCACGGCCAGGCCCAGCATCACCGACAGGGTGATGGAGGTGCTGTCCATGGTGATCACGCTGGTCATCGCAAGGAGGGACAGCACGCCGACGGCCACGCCGACCAGCGCGGTCGCGATCGGGATGACGGCGGTGCGCAGGGACCGGAAGACGAGGATCAGCACGGCCAGGGCGATCAGAACGCCAATGATCTCTCCCGGGCCCATCACCTCGACCGGGGGCGTGAACGCGTCCCCGCCCGTCTCCACGGTAAGTCCCGCACTGCGAGCATGGTGCGCTGCTTCCTGAAGGGTGAGCAAGGTCACGCCGGGGATGCCGTCGGCCTTTTCGGCGTCGAAGACGATCTCGATGATGCCGGTGCGGCCGTCAGGTGAGACGGTGCCGCTCTGGGCGGCAGGGCCGGTCACCGAGACCACGCCGGGGGCGTCAGCGGCCTTCTCGGACAGGTCGGCGACCGCCTGCGCGGAGGCATTCGCAGTGATCTTCTGTCCGGCGGGCGCCTGTATGACGATCTTGCCGGTGACATGCGACTCGTCGGTGGAGGGGAATTCCTCCTCCATGACGTCGAGGGCGCGCTGGGCTTCGGTGCCCGGGATGGTGGTAGCGGAGGTGAACGGCTTCATCACGCTCAGCGCGGTCACCGCCACCACCGCGAGCAGACCGAGCCAGGCGGCGAGGACGGCCTTTCGATGCCGGAAGCACCCACGGCCGAGCCGGTAGAGCAGTGTAGACACGCAAAAGCCCCCAGATGATGTGCTGACGAGGAGGAGGACGGGGAGGCCCGGCCGGCTCATCCCCTGAACCGGCCGGGCCAGGCCCGCTACGAGGCGCCATCCACGCTAGAACGGCGGTTCGGGCGACAGCGCTGGTTCGGAGCCCGGGCGGCCCTCTTCCCACGGAACTCACATGGAAGACGGCCCGGAGATCGGCCACGATCGAACAGAACACCGATGATCAGCAGGAAGTGAAGCCCCCGATGCCAGGCGATGCCACAGCACACACCGACACCGGCCGTAATCCCGGCCCGACCTTCGAAGGAAGGCTGCTCGTGGTCGACGACGAACCAGCGATCCTCGACACGCTCAGCCGGTTCCTGCGCTTCGTCGGCTACGACGTACGCACCGCCGCGACCGCTCACGAAGCCCTCGCCGCCGCGCGTGACTTCCTTCCCGAGCTGATCCTGCTGGACGTGATGCTGCCCGACGGAGACGGCTTCGAGGTCATGCACCGTCTGCGCCAGGACGGACTGCCGCAGGCCGTGGTCTTCCTCACCGCCCGCGACACACGCAAGGACCTGGTCCGCGGCCTGACATCAGGAGGCGACGACTACATCACCAAGCCCTTCGGCCTGGACGAGGTCGCCGCCCGTATCCAAGCCGTACTGCGCCGCACCCGCCCCCGGGCCGGCACCGACCCGGTCCTGCGCGTCGCGGACCTGGAACTCGACTCCGCCACCTACACCGTCCACCGGGCCGGCACCGCCATCGACCTGTCACCGACCGAGTTCCGCCTGCTGCGCTACCTCATGCTGCACCGCGGGCGCGTCGTCCCCCGCGCCCAGCTCCTCGACCACGTGTGGTCCTACGACTTCAATGGCGACGACACCGTCGTCGCCACGTACATCAGCTACCTGCGCCGCAAGATCGACAGTCTCGGCCCCGCCCTGATCCACACCCAGCGCGGAGTCGGCTACAGCATCCGGGAACCCCGATGACCCCTGCGGCCCGCCCCTCCCGTACTCCCCCTCACAGGCTGATCGCGCGCCTGCGTGCCACTGTGGCCACGGGGCGAGGCAGGCGGCTTCTGCGACAGCGGCCCCTGCGGACCCGGATCGGCGCCCTCGTCACGGCCCTGTGCGCACTCGCTCTCGCCGCAACCGCTTTGGCCTGGCTCGCCACCGCCAACGGGGTCGTGATCGTGGCAACCGAACTGACCGGCCTGTGCATGGTGGCCGTGGTCAGCACCCTGGCGGTCCGTCGGGCACTGCGGCCCTTGGAGCACGCCGCCGATACCGCGGACACCATCGCCTCCGGTGATCTCACCCGCCGGATCACCGCGGCCGACACCGCCCCCACCACCGAGGTCGGCCGCCTCGCCCACGCGCTGAACGCCATGCTCGACCAGATCCAAAGCGCCATGGCCGCACGCGAGGCATCCGAAGAACGCATGCGCCGCTTCGTCGCCGACGCCTCCCACGAACTGCGCACCCCGCTGCAGTCCCTGCGCGGCTACACCGAGCTCTACCAGCACGGAGCACTGCCCGACAAAGCCTCCGTCGACGAGGCCATCGACCGCATGCACGCGGAAGTGCAGCGCATGGGCAAACTCGTCGAAGCCCTGCTGATGCTCGCCCGCCTCGACGAGGAAAGCGAAGCGCCCCTGGAGCCCGTCAACCTCAGCCGCATCGTCACCGACTCCGTCTGCGACGCCGCAGCCGTCGAACCCGCCCGCCCCTACACCCTGCACATCCAAGACAGCGTCACCGTCCTCGGCGACGAGGCGCAGCTACGCAGCCTACTCGCCAACCTCCTGAGCAACGTCCGCATGCACACACCACCCGCCGCACCCTGCACCGTCGAACTGCGCACCGGCGACAGCCAGGTCATCCTCACCGTCCAGGACAACGGACCCGGCATCCCCGCCCACGCCGTCAACCATGTCTTCGACCGCTTCTACCGAGCCGACAAAGGCCGCAGCCGCACTCACGGCGGCACCGGCCTCGGCCTGGCCATCACCACCGCCATCGCCGAACACCACCACGCCCACATCGACCTCGACAGCCGGCTGGACCACGGCACACGCATCAGCGTCGCCTTCCCCAAGCCTGAAGCCGATCACAGCTCCGAAACCTGACCGCGCCCGGCCGGCCACCACCGCCGTCACCGGCTTCATCGCCAGCCGCACCCACAAGCTCACCCCGGCGCCGCCCACCGCGTCCTCGCCGTCGGACGCGCACCGGTCGAGCACGGCTTCGCCCACCTGAAGAACTGGCGGACCCTCACCAAGCTCCGCACCGACCCCGCCCGCGCGACCCGGCTTCTACGCGCCCTGCTTGTCCTGACGGACCTTGAGGTCAACCGCTGACAGATGATCCACTCCGCAGACAACCGCTGATTACCCGCGTGAGCAACCTGGAAGGCCGTCACACCAGCCCTTTGACCTCCATCTTCAAGTTGGCGGAGGCTCAGTGCTGGACACCCCGCACCCCGCTCCCCACCGAGTTGGTGTGCCGCCACAACGCCACGCTCGGATGACGGACCGCGTCCAGCGCGAGCTCCAGCCGCCCCGCCGCGAAGTCCGGGTCGCCGGCCGCGAGCGCGTGCACCGCCGCCAGCCGGAGCTGCGGCTCGGGGGAGCCGAGCAACGAGCGGAGAAGGGCGCCGGTCTCGTCGGACCGGTCGCCGGCCGGCTCCCGCCGGACCGCCCGGCCGAGGGCCAGGACCAGGACCAGGTCGAGCCGGGTCACCGGATCGCTCTCCGCCCGCCGGCACCGCAGGAGTGCGGGGAGGACGTCCGCGCCGGGGCTGGTGCACACCGGCCACGTCGGCCGCGGCCCGCCGGATCTCCGGTGCGGGATCGGCCAGCAGGGCGAGCACCTCCGGCAGCGCCCGCTCCCAGGCCGACGGCCAGCCGGGATCCAGGAACCCCTCGGCGACCTGCCCGGCCTCCCCTGCCAGCTCCGCCACCAGTTCCAGCACCGCGCGGCGGCTCGGCACACGCGGGGCGGCGGCCGGACGGAGCAGGAAGGGCAGCGCGGCCGTGGCGGCCGGACAGATCCAGCCGCCCTGGTGGTAGAGCAGGTCGAACAGTTCGGACGCGGCCTCCTGCGCGTCCGCCCGGTCCGGCCCCGCGCGCCGGCGCAGCAGGCCCGGCACGTCCCCGGTGGGTCCGTAGTTGTGCTCCAGGCCCGCCCAGTCGACCGCTTCCAGCCCCTCCCACATGCGCGCGACCCTACCCGCCCGGCCGGCCCACCCCGGGGCCACGGCGCACGAGCACACGGGGCTCACGTGCCACGGCACCGTCGGGGCCCCGCGTCAGGGCAGCCGGGCCGGCCGGGCCGGTCAGGGCGGTCCGTCAGGGCAGGGCGAGGACGCAGAACTCGTGGCCCTCCGGGTCGGCCAGCACCGTCCACGGCACGTCGCCCTGGCCGAGGTCGAGGTCGGTGGCGCCGAGGGCCCGCAGCCGGGCCACCTCCGCCGCCTTGTCGTCACCGGGATACGGCAGCAGGTCGAGGTGGACGCGGTCCGGCACGGTCTTCACGCCGGACGTGCGGAGGAACTCCAGGTACGGGCCGACTCCCTTGGCGGAGCGCAGCACCGCATGGTCGTCGGTCACCTCGTGCAGCGTCCAGTCCAGCGCCTCCCCCCAGAACCGGGCCATCGCCCGCGGATCGGCGCAGTCGACCACCACTACGGCGATCGGCCCGGTGTCCCGGTGGGCCTCCCGGGGCTCCAGCACGCAGAACTCGTTGCCCTCCGGGTCGGCCAGCACCGTCCACGGCACGTCGCCCTGGCCCACGTCGGCGGGCGTCGCCCCGAGAGTCTTCAGACGCGCCACCAACTCCGCCTGATGGGCCGCGGAGGCGGTGGCGAGGTCGAGGTGCACACGGTTCTTCGCCGCCGTCTTGGGTTCCGGGACGGGAACGACGTCGACACCGAGGAAGACCGGATCCGGCCAGACGAGGCCGCCGGCGGGGCCGACATAGGTGGTCGCGCCGGGGCTGTAGGCACTCCAGCCGAGCGTCTCCGCCCAGAACCGGCCGACCGCCGGGGCATCGAGGGCCTTGATGTTCACCATCACGGGTCGCAGCGTCATGCCGGCGATCGTATGCATCCGCTCCGCGACGGGACCGCACCGCCGCCGGACGGGGACCGCCCCCGACCGGAGAGCCCGGCCGGAACGTCCGGCCCGGCCGGGCGAACCGGCCACCCGTCGGATGAAGCGCCCCGCGCTGCGCGGAGGGCGCCCGCCGTCCCGGGAGGCGGGCTCAGTAGTCGAGTTCGATGTAGTCGATGTCGGTGAACTCCACCAGCAGACCCGGGGCGCGGCGGCCGCCGTCGCGGAAGTACTCCTCCTGCAGGCCCTCGGCGACCACGGCCCGGAGCCGGTCCTCCGGAGCGCCGGCGGCCTGGGCCTCGAAGAGGCGGGCGGCGTAGTCGGGCGGAAGGTGCCGGGTGATCCGCCGCATCCGGCCGTCGTCGGTGGAACCGGGAGCGGCGGTGAACCCGAACCGGGCACGGGCCTCGACGGTGATGCCGTCGGTGGTGGCGGCCCGGCGGCGGGCCCGCTCCCGAACCCTGGGCTGCCAGCGCGCCCGCACCTCGCGGGCCAGGCGGTCGGCGAGTTCCGGACGCGGCCGCTTGATCTGCCCCTTCACATACCGTTCCACGGTGCGCTGGGAGATCCCCAGCAGCCGCGCGACGGCCCGGGTGCTCTTCTCGCTCCTGACCAGGAAGCGCATCTGCGCGGGTGCCGTCCGGGGGATGGGACGGGTGAAGATCCGCTGCTCGGCCTTGCTCAGGCTGTCACCGATGATGCCCACGTCGTTGGATGCTTCTTTCCCTGAAGTTCCTCGAAGTTGCCCGATGTTCCTCGAAGTTCCTCGAGGTCGCCCGATGTTCCCTGATGTTCCTCGGTGTTCCTCGATCGTCTGCGCGGACCGCACCGATCGACGGCCTGCCCCGAAGAGGCGGGTCCGGTGCGGGTGGGGTGATTCTCGCTCAGAACGCCCTCCGCCGTGCCGGCGGGGTGCGCCGCGGTCCGGGGCCGCCGTCGAGGAGTCTGCCGCACCGGCTTCCGGCACCGCACGGCGGGCGGGGCGTCGGGAGAGCCCGCGGCCGTGCGTGTCAGTGGTCCCTGCCAGGATGACCGGCATCGCCGACAGAACGGGAGCAGCAGCACATGGTCGAGCAGGCGGCCCACCGCATGGCCGAGCGGATCGCCGCGAACGCGCCGGAGGACTGGACCCGCGCCGTGTTCTCGGGGCACGCGGGCAGCGGCGGAAGCGGAATCACCGGCGGCTACACGCTCCACGGCGCGCACGTCCCCGGGGGGCGCCCCGATCTGCACCCCCTGCTGAGGGAACTCGCGGAGGCGGTGCGCGACGACCGGGGCTGGGACCCCGTCGCCTGGGAGATGGAGTGCCTGCCTTCCGGCGAGTACCGGCTCGTCACGTTCACGGGCGCCGTCAGCCGCGTGCCCGAGTACGGCGGCGGGTACGAGATCGTCCTGGATCCCGACCACCGCCTGCCGCAGCCCGGCCTCCGCCAGGAAGGGAGCACCGCCGCCCCGGCCGGCGACCCGGAGCTGGCCGCGACGAGGTTCCGCGCCTACCTGGAGCGGCGCGCCGCCATCCTCGGACACTCCGAAGAACTGCCACCACCCGTCACCGCCGCCGCGCTCGACGAGGCCGAACGCCGCATCGGCCGCCCGCTGCCCGCCGACCTGCGGGCGCTGTACCTGATCGCCGACGGGGACGGCATCGAATACCGGCACCGCTACCTGATCGGGAACTACGGCTGGCTGCCCCTGGAGGGTCTGGTCGCCGAGTGCACCGAGTGGCGCGACTGGCAGGACCGTCCCTGGCACGGCTGGGACCTGGAGTGGGACGCCGTGGTCTTCGACACCACCCCCGCCGACACCGTCCGCCGCTGCGGGGACCACCCCGGCTGGATCCGCTTCGCCACCGGCGAGGACGGCAACTTCCTCGCCGTGGACATGGACCCCGCCCGCGACGGGCGGCCCGGCCAGGTCATCCTCACCGGCCGCGACTACGACGAAGGCCCCGAGTACGTCGCCGACTCCGTCACCTCCCTGCTCCAGGAACACCTGGAACTGCTCGAACAGGGCTCCTACGAGAAGTACGACGACCGCATCTCCCTGAACGAGCCCGCCGGCGACCCGGGCACCCGGCAGATCATCGGCGGCATCCCGGACGAGGTTCCGCCCACTCTCCAGGCCATCCACATCAACGACGCCGCCGGCACCGTCGACCTCACCCCGCTCACCGCCGCGCCCGGCCTCCGCTGCCTCCACCTCAACCGCTCCACCACCGCCGACCTGACGCCCGTGCGCGGCCTGCCCGTCGAATCCCTCCGCGTCACCCTCGACGGCGGCGACCTCGCTCCGCTCGCAGGCCATCCCCATCTGGCGTCCCTCTCGCTGGACACCACAGCCCCGGTCGACCTCACCCCGCTGAGGACCGCCCCCAACCTACACGGCCTCGACCTGTCCGGTGCCGAGACCTCCGACCTGGCCGTCCTCGCCGGTCTCAGCGGCCTGCGCTACCTCGCTCTCACCCGGCGGCAGTGGGCCACGCTGTGCGACCGCCGCGAGGTCCCGCCGGCCCTGGCAGCCGTCCGTCTGGCCGGGGACGACGTGACCTTCGAGGAAGCACTCGCCCTGGCCCTCCGTCTCGGCCTGGGCACCGGCAGCGCGCTCCGCGTCACCGGCAGCCTCTGAACGCGGGCCCGCCCCGTTCCGGAGCGGGCCCGCGGCGGGGGAGTGGCGTCCGGGGACGGGGGACACGGCCGTCCCGGCCCGGACGAGAGGGCCGCGCCCCGCTGCCACCGGGGACGGGGGGCGGGCGATCCCGCGTGCCCGCTCCACGGCCGGACGCGGTCCGGACGAACGGAACCCCGGCAGCGTTAACATGACTTCTATGGCACGAGGTATCTGGTCGCAGAGGATCCGGCCCGCCCGCTGACGGCGGCGCCTTTCTCCTGACCCCGCGCTCGCCGTCCCGGTCCCCGCCGGGCGGCCGCCACCCGCTGCCCGGCTCCACCACGAGCCGCGGAGCATCCCGTGAACCTCCCCCCGACCCCCGACGCCATGCCCCTGCCCGCCGGGGCGGACGGCCACGCGCACATCCGAGCCGAGGGCGTCACCGTCACCCGCGGGTCCCGGCGTGTCCTGGACGACGTCTCCGTCACCCTCTCCCCCCCCCGGTCGCGGGTCGCCGTCGTCGGCGAGAACGGCTGCGGCAAGACGACGCTGCTGCACGTCCTCGCCGGGCTGATCACACCCGACGAGGGCACCGTGCACCGGACCGGCACGATCGGCCTGGCCCGTCAGGAACTGTCCGCACGGGACGGCGAGACCGTCGGCACCCTGACATCCGAGGCGCTGGCCGCGTCGCTCGCGGCCCTTGCCGCGCTGGACGAGGCCGCCCTCGCCATGGCCGGGGGCGATCCCGCCGCCGAGGGCCGCTACACCGCCGCGCTCGACGCCGCCTCCCGGCTCGACGCGTGGGACGCCGAGCGCCGCGTCGACGTCGCGCTCGAAGCCCTGGGGGCCTGCGCCGACCGCGACCGTCCGCTGTCCACCCTCTCGGTCGGACAGCGGTACCGGGTCCGGCTGGCGTGCCTGCTCGGCGCGCGGCACGACGTCCTGCTGCTCGACGAGCCGACCAACCACCTGTCGCCGGCGCTGGTCGACGAGCTGACCGACGCGATCCGCGGCACGAGCGCCGCCGTCGTCGTCGCGACACACGACCGGCAGTTGCTGCGGGACCTCGCGGACTGGCCGCGTCTGGAGGTGGGCGAGACCCCGGCACGGGGTGACCGCTCCGGCGCGTCCCGTCCGAGGGGCGGGTGAGGGCACCGGCCGGCGCCGCGGCTGTCGGGGACGGTTCGGTGGCGTCACGGCCACCGAACCGGGGGAGCATGCTCCGGCAGCGGGCCGGTTCGGGGCGCGCCCCGCCTCGACTTGATAGGCAAGTAGTTACTTGCCTATCCTGTGGTGGTGGCCGACGATCTGTTCAAAGCCTTGGCCGATCCCACCCGCCGCACCATCCTCGACGAGCTCACGGAGAAGTCCGGACAGACACTGTTCGAGATCTGCTCGCGGCTGAGCATGAAGCACCAGCTCCGCATCTCGCGCCAGGGGGTCTCCCAGCACCTCGCCGTGCTGGAGGCCGCCGGGCTCGTCGAGACCAGGCGGGAGGGCCGTTACAAGTTCCACGACCTCAACACGGCCCCGCTGCGGCAGATCACCGAGCGGTGGCTCGTGCCCGACGCACCCGGAGCACAGGAGAGCGCCCCATGAAAATCCGTCTGACCAGCGTCTTCGTCGACGACCAGGCAAAGGCCGAGCGCTTCTACACCGACATCCTCGGCTTCGTGAAGAAGCACGACGTCCCGGTGGGGGAGAAGGACCGGTGGCTGACCGTCGTCTCGCCCGACGAGCCCGACGGCACCGAACTCCTCCTGGAGCCCGTCGGCCACCCGGCCGCCAGGACCTACCGCGACGCGCTCGTCCAGGACGGCATCCCGCTCGTCCAGTTCGCCGTCGACGACGTGAGGGCCGAGTACGAGCGCCTGCGCGACCTCGGCGTCCGCTTCATCCAGGAACCCCTGGAGATGGGCGCCGTCACCACCGCCGTCTTCGACGACACCTGCGGCAACCTGGTCCAGATCGCGACACAGCCGCGGTAGGCGGCCGGCCACCGGCCGCGTCCACCGCCCCCGCAGAGTGCCGCTCCGCGGGAGACACCGCCACGACAGCATCGAGGCGGTGCTTGGCAAGGTCCGGGCGGCTGCCCGCACCGGACCGCTGCGCGGCGCGGTGGCCACCCGGCCGGTGCCCGGCGGCCCCCACCCGCTCCCCTGCTGTGCCCGTGGCCGTCCACTCCGCTGCCGGCGGAGCGCCGGGGCGGGCGATCCGGGGTCCGGCGGGAGGTTCCAGGCCGTCAGAGCATGAGCAGCAGCCGGGTGTTCGGCACGAGCTTCCGGTTCACGCTGGTGCTCTGCACGAAGATCGTGAAGTCGTCGTTGTGGTCCGGCTTGACGCGCACCTCCACGTCCGGCAGACCGAGCAGGGCCCGGGCCTCGGGCCCCGTGTACACCCGGTCGGTCTTCTTCTCCAGCACAGCGATCTGCTTCTGCGCCTGGATCTTCTCCGACTTGCTCAGCTGGTAGAACGCGCAGCCGGTACGGTAGGCGTGCCCGCATTCGACGACCCAGTCCCGGATCGCCACCTCACGGGGCACCGGGATCAACTGGTACTCCGACGGGTTCACCGGGGTGAGGCCGGCCGCCTTGATGGTGTCCTTGTTGACCGCGTCCGCACCCGTGGAGAACACCGCCCGCGATCCCCGGATGCCCTGGGTGCGGCCCACCATGAACCTCTCGGTGGCCTGCTGGATGACCTGTCCGGCCTCCTCCAGGCCCTGTGTGCTCGTGGCGTCCCAGATGGCGATGTTCTCCTTCGGGAAACCGCACTGCATGGCCTCGCGCTTCCCCATCTGGTCCGGCACGAGGACGGCCAGTGTCCAGTTGTCCTCCTGCGTCCCGATCATCTCGGCCACGGCCTTGACCAGTCCGCGCGGATCCCTGGTGGGGGCGTCCGGACAGCGGTGGCTCGCGTTCTCCTGCCCGTCGGTGAGTATGAACGTCAGGAAGCTGTGGTCGCCGTACAGCTGGGCCGTCTGCGCCAGCTCCCGCTGCGACTTCAGCGCGGCCGCCAGCAGGGCCGTCATCCCCCCGGTCCGGTACAGCTGCTTCAGCGACGGCATCCGCAGCACGTCCTTGTCGTAGATGGCGCACTCCACCGTGTCCGCGAAGACGTACACCGTGACGCGGGTCTCCTGGTCCAGCTCCCTCGACCGGCGGGCCAGGTACGCGATCTGCTGGTCGGCGACTTCGACGACCTTGCGGCTCAGGTGCGACATGGACGAACTGGCGTCCAGCACGAGGGCGACGTGGTTGATGTAGTTCTGGTTGCCGGACATGGCAGCTCCCCCTCTTTCGGAACTCGGTGCCCTTACCGTCTCACCCGCCACTGACAATCGATCTTGACTCCCGGAACGGACGAAGGGCCCGCCCGGCGGGGGTGCGGCCGGGACGCGGCACGAGACCTCGGGGCGGGCCCGCCGGTAAACGCCTCGACACAGGTGGCGGCGACAGGGAATGCTCCGTGTGATGACCAGAATCGACGACATACCTCCCGCGTGGGACGAGCGCACCCAGCTCACCACGTTCCTCGACTACGCACGCGACACCGCCCGCGCCAAGTGCGAGGGCATCTCCGCGGAGAACGCCCGCAGGGCGCTGCTTCCGGGCTCACCGCTGATGACCGTGAGCGGAGTGATCAACCACCTCCGCTGGGTCGAGTACCACTGGTTCCAGGTGGTCTTCCTCGGCGAGGAGGACCGGGGTCCCTGGACCGACGAGGATCCCGACCGCGAGATGCGCATCGCCGTCGACTTCCCGCTCACGCGGTTGCTCGACGAGTACGCCGAACAGAGCGCCCGTTACCGCGAACTGGTCGCCGGGAACAGCCTGGACACCCGGGCCGAGCGGGCCTTCCGCGGGGGCCACCACGTCGACCTGCGCTGGATCCTCCTCCACCTCACCGAGGAGACGGCCCGTCACAACGGTCATCTGGACATCCTGCGCGAGCTGCTCGACGGCACGACCGGCGTCTAGAAGAGCGCTTCGCCCTCGTGGGAGGCCCGGTCCGCGCCCCCGGGCCCCGTGCCGGTTCGGAGCGGTTCCGCGGCCTCCGCCCGCCGCGGAGACGACCAGCCGGCCGCCGTGCCCACCGGGCGTGGCCGCCGCCACCCCGATGAACTTTACCTTCCGGTCGGTAAAGTGAGGGCGTGGCGGGGAACGCGAGGCACCGGATCCTGGACGGCGCGCTGGACCTGCTCCGCGCCGAGGGCGGCGGATCGATCACCCTGGAGGCGGCGGCCAGGCAGGTCGGACTGACCAAACCGGGGCTGATGTACCACTTCCCGACCAAGGAAGCGCTGATGCTCGCGGTCGTCGACCACGTCGCGGACCGGTGGGAGAAGCTCCTGCTCGACCGGCTCGGCCGGCCGCTGGAGACCGCCTCGCCGCACCAGCGGATCCGCGCCTACGTCGAGGTCGCCCTGGCCGCCCCGTTCGACCGCGCGGACTTCGCGATCCACTCCGACGCCCACTACCGCACCGCCCTCACCGACACCTGGGTCCGCCGCATCGAGCCCTGGATCGCGCTGCCCGACACCCTGACGGACGCGGCGCGGGCCCGTCTCACCGCCGCCCGGCTGCTCGCCGACGGCTACTGGACGGCCGCCGCCACCGGCGTCTTCCCCGTCCCCGACCACGACCGCGCCCACCTCCTGGAGGTGGCCGAGGAGCTCCTGGAAGACGAGACCTCCCGATGAAGAAGTGGCTGCTGCTCACCGCGGCGATCCTGCTCGAAGTCACCGCCACCCTCTCCCTGCGCGGAGCCCTCGACCGCCCGGCGCTCTACGCGGTCGTCGCCCTCGGCTACGCCGGATCCTTCACCGTGCTGTCCCTCGTGCTGCGCGCGGGCCTCGCCCTCGGCGTCGCCTACGGAGTCTGGGCCGCCGGCGGCGTCGCCCTGACCGCCGTCCTGGCCACCATCGTCTTCGGCGACCCGCTGAACGCGGTCATGGGCTCCGGCATGGCCCTGGTCATCGCCGGCGTGCTGTGCGTCGAACTCGGCGCGCAGACCGCACACGCCCGCCGGACCCACGAGGAAGGAGCGGCCTCGTGACCTGGGTCTTCCTGACCGGCGCCGTTCTGACCGAAGTCGCGGCCACCCTGTGCCTGCGCATGGCCTCCCAGGGCGGCGGCAGGAAGTGGCTCGCCGCCGTCCTCGCCGGATACCTGGCCGCGTTCGCCTGCCTCACCCTGGCCCTGGACGGCGGTCTCCCCCTCGGCGTCGCCTACGGAGTCTGGGCCGCCGGCGGCGTCGCCCTGACCGCCGTCGCCTCACACGTCCTCTTCGGCGAACCCCTCACCAAGGTCATGGGCGCGGGCATCGGCCTCATCGCCGCCGGCGTGCTGTGCATCGAACTCGGCGCCGCCCACTGACGACCGGCCGTCCTCGAGCGTCGTCGGCAGCCCCGACCGGGAGCGGTCCGGCGCCTGGAGCCGGGACTTCCCGTCCACGCACAGCACCGGTGGCCGCACGGGGGTGAGCCATTCCCCGGCCTTTTCCATGAGTTCCACCAGGCTGGAGAAGCCGTCCGCGGCGCGGCCGGCCCCCATGCCGCGCCGGAAGAGGCCGACGGCGGCGGCTGGAAGGGGGTGTCGACGTCCGAGTCGGCGATGGTGTGCGGGACGTGCCCGGCACTGGCCGCTCCCATGGCCGGCCGCTCCACGTCGCCGAGGTGGTCGCCGCCGTCGATGCGCTCGTACGAAGCCCTCCGCGTCTGCGCCCCGCACCGCCCAGGGCAGCTGTGCC
The DNA here is from genome assembly GCF_039533345.1 of Streptomyces glaucosporus. NCBI lineage: Bacteria > Bacillati > Actinomycetota > Actinomycetes > Kitasatosporales > Streptomycetaceae > Streptomyces > Streptomyces glaucosporus. The sequence goes on along the minus strand of NZ_BAAATJ010000004.1, from coordinate 59,633 downwards.
GGACGCTTCGCCGGCCCGGCGGCCGCCACCGGGGGCCGCCATCCGTGCGTGACCGCGACCGGCCGGCCCGGCGCGCCGGGGCGCGCTCTCCGCGGGACGGACCGGCCGGATGCCCGGCCTGCGCAGGCCGGCCGCCGGAGGCGTCAGTCGGCCGCGCGGGCGCCGGATCGCCGGATCCCGTGGACGTTCCCGCGCCGGGACCCGTCCGCTGCCGGGGCCGGCGGCAGACGCCGACGAAAACCGCCGTCCGGCCCGGGACGCCAGGGCGGGCCTGCCGCGCACCGCGGGGCCTCCCGGGCTCGGCGGCAGGTGCCGTGACCTGCGCCGAGCCCGGAAGCCCCCCACCCGCTCACATACCGGGGAAGGCGCGTGCCGCCCGCTGCGCGAGACCTCGGGGGGCGCGGCCGGTGCCCCCGGGGCACGCGCCCTTCGGGCGCCGGCGCGGGACCGCGGGGAGCCAGGGGGTCATCTGACCATCAGCCTGAAGCTGGCGCCGTCTTCCAGCAGGTCGCACCGGTACTGGGACCAGCGGTGTTCGTCGATGAGTTTCCGGCCCTGCTGCGGGCAGCCGGTCTGGGTGTAGGGGCTGCCGAAGGAGATCCAGTCCGCGGAGGTGTTCACGCCCAGGCGGTTCGCGGTGACGTGGCCGGAGACGCGCCGGCCGGTCTCCAGGCCCTGCTCGGCGTCCCACCGGTAGTGCACGCCGAGCCAGATCCGTGCGAGGGCGTTCTCCCGCGCGGCGGCGGAGAAGCTGCCGAAGCTGCGGATGACTCCCTGCGCGTACGGGTCGTCGGTGGCCGCGTCGAAGGACATGGCGTCCCTGCCGAACCAGAACTGCATGGTCTTCTCCCAGGCGCCGGCGAAGGTGGCGTGCCCGGAGACGTAGGCGGGGAAGGGCGGGGAGAAGTGCCTCCCCGAGCGGTCGGCGGACAGCGGCTGCCACGAGGGGTCCGCCACGGTGGCGGGGTTGCCGTCGCCGTCGATCGTGATGGCGCTCTCGGGACGCCACAGGTCGATGTCGGTCCGGTACTTCGTGTGCCAGGCGGAGATCCCCGCGTCGGCCAGGGACAGCGACAGCAGGGCGAACAGCTTCGCGGTGCCCGACGTCTGGATCCTGTTCAGCCTGACCAGCGTCCGGGTGTTCGCGTAGATCTGCCCGATGGGCTTGTAGGTGCCGTCCAGGTCGTTCGCCCAGAAGTGGGCGGCCTCCGTCTGGTCGGCGGTGCGGGCCGGGCTGTTCACCCCGCCGTACTCCTTGACCTCGTTGACCTGGGTGGCGTACTCGGGGCTCTCGAGCAGCTCCCCCATGGAGGTCTTGTTCGCGGGAGGGCCGGGGGAGAACTGGCTGCCGGACGTCAGGACGAACGGCCTGACCCCGCCCCAGTTCGGCGTGACCGCCGCACCGGAGCCCGTGGGGCGCCAGAAGCCGGGCCGCGTGCTCGCGGCGTAGGGCGTGGAGTCGTCGGCCTCGTCCCCCTCCCGGCTCTGGATCATCGCCCGCGCGGCGGCGGTGCCCACGTCGGCGCCGTCCTGGCGCTGGGCCGGGGTGACGGTGGAGGGGATGGCGGCCTGCGCGGCGTCGAGGTCGGCGCTGAAGTCGATGTCCGGCCACACTGCCCTGAGCGTGGTGTAGGCCGCGTAGTCCACCGCGGTGTCGTAGTCGGGCGAGGAGCCGGACCGCAGGGGGACCTTGACCAGGTAGGGCTGCCCCAGGCAGCCCGCGGGGCGGACGCACTTCGCGGAGTTCGCCGCGTCGTAGATCGCACCGTGCACCATGGCTCCGGCCCGGGCGAGCCGCGTCGGCGCGGCGGCCTCGCCGTTCAGCTGGCGGAAGGTGCGTTCCAGGACCCTGTTCCAGTAGATGACGTGGTCCCTGTCGACATCGAGCGCCGCACCGCGGGCCTCCGCCGCCGGCGCGGGAGCAGCGGTGAGCGCGGAGCAGGCGAACACCGCCACCAAAAAAGCGGACAGCGCCGCTGTCCGCCTGCGTCTTCCGGCCGGTAAGGCAATGGCAACGTTCTCTCTTCGCTTTCCTACCACGGTGGTCTCCTTTGGATCCGTCGTGGCGGGGTGTGCGGATCCCCCGCTTCGGTCGAGGATGGTGCCACCCGGCCCCCACCGTGTCATTAGCACTCAGTGCACTGTTGTCGTCCCACGGTGCACTTCCTTGCGGCCCCGGCACCGCGGCCGTGCCGGCGGCCCCGAGCTCGCGGGGCAGCGGCCGGCCCGAGCGCACGGGCCCGTGTTCCCGGCGACGAGAGGTCCACCCCGCCGCGCCTTTGGCCGGGCGCGGCGGGAAGCCGGTGTCAGGAGACGCGTTTGAGCGTCCAGGCGTTGGGGTTGAAGCTGGGCACGGTGGAGTACCGGCAACTGCTGCTGTAGTAGCTGCTGCCGGTCTGGACCCACCCCGCGGGCGGATAGGTGGAGGCGCACGCGTTGACGGTCGTGCCCACGGGCAGTCCCGTGAGCTGCTTGATCTGCTTGACGTTGGGGGCGCTGCCCGAGCCGCACGACAGGCTCGTCCCCCAGCTCACATCGACCCAGCCGGCGGGAGTGAGCGTACTGGCGCAGACGGTCTGGACCTCGCCGGGCGCCGCGTGGGCCGGGGACGTGGCGGCCGCGAGCCAGAGGGCGGGAACGGCGAGGGCCAGTGCCGCGGTGCGCTTGTGCATCACCGGTGTCTCCTCCTGTGGGAAGGGACGTGCTTCGGAAAAGCCCCGCGCCGGTGCGGGCGGGGTTGTGCGGTGCGGGGCTCCACCACCCAAACGCCGGAAGCTCCTCCTCGGGAGGGTTTTTCCGGTCACACCGACGGTCCCCGGTCACGGCCCGGGCCGGCCGGGGCCGGACGCGCCCCCGTCCGCTCCGGGACGGCTTGCGGGCGGATCGCGGTGGACCCGCCGGCCTCGTCCGTGAGAGCCTCGCCACGATGGGCACCCATGACGAGGCCGAAGTGGGCGAACTGCTGCACCGGCGCGGATGGCGGACGGCATTCACCGTGGCCGACAGGGTGAACGCGTGGACGGAGCTGGTGAACGCGGTCGAACGCGGATACGGCGACGACATCCACGAGTACACCAACGACCTCTACTGCCGGGACTGGCTCCACGAGGCATGGCTCCTGCTGCACGACCATGTCGTCCACACCTGGACACCGCAGGTCGAGGCCGCGGACGAGCGGTTCAGGGCGGCAACCGTGGCCGACGACGGCCTGGCCCTCGGACGGTTCCACCGGCCGCCCCGCCCCGACATGTGGTGGTGGCGACGGCACCCCCGCGTCCTCACCGGCGCCCTGGGCCGGGCGCTCCGCTCCGCCGGCGCCGTCGGTGCCGCTCCGGAGGACCTCTGACCCGCGCCGGCCGGGACGGCCGCGGAGGACCATGACCGCTTCCGGGGTTCTCCGCCGTTCGGCAGCGGGCGCGGCGGGCGGTTCCGGCGGAGAGTGGAAGCAACTGCGGACACCCGCGTCACCGTTCCCCAGGGAGGCCACCGTGACCGAAGAGATCGCCGGCATCGAGATCCCCGACAGCAGGCTCGCCCGGGACGCCACCGAGCTGATCCGCGACACCACCCCGCCGCTGATCTACCACCACTCCCGGCGGGTCTACCTCTTCGGCCGTCTCCAGGCCCGGGCCCTGGGCATCCGGCCCGACCCGGAGCTGCTGTACGTGGCGGCGCTCTTCCACGACACCGGCCTGGTGCCGCCGTACCGCGGCGACGACCAGCGGTTCGAGATGGACGGCGCGGACCAGGCGCGCGCCTTCCTCCTGGACCGCGGCGTCCCGGCCGCCGACGCGGACACGGTGTGGACGGCCATCGCGCTGCACACCACCCCGGAGGTGCCGTACAAGATGGCTCCCGAGATCGCGGCCACCACCGCGGGCGTCGAGACCGACGTACTCGGCCTGCGTCTGGCGAACGTCAGCCGGGCCGAGATCGACGAGATCACCGCCGCGCACCCCCGCCCCGACTTCAAGCGGCAGATCCTGCAGGCGTTCACGGACGGCTTCAAACACCGCCCCGACACCACCTTCGGCACGGTGAACGCGGACGTGCTGGAGCACTTCGTCCCCGGCTTCCGCCGCACCGACTTCGTCGAGGTGATCCGGAACTCCGCCTGGCCGGAGTGACCGCGCCGCGCGGTACGGGCGTGCCGGTGGCGGTCCGGGCCGGCTGCCCCGCCGCCCGGGGCCGGCCCCGGGCGGCCGGGTCACGGGCTCGTCCGGGCCGCCGCCTCGCCGTCGACGGGGATGCCCAGCCGGCCGGCCACGGCGGTGAGGGCCGCCCCCAGCGGGAGCGCGACCCGGGCGAGGGCGTGCCGGTCGCCCCGGGTCGGGGCCAGGTTGACGATCAGCACCGGCTTTCCGGCCCCGGCCGCCTGGCGGACGAACCGGAGCCCGGACATCACCGTCAGCGAGGAACCCAGGACCAGCAGCGAGGACGCCTCGCGGACCAGCTCGCGGCAGTGCTCGACCCGCCGCGGCGGAACGTTCTCGCCGAAGAACACCACGTCCGGTTTGAGGACGCCGCCGCAGCTCGCGCAGGGCACCACACGGAAGTCCCCGACCTGCTCGTCGGTGAGATCGGCGTCGCCGTCCGGGTTGAGCGCGGCGGCCACCGGTTCGAAGCCCGGATTGGCCTCCTCCAGCCGCCGGGCGAGGTCACCGCGCGGGCTGAGGGCGCCGCAGGACAGGCAGACGACCCGGGCCAGGCTTCCGTGGAGTTCCACGACGTCCTCGCTGCCGGCGGCCTGGTGCAGGCCGTCGACGTTCTGGGTGATCACACCCGACAGCAGACCGTGCCGTCCGAACGCGGCCACGGCCCGGTGCCCGGCGTTGGGGCGGGCACGGCCGAAGGTGCGCCAGCCGAGGTGGCTGCGCGCCCAGTACCGGCGCCGGGCCCGGGCGTCGGAGGTGAAGTCCTGGTAGGTCATCGGGGTGTGCCGGCTCAGGCTTCCGCCCTCGCCCCGGTAGTCGGGGATGCCCGACTCGGTGGAGATGCCGGCCCCGCTGAGCACCAGCACACCGCCGGTGCTCAGCGCGTCGGCGACCGGCTCCGGGTCCGTGATGCCCGGCGGCAGGTCCTCGGCGGGGGTCCAGCTCAGAGTGGGGCGCATGCGCATGCCGCCAGGGTACGGAACAGGCGGCCTCCGGCCGCTCCCGCCGGTCGGCGGGACGGTCCCCGGTGGCCGAGCGCGGAACTCCGCCGCCGGGTAGGTCCTCCGCCGTCCGGAAAGCCCTCACGACCGGACAGTGTCACGGTGCCGGCGACAGCAGCCCCCATGTCTGCAGGGCGTAGGGCCGCCCCTTCTCCTCCCCCTCGATCAGCGGCACGTCGAGGAGGCTGAAGCCCGCCTTGGTGGCCACGGCGACGCTGGCGGCGTTCTCGGCCTCCAGCTCCAGGATCACCTGCCCCACGCCCAGCCGCTCGAAGGCGTACGCGGCCATCACCCGCACCGCCCGCACGGCCAGCCCCTGGCCGCGGTGCGCCGGGCCCACGGCGTAGCCGATCTCCATGGCCCCGGCCGCGCGCCGCAGCATCACCTCGCCGAGCGGCGCGCGGCCGTCGACGGTGATGGCGAGCAGGATGGTCGTGCCCTCCGCCCGCAGCCGCCGGGCCAGGTCCAGCCGTGCGCGCGCCGCCGCTTCGTCGAAGGGGGAGACGATCGGGGTCCAGTACGCGATGTCGGGGTGGTCGAACAGGTCCGGCATCGCCGCCAGGTCCGCTTCCGTCCAGTCACGCAGGACGAGACCCTCTCCCGCGAGTTCGATCCGGTCGGGAAAGGGCGGCGTGGCGCTGCTCATGTGCGGATCCTTCCTGGCCCGTGGGACGAGCCAGCATAACGGGGCGGTGCCGCCCCACCGGATTCCTTTTCCGGGCTCCCGCACTTGAGCGGCCGTCACGCCATGACGCTCCCGCGGGTCCCTGCCGGTGCCCGCACGCCCACGACCGCTGCGGCGGGCACCGCGGTCCCGTCCCGGCGACCGCCTCGCCACCGGCCGGGGCGTGGCCGCGCCGCGGAACGCCCTGTGCGGACGGGCGGCGCCGCCCGCCCGAGGGGTGCGGACCGGCCGGGCAGGCATCAGACGAAGTACCGGGCCTGCAGGCGGAACAACTCGGCGTAGAGTCCGCCGGCCCGGCTCAGCGTGTCGTGGGTGCCGACCTCGGCGACCCGGCCGTCGTCCAGGACCACGATGAGGTCGGCCGCCCGGGCGGTCGTGAGGCGGTGCGTGACGAGGACGGTCACGCCGCCCTCCGGACGGCTCAGGTCGGCGTACTGCCGGAACAGCCACTCCTCGGCCCGTGCGTCGAGACTGGCGGAGGGCTCGTCCAGGATCCGCAGCAGCGGCGCCTGCCGCATCGCCGCCCGGGCGTTGGCGACCGTCTGCCACTGGCCGCCCGACAGTCCCTTGCCGTCCCACGACTTCCGCCCGAGGCGCGTGTCCAGGCCCTCGGGCAGCGACGCGAGGAGCCTGTCGCCGCCGGCCGTCCGCAGCGCCCGGAGGATCCGCTCCGGGTCGTCGCGGTGTTCGAGCCGGCCCAGCCCGACCGCGTCACGCAAGGTCATCTCGATGTGCACCGGATCCTGGAAGGCCACCGTGATCCGGGCGCGCCACTCCTCCGGCGCGAACTGCGCGAGATCGGTCCCGTCCACCAGGATCCGTCCCGCGTTCGGCCGGTGGAGACCGCTGAGCATCTTGACGAACGTCGACTTCCCCGCGCCGTTCTCGCCGACCAGGGCCACCACGGCACCGGCCGGGAGTTCGAGGTCGATGTCCCTCAGTGAAGGCCGGTCGCGGTTCCAGTACCGGAAGGAGAGACCCTCCACCCTGATGCCGCCGTCCAGCCGGGACGGCACCGTCGCCGGCCCGGCCGGCACGACGGCCGCCCGCTCCTCGGCGCCGTCCTCCACCACGTCGAGGAACGCCCGGGTCGCCCGGAGCGACTCCAGCGTCCAGAAGGTCAGGGTCAGCAGGCTCTGCACCTGCCCGGTGATCTGGCTGCTGACGGCGACGGCTGCGACGACGAGGCCCAGCGAGGCGTCGCCGGCCAGGCCGGCCCGCACCATCAGGACGACGGCGGTCGCGTACGCCAGCACGAAGAACAGCCAGGCCAGCGCGACCGGCACCCGGGCCAGCAGATCGGTCCGGGCGATGTCCCGGCCCGCCAGGTCCCACTCCTCGCGGTGCCGCCGCCGCAGCTCGTCCGCCAGTCCGAAGAGGCGGACCTCGCGACCGGGCGCGGCCGTGGTGGCGAGCGTGAACAGATGACCGGCCAGCCGGGTCCGGGGTGTGGCGCGCCGCACGGCCTGACCGCGTTTCCTGTCCGCCGACCGGGTGGCCAGCACCGTGGGGACGGCGAAGAGCGGCAGCACGGCGAGGACGGGAACGACCGAGGCCATCAGGACGGCCGAGGCGATCAGGGCCAGCGCGGCCCCGGCCAGCCACATCAGCCGGTCGAAGGCCGGCCCGATCTCGCCGCGCGCACCACGGACCACCGCCGCCTTGTCGGAACGGCTCGAACGCTCGTGGACCTCCAGTGTCGGCGTCGTGCCGACCACGTCGACGAACCGGCGCTCGACTTCGTTCTGGATCTCCTCCTGCAGGCGGAGACGGGTGAAGTAGCCGGCGATGAAGGTGCCCTGGGTGAGCATCACGAAGACCGCCACACACAGCGCGAGTGCCGCCAGGCCGCTGGTCGACCCCCGGCTCGCCGCCTCGCTGAGCAGTCCGAGCAGCACGGCGAGGCCGATCCCGGTGGCCTGTTCGAGAAGCGCCACCGCCACCACGAGCAGGGACCGGACCCGGTCGGTGCGGGGCCCGATGGTGAGGGCGAAGCGCAGGGCGTCCATCACGACTGTGCCTCCTCGAAACGCTTCGCCTGCAGGCGGAACAGCTCGGCGTACCGGCCGCCGGCACCGATCAGGTCCTCGTGCGTGCCGTCCTCGACGATCCGGCCGTGATCGAGTACGACCACCCGCTCCGCCTTGCGCACGGTCGCGAACCGGTGCGAGATCGCGATGGTGGTGGCGCCCGCGGTGAGCTCGTGGAACGTGTCGTAGAGCCGGGCCTCGGCGCGGGCGTCGAGGCTCGCGGCCGGCTCGTCCATGATCAGAAGACGTGCGCCGTGCCGCAGGCCGAACAGGGCCCGGGCGATGGCGATGCGCTGCCACTCGCCGCCCGACGCGTCGACCCCGCCCGGATACCCGCTGGACATCACCGTGTCCCAGCCGTTCGGCAGTCCCTCGATGAACTTCAGCAGCCCGGCCTGGCGCGCCACGGCGCGCAGGCCCTCCTCGTCGTCCGCGTGGGCCAGGGAACCGAAGGCGATGTTGTCCCGCACGGTCAGCTCGTACCGGCCGAAGTCCTGGAAGACGGCGACCACCTGACGCTGCCAGCTCCGGCGGTTGGCGTCCTCGACCGGGGTCGCGCCGACGCGCACCGAACCCCCGCTCGGAGCGTCCAGACCGGCGAGGAGCCGGGCCAGCGTCGTCTTGCCGGCCCCGTTGAGGCCGACGACGGCGAGCGACTGGCCCGCCGGAACGGCGAGGTCGATGCCGTGCAGCACCTCGTCCGCGGCGCCGCCGTAGCGGAAGCGGAGATTCTCGCAGGAGATGGTCGCGGCCGGCCCCGGCCAAGGGGCCTGGTCCGGCACGGCCGGCGACGCCACCACCGGGAAGGCGAACGCCTCGGCGGCCGCCTCCGAGCCGAAGCCCACGCGGAGATCGTCGTCGTCCGCCCGGAGTATCTGCAGGAGCGCCCGGACGGCCAGGCCGCCGACCGCCAGGTCACCCACCGTCGCACCTCCGGTGGCGGCCCGGTGCGCCAGGTAGTGGAAGACCGAGGCGACCGTGACGCCGGTGACCACGACCACCACGACGACGAACAGGTCGTGCTCGCGCCGCCGCCGCCAGACCTCCGCCATGTTCGCGCGCCACTCCGAGTGGTACGCGTCGCGGAAGAAAGCCGCGAGGCCGAAGAGGCGGACCTCCCGGGCCGCGTCCGGCGTGGTCGGCACGTCCCGCAGGTAGGACGTACGGCGGAGCTTCTTCGTCTGGTTCACGGTCTCGACGACGGCGATCCGGTAGTTCCGGACCAGCCGGGAGTGGATCACGACGAAGACGGCGAAGACGATCAGCCCCAGTCCCCAGGCGACCTGGGTGAGCAGTGCCGCGGAACCGATGCCGGTCACCCACATCGAGGCCTTGGCGGAGAAGCCGAAGACCGCTTCCCCGGGGGGCATGTCGATGGTTCCCTCGCCCCGGGCCCGCCCGATCCGGCCGAGGTGGGCGGGGTCCTCGAGGTGGCCGATGGTCGTCGGCCCGGACGCGGCCGTCATCACGCGCTCGCCGAGCCGGCCGGTGACCCGGCGGCCCAGGGCCCGGCCCAGGGCCGTCCGTGCCGACTCGGCGAGGTGGGTGAGGAGGAACAGCGCGACGACCAGGGCGATCCAGCGGTAGCACTCCCGTGCCGCCGGGGTGCCCGGACCCTGGCCGATCGCCGGGGTGAGCGCGTCCACCAGCCCGCCGATCGCGATGGTGATGCCGACCGGGGCCGCACCGGCGAGGACGGCCGCGACCGCGGTCAGGGCGGCCACGGCCGGCGCCTCCGAGAAGGCGTACCGGACGAGGGCGGGCATCGCCCGCCGCTTCGCCGGGGACGGCGGCCGGCCCGCGTCCGCGGTCATGCCTTCCGCTCGTCTCTCTCGCCGTCTAAGTCGCGGGCGTTCGCCTCCCGGACCCGAGTGCTCGACATCTGTCCTCCTGGTCGACTGCCGGTGCTCCGTTCACGGCCGCTCTCCGGAGCTTTCGCCGATGAGCGACGACGCCGTCGCCGGCACCGCGGCTCCCCGGATTCCCGGTCCGGATCGGGGAGGGCCGGGACAGTTCCGCACGCCGGACTCGGCCCGGCCGGTGAGGGCCGGGACAGTTCCGCACGCCGGACTCGGCCCGGCCGGTGAGGCGACGAGTGCCCGAATGGTGGCACCGCCGTTCGCGGCGCCGCAATGCAATTAGCGGACCCATTTGTCCGGAACGATCACTGTATGTTCAGCCGGCTGGGCGGCTGCGGCGGCGTACGCCCGGTGCGGGGACTTCACGGGAGGGAGAGCCGGCGCCTGTTCCGCCGGCGCCCGTTCCGGGGCAGGGCCCGGTGCGTCACAGCAGTCCTCCCAGGGGCAGGACGCGCTCGGTGAGCCGCCCGCGCAGCACCCCTTGGGCGGTGCCGGCTTCGGCGAGCCAGTCGGCGGTGACCAGAAGTTCGGCGTGCTCGGCGATGTGGTCGGACGGCAGGGCGGTGAACGCGGCGACCGCGTCCAGGCGGAGTCCGCCGTCCTCAAGGTGTCCGAGGCAGCCGTCGGGGCGGGCGTGGGCGGCGGTGTACAGGGCCAGCAGCCGGGTGGCGGCGCCGAGTTTCCTCTTGCGGAGCTTCCGGTCGCCCACCGCTTTCTGGGCCCAGCCGGAGATCCTCGAACGGGTGGTCTTGCCGAAAGCGAACGGGCGGGACTGCTCGGGCAGCAGCGTGGGGACGGTGAACGCGGTGGGGTTCTCGGGCCGGGAGGCCATCACCTCCTCGACGGTGCCGGGCAGGCACAGCCACCCGTCCGCGACCAGCCGCCGGAGCACCCGCTCGGCATCGCCCTGGAGCCAGCCGGTCAGGTCCTGGCCGGTGATGTTCCCCGTGCCGCCGCGCGCGGCCCGCAGGGTGAGCATGAGCACCGCCAGGCGCACCCCGGCCTCCGGGTGCGGGGCGTGGACGGCCACATGGTCCAGCACGGCGCGCGCGTGCTCGGCCTGCTGCCGGGTCAGCAGCCGTTCCACCACCGTCCCGTCGCCGGTCGCCGTGCCGCCGACACGGTTGGCGTGCATCTCGCGGGTGGTCTGTGCGGCCTTCTCGGCGCGCACCGCCTCGTGGCGCAGGGAGCCGTCGCCGCTCACGTCCGCCCACAGACGGAAGGCGCGGGCCTTGCGCTCGTGGAGTTCGGCGAGGAGGAGGAGATCGGGCTCGGGGCGCTGCTGGTAGGCGCGGAACGCGTCCCCGAGTTCGATGAGCTCCACCCGCAGGACGTCGGGTTCGAGGTCGTGCGGCACGATCCGCTGCGCGATCTTCCCCCGCCGCTTCGCCTGCCGGGGCGCCCCACCCGGCGAGGCGGCGCGGGCACGAGGGACCGGCGCCGCTGCGGTGGCCGGGGAGGACGGGGTACCGGCGGCGGGGGAGGACGGGGCGCCGGCGGCGGGGGAGGAGCCGTGGTCGGAGAACACCGTCGCCACACCACCGCCCACCGCGCCGCCCGCGGACTCCCGCTCCGCGGCAGGCTTCCCCGCGGCCCGGTCCGCCCCGACCGGGGCGGTGCGCGCCGGGGACGGGGCGATGTCCAGAACACGGCAGCCGGCGGTGGCGGCCGCGCACCGGGCGCACGTCTCCGCGATCCGCCACAGCCTTCCCGCGCGGTCCGCGTACACCGTCAGCACCACCGGACCGCCGCACTGCGCGGCCCCTGCCGTCGGCCGAGCCCCGCCGCGCGGTCCGGCGGAGGGATCGGGGACGTGCCAGGCACAGCCGGCGGCACGGCAGGAGCACCGCGCCCCGCCGCGCGGCCCGCCGCCCGCGCGGATGCGGGCCAGATGCGCGTTGACGTGGTCGATCGCGGCCTTGCGCCCCGCGGCTGCGCCGGGAAGGCGCTGGTCGGCGCAGGCCGGGCGGGAGCAGGAGAGCCGGACCGTGCCGGCGGAGGGGCGGCCGTAGGGGTCCAGGCGTACCGTCCACACCCGTCCCATCAGGTGTTCCTCCTGCCTGTCGGCCTGTGCTGCCATGTGTGCTCCCAATTCCTGACCTGTTGCTTCGGGCAGTGCCCGTCTTCGGAGGGGACCGGCCGGTCCACCCCGAGGAGCGAGGATTTCCGCTCCGGGCCCCGACGTACAGCGACCGGGCCGCGTGGCGGACGGCTTCCGGCCCCGACCATGCGGTCGACATGGCAGGTTCCGGTCGCCTTCCGGCCGTCCCGCCCGGTCGGCACCCGGCGCCCGGCCGGAGCATCGGGCGCCGACCGGGGCCGTTCACCCGGCGGTGGGACCGGCCCCCTCGTCGGCGACCTGCGACGGCACCCGGAAGTGCGGGTGCCGCCCGGTGTGGAGCGCCGTCAGGGTGCTGGTGGGCTCCGGGCCCGGCCGGCGAGCCATCATCCCCCATTCCGTCTCGGCGGGTAGCCGATCCACTCCTCTGCGTATGCTGCCTCGGACGGGGCGTCCCCGCGGAAGGATCGCGTCAACCGACCTGAAAACTTCCGGCACAACGCGATCCGCAGGCGACACCGGCAGATCAACGAGCGGACAAGCCGACGGTCACCCGGCCTCGCCCGCCGGCCAGCCGAGTGCCGTACACGCCTGGCGCACCGCCTCCCCGGCGGTCAGCCGCGTACCCCGCTCGAACGCCTCCGTGAAGGCGGGCTCCCCCAGGACCTTCCGGGCCGCCGCCGCGACACGGTCCACGTCGCCGCGCTCGGCGGGCGGCAGCGGGGCCCCCACGCCGCTGCGCGCGGCGTCCGCCGCCCCCAGCAGCACGGCCGCGCACGCGGCGGCGTCCCCGTGTCCGAGCAGCGCCGCCGCGCCCGCGAGGCCCTCCAGGGACAGGGCGAGAGCGCGCGGCTCGCCCAGGGAGCGGGCGACGTCCAGACCCCGCAGGTGGCAGGCGACCGACCGGTCCGCGTCGCCGCGGAGCTCGGCGAGGAAGCCGAGTTCGGCGAGGAGCAGGTGGTCCCCCGCCGCCGAGGACACGTCGGCGTAGCCGTCCCGGATGTGCAGCAGGTGGGCCTCGGCGGCGTCGAGGTCGCCCGAGCGCCGCGCGCCGAGCGCGAGCCCCATCTCCGAATGGATCTCGCCGTACTCCGACGGCTGGCCATCATAGGAGCCACGCTTCTTGCGGGTGCGGGCCTGAGTGACCTTGTCCGGGAGGGTGCAGCAGATGCTACGCCGCCGCATCGTCCGGTCCCGATCCCACCGCCCACATGCGAAAGAGAAGGCCGCGCCCGTCCATCACGATGCCACAGACCCTTGCACTACGACCTGACGTCACCCTCCGCGGCCGTCTTCCCGGTGGATTCCGGAATTCCTGGACCGTCCTATGCGCGGACGCGCGAGGAACTGAGGACGCAAGGGCTGCACTCCCCGGTGATCTTTCCACGAAACGCTGCCAGGTCCGGCGGCCACTGGCGGAGGCGCTGCTCCGGGTCGGCGGCGGATCCTGTGCTGACCCCCTGACGACCGTCCGCGTCCGCCGGAAACCGTTGGCAGGCCGTTTGGAGGATTTCAGTGGACGGGGCTGCGATCTGGGCATTGATGTCCTCCATGCGGCATTCCGCGAGCGGCGTTGACCGCAGAGGCGGTCGGGTCAGCGTTTGACGCGGCCGCGGACGGCCAGTACCGCCAGACCAAGGAGAGCGGGTTCGGCCAGGCGGGAGGCCATCTCGATGTAGGTGCCGGCGGTGGTCAGGTCCTGGCCGGAGGAGCGGAACACCACCGAGTTGAGCGTGACGCCCAGCGCCTTCTCGAACCGTTCGCCGGTGAACCGGTCCCCAGTGGGGTTGCGCGGATCTTCCTTGTCTATGGTGAAGGTGATCCGACCGCCGCCGGGCGGCACGGTACCGGTCGCCTCCTGACCGGGGGAGTTCTGGGGGATACCGAAGCTCATCAGCAGCACGACCGTGGCCAGCATCGCGCCGGCCAGCCAGCCCAGCGCCCGGGAGGCCCGCAGCCCGTACCCGGAGACCGCCCAGTACAGGCTCAGCAGGGCGCGCTCGGCGTGGGGAGTGCCGGGATCGTGGCGGCGCATCTCTATCTCGCCGTAGTAGAAGTTCGCCGCACCGGGTTCGTCCTTGCCGTCCTCCAGCGCCTTGCGCAGCGCCCGGTACACTGGCGCCAGCTGCGCTGGCCCAACGGGCCCGGCCCCCAGCACCGCGGTGTTCCATCCTCGCACCGCTGCCGGTTGGCGGGCGCGCCAGTGGTGTTCCTCGGCCAGGGTGTGGCGCGGAGTGAACCGCACCGGGCGTCCGCCGCCAGTGGGTGCCGGGCGGGACGGTGGCGAAGGTGCAGGCGCCCTCCAGCCGCAACTGGTCCAGATGTACCGTGCCGGTGAACAGGCACCCTGATAGGTCGACGTTGACGAGTACCAAATGGGCGGCGTCCGCTCCGCGCAGCGAGGCCAGCCGCACCCCGGCACCGGGTGCACAGGCCAGAACCTGCTCGTTCACCGGTCGTCCGGTGGGGAGGACGAAGGGGTCGGCCTCGGCGGCGATGGTGAGGGGGTATTCGAAGACCGCGTGGGAGAAGTCCACTGTGGCGTAGCGCAGCCGCACCTCGGCCGTGGAGGCCCAGCAGGTCCGCCGGCACTCCAGACGGCGCGCGGCGAGGGAAAGGGTCACCGGTCCGCCGAACACCGCCCCGGACAACCACACTCGCCCGGCGCACACCAGCGGTCCCAGACCGCCCGCCCGCTCGAACACCGTCTCCCCGAACCAGACGTCGCGGTGGAAGGTGGCTTCCCTGAACCAGGTGCCGCCCTCGAAGATGGTCTTCCCGAAGAGGGCGTCGCGGTGGAAGGTGGCCTCCCCGAACACGGCGTCGCCCTCGAAGGTGGCAGTCTCGAACCAGGCGTCGCCCGCGAAGGAGGCTGTCACGAATCCGGCGGAGCCCTGGAAAGTGGCTGACACGAACCAGGCGGTACCGAGGCGGGGATGTCCGGTGGAGGGGTCGCGCAGAGCGTTGAAGAGCTGGTCCAACAGGTCTTCGGTGAAGGTGGTGCCGCGGTGGTTGATGTCGGCCCCGGGGGCCAGGCCGGTCAGATAGGTGTCACGGTCGGCCTCGTCCAGGTGGGCCAGGCAGACGGTGTGGCCGGGGACGTGGACGCCGCGGCAGCCGACCGGGTCCTCGGCGGTGGCGCCGTGGCCGCAGTGCGGCCACGGCAGAGTCTGGGAGGGTTCGGGGCTTAGGTGGGGCATGCCCGGAGGACGATCGAGCAGGCCGGACAGTTGCCCGCTCCACCGCCAAGGCCGCGGTGGAGAAAGATCTCGGGAGAGCCCCGGAGACAACCCTGTCCGACACTGCTGGGCGCCCAGTGGGCTGAGCGGCCGATGCCCCGGCCGTACCGACTCCTTTACAGCCTCCAGCGCCCCGTCTGGTCACTCTTCCACGATCCGCTCCACCGGGAGGAACCAAGGGCCCTTGAGCGCCCACCTCCCACCTTGCGGGACGTCGTCGGGATTGTGGTGCTGCTCCCGTTACAGTCCGGTGCTTTATCCCGGGCAGCGGTCGGGGAGCTGTGGTGCGGAAAGACGCCCCGTTACCAACGGTCGTCGTTCTCCCACCACCCCGGCTTCGATTCCCGCAGCGGCCCTGGAGGCGTATGCGCGATCGTCGACGTTTTCGCCTTGTCCCTGATGGCTGGACGCAGCCATGGCTGAGGCACCCTCGCCTCCAATGCTCTGCGTGCCGCACCGCCCCGGAGGTTCTGCAGTACAGGCGGCCTCTTCCGCTTCTTCTTCGGCTTCGGCTCGCCGGGCCCGTACTCCGTCTGACGGCACGGGCGGCAGAAGAATCCCTCCGCGTATGGCTTCGACCGTGCCGAGCTGCCACACCTGCTGCACTTGTACTCACTCAAAGGCTTTCCCCCTGTTGCCCACCGCTCCTCGCTTTCTCACGTGTCTCGCGCTCCCTGCGGGGCGGACGTTCCCTATGTTCATCGTTCAACCACTCAGATAGGAACGCACGGCCTGGATCGTGTCCTATTTGTTGTCCGGAGCTCACCACAAATCCTTCGGATCAATTGCAACTCACGGTGAAATCAGATGTCGTGAGGGAGAGTCAGCCGCCTGTCCAGAGTGCGGAGTCGGTTCTCCTCCTCTCGAGAACAACAGCCGCCCCTGGCCGAGTGCTGCTGCCCGAGGAGTACAGCGAGGGACCGCGTGCCGGGGCGCTGCCCGCGGCCTGGCTGGTTTGTCGGTGACCCTGCGCAAGCGGCACGGAATCGTCATCGTCCGGCCACACCGAGGCCGCCCGGGAGCTGCTCCAGGACCGGTGCGGCGGGCCGCCGAGGAGCGCAGGCCCCCACGGCCGGGACAGAGCGCCGGCCGTCACTGTGGAGATGCTCCACGCCATGGCTTCGCGGCCGCGGTCGCCGAGGTCGTGGTAGAGGGCGCGGGCGCGTTCCAGGGTGGCCGCCCGCAGGGGTCCGGTCGGCGAGGGCTCCTATGGATTGCACGAATACGCCTGGACGATGAGCCACCACCGGCTGCTTGCGGCGGTCGGGAACCGGTTCCGGCTGGAGCGATGAGACGGCCCAGGAGAACGGAGTTCTTCCCCTGCCTTTGCCGCGTACCGTTCGGCGTACTCTTCACGGCGATCGACTTCTGTTTACCCCCGCTGCCCGGGCATACAGCACGTCCAGCCCGGCCGCCCAGCGATACACCTGCCTCACCCGCCGCGACGCCCCGCCCATGACCAGCCGGACCGCGGTAGTGGCCTCGGCCCGGCCGCCCCGTCGAAGCGGAGCCGTCCTCGTCGGAGCGGGGCTGCCCCCGCCGCGGCGGGCCCGTCAGGCGCTGGAACGGGTGACCAGGCGGGTGGGCAGGATCAGCGGGGTGGGGTCCTGCCCGTCGACGAGTGCGACGAGCATGCGCGCCATCTCCCGTCCGAGGGCGTTTATGGGCTGGTGGACGGTGGTGAGCGGCGGGTCGGCGAGCCCGGCGACGGCCAGGTCGTCGAAGCCGACCACGGAGACGTCGTCGGGGACTCGTCGGCCGGCCTCACGCAGCGTGCGCAGCGCTCCCGCTCCCATGTTGTCGTTGGCGGCGAACACCCCGTCCAGGTCGGGACGCTCCGCCAGGAGCGCGGCCATGGCGGCGGCACCGCTGGGCTCGGTGAAGTCCCCCTCCCGCGGCGGGAACGGATCGAGGCCGGCCGCCAGCATGGCGTCCCGGTAGCCGCGGTACCGGGCACGCCCGGCCTCGGTGTCCAGGCGCCCGCAGATCATGGCCACGCGTGTGCGGCCGCGCGAGATCAGGTACTCGGTCGCCTCGCGTGCTCCGCCGACGTTGTCGACGTCCACGTACCACCGGGGGGCGGGGCCGACCGGGCGTCCCCCGAACACGACGGGCATCTTCGCCTGCTCGGCCACGGGGACGAGCGGGTCGTCCTCGCGCAGTGCCATCAGCATGGCGCCGTCGGCGCCCTTGGCCCGGAGGAGCCGCTCCACCCGCTTGCGGCCCCGGTCGGAGGCCGCCAGGCACAGCATCAGGTGCAGGTCGGCCTCCTCCAGGGCGGCCGACGCTCCCACGATCACCTGGGCGAAGAACGGGTCCGCGAAGATCGACGGGTCCTCTCCCGCGACGACCAGGGCGGCTGCTCCCGTGTGGCGGGTGGCCAGCGCGCGGGCGGTCGGATTGGGCACGTAGCCGAGCTGCCGGACGGCCCGCGCGACGGCCTCGCGCTTGGCGCGGCTGACGTGCGGTGCGTTGTTGAGGGCGCGGGAGGCCACCGAGCGGGACACGCCGGCGAGTTCGGCCACCTCGTCGAGTGTCGGCTGCGGGTGGGGCGCATCTACTGCCATGGAGCCATGAGCCTTTCCCTCTCGGCCGGGCGAGAAGCATCTCGCTCCGGTCCTCTCCGCTGCCGTCCGCTCGGCCGGTGACGGCGGGCGGGTGGGCTCTGGAGGTGCGGAGGACTGGAAGCGCTTCCAGTCTGTGGAGTCCGTAAAGCCTCGCCGCCGCCATGCGATGGGCGGCCGTACATCGACCCTTGACACTTCTACCAGCCCATCACATGATACCGAGCACCCCTCAAGGCCCTCAGGAATTCTGGGATCGCTTCCAGTGGGAGCGCTCCCGGTCTGCCGACGAGGGCCCTCCGGGGGAGGTCGTCCCCGCCGACCGGCCGCCGCCGTGGGGACGTCGTACCACCGCACTTCCTCAGCGCGTCGCACGCTCGGGACGAGAGCGCGTGACGCATCCCTGCCAGGAAATCGAGGTACAGCCATGCGCCGCAGACTCCGCGCCCTGATGGCAGCGCTCTTCGCGCTGCCTCTGGCACTCACCGTCGCGCCGTCCGCCCACGCGGCCGACCCGACCACCCTGACCAACGGCTTCTACGTGGACCCCGACTCCAGCGCGAAGCGATGGGTCGCCGCCAACCCCGGTGACGGCCGGGCGTCCGCGATCAACGCCTCCATCGCCAACACCCCGACGGCCCGCTGGTTCGGCTCCTGGAGCGGCGCCATCAACACCGCGACGAGCGCGTACACGGGGGCGGCGGACCGCGCGGACAAACTGCCCATCCTCGTCGCCTACAACATCTACAACCGCGACTACTGCGGCGGGCACTCCGCCGGCGGGGCCTCCTCGCCGTCCGCCTACGCCACCTGGATCTCCCAGTTCGCCGGCGGGATCGGCAACCGCCCGGCCGTCGTCATCCTCGAACCGGACTCCCTCGGGGACTACGGCTGCATGAACCAGGCCCAGATCGACGAGCGCGAGAGCATGCTCACCAACGCCCTCACCCAGTTCAGCCGCCAGGCCCCCAACACCTGGGTCTACATGGACGCCGGCAACCCGGGCTGGGCCAGCGCGCAGGTCATGGCCCAGCGCCTCCACGAGGCCGGCCTCCGCCAGGCCCGCGGCTTCTCGCTCAACGTCTCCAACTACTTCACCACCTCCGAGAACATCGCCTACGCCAACGCCGTCAACCGGGAACTCAGCGCCCGCTACGGCTACACGAAGCCGTTCGTCGTGGACACCAGCCGCAACGGCAACGGCTCCAACGGCCAGTGGTGCAACCCCGCCGGCCGCCGGATCGGCACCCCCACCCAGAAGGGCGGCGGCGCGGAGATGCTCCTGTGGATCAAGGTCCCGGGCGAGTCCGACGGCAACTGCGGAGTCGGGGCCGGTTCCTCGGCCGGGCAGTTCCTCCCCGAGGTCGCCTACAAGATGATCTACGGCTACTGACACCGGGACCCCCGTGGCCCGGCCCGTCACCGTCCCCGGCCGGGCCACGGGCACCGTCACGGTGCCGCCGGCCCGCCCCGGCCGGCCCGCCGGCGCCACACCCCGGCAGGCCGCCCGGAAGGACGACCTGCGTACGCGCCGCTCCTCCGCGGGCGGGCCCGGGGCGGAAGGGTGCCGACGCCTCCGGGCCTCCCTGCCGTCCACGACTGCCCGGCGGTGCGAATAGTGTTCGAAATTCTGGACAACGCTTTGTCGTCGCTGTCCAGGAAGCCGCAACAGCCGGGCCGCGCATCGCATCCTCACGGTTCGCGCCCCTCTGAACCCCTGTCTGTCCATGGCAATGCCCCGGCGAAAAGGAGAGTGACGGGATGACAAGAGCAAGGCCCCTCTTATGGCCCGCCGTGGTGGCGGTACTGCTCACCCTGACCATGGGAGGCACGGCACTGGGCAGCGGTCACGGCCCGAACACGCCGCCCACGGCCGCCGGCACCACGGCCGCCACGACCGCCGCCGGCACCACCGCCGCCACCTCCGGATGCGGCAAGACCCCCAGGCTGACGAGCGGCAACCACACCATCCAGAGCGGCGGCAAGAACCGCAGCTTCATCCTGCGGATCCCGAACGGCTACGACCCCAACCACCCCTACCGGCTGGTCTTCGGATTCCACTGGCTGGGCGCCACCTCCACCGACGTCGACACGGGCCGCACCGTGGAAACGGGCACCTGGGCCTACTACGGCCTCCAGCGGCTGGCGAACAACAGCACCATCTTCGTCGCGCCCCAGGGCCTCAACAACGGCTGGGCCAACACCGGAGGGGAGGACATCGCCTTCGTCGACGACATGATCAGGGTGCTCGACGCGGAGCTGTGCATCGACACCACCCAGCGCTTCGCGCTGGGATTCAGCTACGGCGCCGCCATGTCCTACTCGCTCGCGTGCTCCCGGGCGACGGTCTTCCGCGCGGTCGCGGTCCAGAACGGCGGACAGCTCAGCGGATGCAGCGGCGGCGACCGGCCCATCGCCTACCTCGGAGTGCACGGCATCCGGGACACCGTGCTCGGCATCTCCGGCGGACGGACGATGCGGGACAGGTTCGTCAGGAACAACGGCTGCACCCCCCAGAACCCGCCCGAGCCGGCACAGGGCAGCCTGACGCACCGGGTCACCACCTACTCGGGATGCGCGGAGGGGTACCCGGTCGCCTGGGCCGCGTTCGACGAGGGACACATCGCCGCTCCGCAGGACGGAGCCCCCGGCGACAGCGGCTCCCGGACCTGGCTGCCGCAGGAGGTGTGGAAGTTCTTCACGCAGTTCCAGACCTCCGAGCCGGGCCCCGACCCGGATCCCGACCCGGATCCCGGGACGCCGGTCTGCAAGGTCACCGACACCGTCACCGCGTGGAACACCGGCCTGGTCTCGAACATCACCATCACCAACACCGGCACCACCCCGATCGACGGCTGGTCCCTGACCTTCACCCTGCCCGGCGGCCAGACCATCACCTCCGGCTGGAACGCCGACTACTCACCCGCCTCCGGCCGGGTGACGGCCAGGAACGCCCCGCACAACGCCACCATCGCCCCCGGCGCGTCCGTCGGCATCGGCTTCCAGGCCACCCACACCGGCAACACCGCCGAACCCACCGCCTTCACCCTCAACGGCACCGACTGCACCGTCGCCTGACCGGCAGGCGGCCCGGGAACAGATCCGGACCGCTCCGGTGATCCGGCCGCCGCGCCGCTCCGTCCGGCTCCTCCGCAACCGGTGCACCGCGCCCGCGGCGGCCGGGGCGCCGGGGGAGGAGCCGGACGGAGCCCGCCTCCACCTCGGCACCGGAAGGCGGCACTTCCCGTCCGCGGGGAGGAACAGGGACGAGGCCGGACCGGTTCGCCGCCCCACCAGCACGACAACACACCAGGCCCCGGACGTTTCCGAATCGAAGGAGCAACCATGTTCCGCCACCATCCGGCGCGAGGCCGCCGCACGGCCGGCCTCCTCGTCACAGCGCTGGCGACCCTGTCGGCCGGCCTGGCCGCGGTCGCGCCCGCTCCTCCGGCCCACGCCGACACCGCCACCCTGGGCGAACTGGCCGAGGCCAAGGGCCGCTACTTCGGCTCCGCCACGGACAACCCCGAACTGTCCGACACCCGGTACACGCAGATCCTGGGCAGCGAGTTCGGCCAGATCACCGTCGGCAACACCATGAAGTGGCAGTACACCGAGCCGTCCCGGGGCCGGTTCGACTACACCGCCGCCGAGGAGATAGTCGACCTCGCCGAGTCCAACGGCCAGTCGGTGCGCGGACACACCCTGGTGTGGCACAACCAGCTGCCGAGCTGGGTCGGCGACGTGCCGGCCGGCGAGCTCCTCGACGTCATGCGCAACCACATCACCCACGAGGTCGACCACTTCAAGGGCCGACTGATCCACTGGGACGTGGTCAACGAGGCGTTCGAGGAGGACGGCAGCCGCCGGCAGTCGGTCTTCCAGCAGAAGATCGGCGACAGTTACATCGCCGAGGCGTTCAAGGCCGCCCGCGCCGCCGACCCGGACGCCAAGCTCTACTACAACGACTACAACATCGAAGGCATCGGCCCCAAGAGCGACGCCGTCTACGAGATGGTGAAGTCCTTCAAGGCCCGGGGCGTCCCCATCGACGGCGTCGGCATGCAGGCCCACCTGATCGCCGGCCAGGTCCCGGCGAGCATTCAGCGGAACATCCAGCGCTTCGCCGATCTGGGCGTCGACGTCGCCCTCACCGAACTCGACATCCGCATGACCCTGCCGCGCACCGCCGCCAAGGACGCCCAGCAGGCCGACGACTACGGCGCTGTGGTCAGGGCGTGCCTGGCGGTCTCCCGGTGCGTCGGCATCACACTCTGGGACTACACCGACAAGTACTCCTGGGTGCCCTCCGTCTTCCCCGGCGAGGGCGCCGCCCTGCCGTGGGACGAGAACTTCGCCAAGAAGCCCGCCTACCACGCCATCGCCGCAGCGCTCAGCGGCGGCGGTCCCGCCCCCGGCGGCGACTGCACCGCCACCTACCGCGTCACCAGCCGGTGGCAGGGCGGCTTCACCGCCGAGGTCACCGTCAGGAACGAGCACAGCGCGCCGATCACCGGCTGGACCGTCACCTGGACGCTGCCCGGCGGCCAGTCCATCGGCAACGTGTGGAACGGAAATCTCACCGTCAACGGACGGAACGTCACCGTCCGCAACGCCGGCTACAACGGCACCCTCGGCGGCGGCGGAAGCACCACCTTCGGCCTCCAGGGCCAGGGCGCCGCGGACATCCCGGCGGACGTGACCTGCACCCCCGGCCAGTCGGCCGGGACTCCGGCGCAGTAGGCCGGCGCCGTTCGCGGCGAGCCCGGCGTCCGGCCCGGAGCGGCGGCGCCCGCCGCCGAAGCCCCGGCGGGCGCCGGGGGCGCTCACGGCCGGTTCACGGAGGCGTCGGAGCCCTCGGCGCCGAGACCGAACAGCCGGTCGTCGCTCCACCATTCCGGCGTCTCGTCGACGACCGGGATGAGCTCCAGCAGCGTCACCTCGTTGCGGCCCAGGACGAGGTCCACGTCGGCGCGCCCGCCGGCGACGGGCACGCTCCGGTGCGAGCGGGCGGGTTCGGCGGCCTCGCGGAGGGCGTCGAGCCGTCGGCTGTCGGGCGCGAGCGGCCGTCCCATCTCGCACCAGGCGGCCCAGGGATTGCCGGCGTCCTCGCTCACGGAGCGGCGGCGCGCGAAGGCGGAGCCCCGCGCGTCCGGGGCGCCGACGGGCAGGGACAGCCGGACGGTGTGGCCGTCGACGGGCTCGCCGCCGGCCGGGTCGGCCGGCGCCCAGGCCAGTACGGCGACGCGCCCGTCGCCGTGCCGCGTCACCAGGTGGTCCCCGCCCCGGGCGAGCACCTGCTCGCCCATCTCGGCCATGAACGCGTACAGGTGGTAGGTGGGCTTCTTGATCTGGCGGTGGGTCAGCAGGCCGAAGCCGCCGTGGAACGGCGCGGTGGGGATGCCCACCTCCTCGAACACGTCGCTGAACGTCCAGTACGAGAAGGAGTCCACGATGTCACCTCCGTTGACCAGCACCGGAGCGAGGTACGCCGCGTGGAACGCGGTGTCGTGGACCGGGTTGTCCGGCCGGTACGAGGAGTTGAACTCGGTGATGTGGACCGGCAGGTCCGCGAGCCCGGTGCCCGCGAGCTGCCGCCGTGGGGCGCCGAACTGCTCCAGCAGCGCCGACGCCGGCATGAGCGTCTGGTGGGCGCCGAACGGCACGGGCTGGACGGGGCCGGAGGAGTAGGCGTGGCGGCTCACGAAGTCGATCGGCAGGTCGCGGGCCTCGACGAACTCGGCGAAGCGCAGGATCCACTCGTCCTCGTAACCCGGCGCCAGCGAGGGGCCGCCGACCTGGAGTCCGGCGTCGACCTCCTTGACGGCCAGCGAGGTCACCTCGTAGAGGCGGTGGTAGGCGTTCTGGTCCGCGGACCAGAACGCCGCCAGGTTGGGCTCGTTCCACACCTCGATCGGCCAGCGGCGCACCTGGTCGACGCCGTAGCGGTCGACCAGGTGCCCGATGACGGCGCGGACGAGGTCCGCCCACTCCTTCTCGTCGCGAGGGGGAGTGATGTTGCCCTTCCACCAGAACACGGTGTCGTCGCCGGAGGCGAGCCCGGACGGCATGAAGCCGAGTTCGATGAAGGGCGCGATGCCCGTCTCCAGGTAGGCGTCCACGACCTGGTCGACGTACGTGAAGGCGTGGCGCACGCGCCGCTCGCCGGCGTGCTCGTAGGGGCGGTGGACGCCCATTCCGTCGCTGAGCAGGCCGTGTCCCCGGATGTACCGGAAACCGATCTCCTTCTGGACGAGGTTGAGCGACTCCTGGTAGTCGCGCCGCAGCGCGAGGTCGAGCCGGCCCGTGCCGACGCAGTGGCGCCAGGCGTCGGAGAGCCGGGCTGCCGGCTGCCGGGGGACGACGATCCGCATGGTGGGGGTTCCTTTGCTGCGGGGCGGTGTGGGGTGAGGTCCGCCGGGGACGGACGCCTGCGGGGCCTGTGTCCTGTCGGAGCGCCGGAGGCGTTCGGCATGGGAGCCAACCTTTCAGATCGGAGCCCGGAAGCCGGGGCCCGGCCGGGGGCGGCCGAGTCCGTCCCTGATCGTCACCGTGCCCGTTCGTGATCACGAACGGCGGCGGCCGCATCAGTAACGATTGGGCAACTTGCGAAAACTCTTGGTTGCTTCTCGCTCATTTTTGACTGTACACCTTAGCTCCCGCTTCGCGGACGGCTCATTAGTTTGCGCAAACTAACGGCAGTTGGATCACTGACGACAGATCAGGGAGTTTCCACGGTGATGAGGAAAACCCGCAGCGCGACGGCTGCCGCGATCGGCTTGTGCATCGCCGTCGCCGCCACCGGCTGCGCCGGCGGCGGCGACGACATCGGGAGTTCGTCCGACGGCCAGGTCACGCTGACCCTCTGGACGAACGCGATGGAAGGGCGCGGCGCGCAGTACTGGAAGGACGCCGCGAAGGCGTACCACGCGCAGCACCCGGACGTCACGATCAAGGTCCAGTCGATCCAGAACGAGGACCTCGACGGCAAGCTGCAGAACGCGCTCAACTCCAACTCCGCGCCCGACATCTTCCTGCAGCGCGGTGGCGGCAAGATGCAGGCCATGGTCGACGCCGGTCAGATCCAGGCGCTGGAGCTGACCGACACCGACCGGACGAACGTGGGCGAGGCGGCTCTCGAGGGCGTGTCGATCGACGGCAAGGTCTACGCGATGCCGCTCGACACGCAGCCCGAGGGCATCTACTACAGCAAGAACCTGTTCAAGAAGGCCGGCATCGCCTCGCCGCCGAAGACGATGGACGAGCTCAAGGACGCCATCGCGAAGCTGAAGGCGATCAAGGTCGCGCCGATCGCGGTCGGCGCCAAGGACGCCTGGCCGGCCGCCCACTGGTACTACAACTTCGCCCTGCGCGAGTGCAGCCAGGAGGTCATGCAGGAGGCCGCCAAGTCGCTCAAGTTCGACGACGCGTGCTGGACCAAGGCCGGCGAGGACCTCGCCGAACTCATGGAGACCGAACCCTTCCAGAAGGGCTTCCTGACGGCGTCGTCGCAGCAGGGCGCCGGATCGTCGGCGGGCCTGATCGCCAACCGCAAGGCGGCCATGGAACTCATGGGCAGCTGGGACCCCCTGGTGATCGCCGACCTGACCCCGGACAAGAAGCAGCTCCCCGACCTGGGCTGGTTCCCCTTCCCCGCCGTGCCCGGCGGCAAGGGCGACCCGACCGCCATCATGGGCGGCGCCGGCGGGTACTCGCTGTCCAAGAACGCGCCGAAGGAGGCCCTGGGCTTCCTCCAGTTCGTTGTGACCAAGGAGCAGCAGGAGGCCTACGCCGAGGCCTTCGACACGATCCCGGTGAACAAGGAGGCCCAGGGGGTCGTCACCGAGTCCTACAACGTCTCGGCGCTGCAGGCCTTCAACAAGGCCGCCTACTCGATGCAGTTCCTCGACACGATGTACGGCCAGAACGTCGGCAACGCCATGAACATCTCCGTCGTCAACCTGCTGGCCGGCAAGGGATCCGCGGCCGACATCGTCAAGGACGTCAAAGCTGCCGCCGAGAAGGGCTGAGTAAGCAGACATGAGCAACACCCTGGGCACTGACACGGCCGACGGCCGCCAGTCGCAGGGCACGCCCGGAGCCGGGGACGCGGCTGTGTCCGTGCCCCCGGCTCCGCCGCGAGCGGCTGCGCACCGCCGAGGCCGTGCCAGGATACGACTGGAGATCGCGGTCCTGTCCGCACCGGCGATCATCACGTTCCTGGCGTTCGTGATCTTCCCGGTCGTGCTCGCCGCGTACTACGGCTTCTACCGCTGGAAGGGCTACGGAGAGCCCACCGACTGGGTCGGACTGAACAACTACAAGCTCATCCTCACCGACCCCGCGTTCCACGACGTCCTGTGGCACAACGGTCTGATCCTGGTGCTCTCCCTGGTCATCCAGGGCCCGCTGGCGATCGTCCTCGCGCTCCTGCTCAACCAGAAGATCCGCGGCCGCTCGACGATCCGCGTCCTGATCTTCGCGCCCTACATCATCTCCGAGATCATCGTCGGCACCGGCTGGAGCCTGATGCTCCAGAGCAACGGAGCCGTCAACGACCTGCTGCGCCGGATGGGCCTGGGCTCCCTGGAGGCCGACTGGATCGCCGACCCGGACCTGGCCATCTGGACGCTGATGGCCATCATCACGTGGAAGTACATCGGCTTCGCGGTGATCCTCATGCTCGCCGGCCTGCAGTCCATCCCCGACGAGCTCTTCGAGGCCGCGCAGATCGACGGCGCCTCCTACTGGCAGATCCAGCGCCGCATCACGCTGCCGCTGCTGGGACCGACGATCCGCATCTGGGCGTTCCTGTCGATCATCGGCTCACTGCAGCTGTTCGACCTCGTCTACATCATCTGGGGCCAGTACGTCTCCGGCACCGCGGGCACCTCGACCATGGCGATCTACATGCTCGCCCAGGGCCGCAACGCGGCCAACTACGGCTACGGCAGCGCCGTCGCGGTCGTGATGTTCGTGATCTCGCTCGTCGTCGCGCTGCTCTACCAGCGCTTCGTCCTGCGCCGCGACCTCAAGGGCGCCATCACTGAAGGGACCGTGTGATGAGCGTGACGACCGCCACCTCCCGGACGTCCTCCGCAGCGGAGCCCAAGCCCTCCACCGGCCGCCGCGGCGACCGCGACAAGCCGCAGAAGTGGGGGAGCCCCGTCACCTACTTCGTCGCGCTGCTCTTCGTCGGTGTCTGCGTCGCACCGGTGCTCTACATCGTGCTCGGCGGCTTCCGCACCAACTCGCAGATCACCACGGACCCGGCCGCCCTGCCGAGCCCCTGGGTGATCGACAACTACAGCGGCGTCCTGCAGTCGACGACCTTCTGGGGCCAGTTCGCCAACTCCCTCATCGTCGCCATCGCGAGCACCGCCGGCACCGTCGTCCTCGGCCTGATGGTGAGCTTCGTGATCGCGCGCTACGACTTCAAGCTCAAAGGCGCGATGTACTCCCTGTTCGCCGCGGGCCTGATGTTCCCGCTGGTCGTCGCGATCACCCCGCTGTACCTCGTCGTCAAGGGCCTCGGCCTCACCGACAACCTGCTCGGCGTGATCATCCCCCAGATCGCCTTCGGCCTGCCGGTGACCGTCATCATCCTGGTGCCGTTCCTCAGAGCCATTCCCAACGAGATCGAGGAGGCCGCCGCGATCGACGGTGCGAGCCGGCTCGGATTCTTCTTCCGCATGGTGATCCCGCTGTCGCTGCCCGGCGTGGTCACCGTCGGAATCCTCGGGTTCGTCGGCAGCTGGAACAACTACATCCTGCCCCTGTACATCCTCAACTCGCAGGCGAACTACACCCTGCCGCTCGGCGTCCAGGTGTTCTCCTCGGAGTACTCCACGGACACCGCGAAGGTCCTCGCGTTCACCTCGCTCGCCATGCTGCCCGCACTGGTCTTCTTCTCGGTCTTCGAGAAGCGGATCGTCGGCGGCCTCACCGGCGCCGTGAAGGGCTGAAACCAGCACCGGAATCCGAACCGGGACGTCCCGCGCCCGCCCCCGCCGTGCCCTTCGGCGGGGGCGGGCCACCGTCGTCCAGCACGCGAAACACCCCGTGCCACCCCCGGAAAGGACCGTCGAATTGCCCCGCGCCCACACCGAGTCCGGCAAACAGGCCCCCATCGCTCCCGTACCGCCGACGCCGGTCGCCGAACGCCGCGAGGTGACCTGCGCACTGCGTGACGGGACACGGCTCCGGACCGTCCTGCTGGTTCCGCACGGGACCGGGCCGTGGCCGGCCCTGCTGACCCGCCACCCCTATGACGCGACCCGCGACGAACACGAGGGGATGCTCGACGTCGGGCGTCTCGTCGCCGCCGGATACCTCGTCGCGCTCCAGGACGTGCGGGGACGCTTCGGCTCCGAAGGCGTCTTCGACCCCTGCGCGCAGGAGGAGGCCGACGGCGCCGACGCCGTGGCGTGGCTCGCGGCGCTTCCCGAATGCACCGGCGCCGTCGGAATGTGGGGCGCGTCCTACGCCTCGGAGACCCAGTTCAGCGCCCACCTGGGAGGTGCTCCGGCCCTGCGGGCGATCGCTCCCGCCATGACGCCGGCGATGTCGGCGCTCGACGGTTTCCGGTTCCGCGGCGGGGTGCCGGAGATCGGGAGCACCCTCGCGTGGACGCACTACGCGATCGCCCCGGACATGATCACGCGCATCGACTCCGCCCCCGGACGGGAGGCCGAGCGGAAGCGGTGGGAGGCGACCGAGCGCGCGATCAGATCCGGGGACGCGTACCGGGCCGGCGCCCTGCACGCCGACCCGGACGCCGAGGCGATCGTCGTGTGGGGCCTGGACCGGCTGCGGGAGCCTCTCGGGTCGGCTCGGCACCGCGCCGGGAAGATCGTCGACCGGATCGACGCGATCGACATCCCGGTCTTCCTGATCGGCGGGTGGTTCGACGTCTTCCTCGGGTCGACCCTGGAGATCTACCGGCGCCTGCTGCACCGGGCGAAGGACACCGGCGGGCCGGTGCCCCGCCTCCTGGTCGGCCCCTGGACGCACGACGACATGTCGGGCCGGACGGCCGGCGTGGACTTCGGGCCGGGCGCGTCCGCCGACGACCTCGGCGGCAGGGGAGACCTCACCGCGCAGCACCTGCGGTGGTTCGACGCCACCCTCCGCGCGGGCGCGGCGGACACGCCGCCGGTGCGCGTGTTCCTGATGGGCTCGAACCGGTGGATCGACCTGGACGAGTTCCCCCCGCGCGGCACGCGGACGCTCGAGCTGTACCTGAGCGCCGGCGAATCCCTCGCGGCCGAACCGGCCGGGAGCGGTGAACGGCGGCTGACCAGCGATCCGGCATCCCCGGTGCCGACGTGCGGCGGCGCGGTGCTCCTCTTCGCGCCGTTCGAGGCGGGGCCTGCCGACCAGACGGCGATCGAGGCGCGGCAGGACGTGGTCTCGTGGCGCACCGCGCCGCTCACCGAGGAACTCACGGTGATGGGCGCGGTCCGTGCCGTCGTCCACGTCGCGACCACGGGAACGGACGCGGACGTGGTCGTGCGGCTGTGCGACGAACACCCGGACGGCAGCAGCCGCGTCGTCGCCGACGGCATACAGCGAGGGTCGGCGCGGTCCGTCGACCCGGTCACGGGCCGCGGCGACAGGCGGCCCGTCGAGCCGGGCCGGGACCAGGAGTTCACCGTGGACCTCTGGTCGACGGCACACACGTTCCTGCCGGGCCACCGGGTGCGGGTCGACGTCGCACCGAGCTCGTCACCGCGCTGGGACGTCGGACGCAACGCCTTCGAGCCGGCCGGTGCGATCCCGGCGCCCGCCGCGGCGGAGTACACGATCCGCTACGGCGCCGCCCATCCGAGCCGCCTCGTCCTGCAGGTCGTGACGGCAGCGCCGCGCTGACAGCGCCGCGACGGGACCGGCCGGGACACGCCCGCCCGCGTCACCGGCGTGGCGCCGCGGTCGCCGGGGCGGGGGGCCCGGTGGAGGCACGGACGACCAGCTCGGTGGCCAGCTCCATACGGGCGGGGGACCGGGCGCCGCCGTCCTCCCCCCGGGAGAGCTCGATCAGGAGCTTGACCGCCGCAGCGCCCAGCTCGGTACTGGGCTGTCTGACGGTCGTCAGCCCGGGGGTGATGTACTGCGCCTCGGGCAGGTCGTCGAAGCCGATGACACTGACGTCCTCGGGAATCCGCAGGCCCCGGGCGTCCAGTGCGTCGTAGATGCCGAGTGCCATGGAGTCCGAGCAGGCGAAGATCCCCGTGATCCCCGGGTCGCTGTCGAGCAGGTTGTGGGTGGCGTTCGCCGCCTTGGCGCGGTTCCACCCGCCGTGGACCACGGACACCGTGGCACTGTCGGCGGTCGCCGTGTCGGCCGCCGCACGGAAACCGTCGACACGCGCCCGGCTGAAGAGATGGCGGGCGTGGCCGGCGACGACCCCCATCCGCACGTGGCCGAGGGACAGGAGGTGCTCGGCGGCCATGCGGCCGCCGTCCCAGTTCGCCACGCCGATGCTCGCCACCCCCGGGGGCGGTGTGCTCATCGGGTCGATCAGCACCACGGGGACGCCCGCGGCGCAGAGCGCGTTGAACTGCGGGGAGGTGGGATCGATCAGCGTCCCGATCGTGCCGACGGTGCGTCTCCTCAGGACCCGCGACACCCAGTCGCCGTGCGGATCGGCGAGCGTCAGCACGACGTCGAGTCCCGCCGCAGCCGCCTCCCGCCCGACCCCGGCTGTCAGCAGGTTCGCCCACGACCCCTCGAAGTGGGTGACCACGAGGTCGAGCATGTTGGACAAGCCGCTCTCGTCCCGCGCGCTCTCGCCCTTGGACCCGGCCCGGCGGGTGTAGCCGACGGCCCGCACGGCTTCCATGACCTTCGCGCGCGTCTCGGCCGAGACGTCGGTCCCGCCTCGCAGCACCTTGGACACGGTGGGCACGCTCGTACCGGCAGTCTTGGCCACCAAGGACAGTGTGGGGCGCGATCCGACGGGTCGAGGGGGCATGGGGAAAGGTTAACCGGCGAAGAGGCCGCCCAGGATGCCGGGTCGGTACCGCGGAGGTACTCGCCGGCGACGGCCCCGCACCGGCCGGCACCGCCGGCCACCGCCCCCCGGGGCGCGGCCTCGCGGCACGCCGTGTGCGGCGCCCGCACGGACACGGGTGCCGCACACGGCCGCACGCCGAGCGTCACACGGAGGACGCCGGGACCGGGGAGTACTCGAACCAGTCGAAGGCGACCGTGCCCTCGGTGGCGTACATGCCGATCACACGGCCGGTGAAGCCGCAGGCGACCTCGGTGGACAGGTAGCGCCCGTCCAGTTCGGCGAGCGGCCGGGCGTCCGGGGCGCCGGGATCGCCGAGCCAGAAGGCGATGGTGTCGGGGCCCGTGGTCCCGCCGTCGGTGAGTTCGGGTGAGGCGGGCACGAGGTCGGACGTCCGGATCGTCACGGCGAGGGTCAGCGGCCCGGCCGGGACCGGCCGGCCGGCCACGGTCTGGCGCAGCGGGCCGATCCGGGCGACGACGCGGACCTCCCCGTTCCCGGCCTCCACCTCGTAGTGGTGGGCCTCGTCCAGGCGCACGCACAGACCGCCGCGTCCCGTACCCGGGTCGATCGCGGCGGTGACGCGGCAGTCGTGGTGCTGCTGGCGGCGGCCGACGAAGGTGTATCCGGGGCGGTCGAGGGTGGGGCCGGTGGCGCCCAGGACCAGCCACCCGGGGCGCTCGGTGAGCGACCAGGAGCCCTCCGGGCGGGCGAACGGCGAGATCCAGTGCGGAGCGAGAGCGGGCCCGTCGAAGTCGTCGCGGGCGGGCGGGGCCGGAACGGGGTGCCAGGCGCCGCCCGGGGCCGCGTGGCTCTCGGGAACGGGCGCGACGACGGGCCAGCCGTCCTCGTCCCACTCCACGGGGGTCAGGAACGTCTCGCGGCCGAGCACGTGCACGTCGGGTGTGAAGCCGCGGGGGCGGACGCCGAGCAGCACCATCCACCAACTGCCGTCGGGAGCCTCCACCAGATCGGCGTGGCCGGTGTTCTGGATGGAGCGGGCGGTGCCGCTGTGGGACAGCAGGGGGTTGGCGGGCGCTCCCTCCCAGGGGCCGCGCGGCGAGCGGCCGCGGGCGACGGACACGCTGTGGCCGCGTTCCGTGCCGCCCTCCGCGATCAGCAGGTACCACCAGTCGCCGATGCGGTAGAGGTGCGGCGCCTCGGGGTACTTGAGGCCGCTGCCCGACCACGTGGCGAAAGGCCCCTCCAGCACCTCGCCCTTCACCGGGTCGATCCTGGCCATGTTGATGCCGCCCGCGGACCCGGAGAAGGCGCACCAGCAGGTGCCGTCCTCCTCCCACGCCAGATCGGGGTCGATTCCGGGCAGGTCGATCCACACCGGGTCGCTCCACGGCCCCTCGGGCCGCTCGGCCGAGACGACGAAGTTGCCGCCGCCGTCGACATTGGTGTTGACGACCCAGTAACGGCCGTCATGGTGGCGGATCGTGGGGGCGTAGAGACCGCCGGACGCCTTGGAGCCGGGGAGGGGCAGCGGCAGTTGCCCGGGCCGGTCGAGCACGTTGCCGATCTGCTCCCAGTGCACGAGGTCCTTGCTGTGGAAGAGCGGCAGCCCGGGGAAGTACTCGAAACTGGAACACACCAGGTAGTAGTCGTCACCGACCCGGCACACGCTCGGATCGGGGTGGAATCCGCTGATCACAGGGTTCTCGTACCTATGCACAGAAACGTGTTCCCTTCGAGCCGCCGGGCACCGTGGAGCGAGTCTAGACGGCGTCCCGTGGACCTCCCAGGGGTGTGCCCGCCGCACGGCCCGGGCGTTCCCGGCAGTCGAGACGGGCGGTCGGTCGGGTTCGCGCCGGCCGAACCGATCCCGCTCGGCACCCCTTCGCACGCCGTCCGCGGGGACCGCGTGCCGCACCCCCGTTCACGACGTCGCGGCGCGCCGGCGACCCGTCGGCCCGTCGGCCGGGCGAGGCGGGCCTCACGGGCCGTGACACGGCCCGGGCGATCGGGGCCTTCACCGCAACGCGTCCCTCAACTCCCGAACCGGCCCGCGGAAGACGACCCCGCTCCCGGTCCCCCGGCGTGTGGTCGAACGCTCGCCCGGGTGCCCGGAAGGGGCGGCGCGTGCGACGATCGTGGAATGGGGACCCCCGGCTCTTCGTTCCGCCGGCGTCTGCTGATCGAGTCGCTGACCGTGCTGGCGGCCGACGCCCGGACCCAGACCGCCTGGCTGGACAGGCACGGCGTGGCGGCGGACGAGATCGCCCTGGACTTCGATCACGCCTTCCGCACGGCCGAGGTCCTGGTGGCCGATGGGCGAATCGCCGACGGAGCCGTGGCCGACCTGCGGGAGATCGACGCGATCCTCAGCGGGATGAGCGGTGGCGAGAACGCCGACCGGTGGACAAGGGCCGCCTTGGCCACCGACGCGGGATGGGTCCGGGCCCGGCGGCTGGCCCGCCGGGTTCTCGTCGCGGAACAGGGTGAATGGCGGCAGCCGCTCCCGGAGATCACTGTCGTCCGGTGACGGGCTTCGCTGCTCCCGCCGGCCGGGCCACCCGGGTGTCCCGCCCGATGGCGGCGAGGCGGCCCCCGAGCCGGTGGCCGGGTCCGCTGCTCACGACTCCGGGAGGCGGCCAGGGGCGCGGGCGCGTTCGAGTCGCCCGCGCGTTTCGGCCGTACCGGATGCGGCGGATCGCCCCGGGCGGCCCGGCACGGCAGTACGGCAGCACGGCAGCACGGCGCTGCGGCCTCACCCGGCGCCCCCTCACCCGATGCCCGGTGAGCCGAGGTGGGCGAGCACCCTGGCGGCGCCGTCCTCCGCGGCGATTCCGCGGGCGAGTTCGGCCGCGCGGCGGCGGTGGGCCGGCTCGGACAGGCAGGCCGTGATCGCGTCGCCGAGGGCTTCGGCGGTGAGGTCCTGGAACGGCACAGGCCGTGGCGCGACTCCCAGCCGGTACAGCCGGGACGCCCAGAAGGGCTGGTCGGCCATGACGGGCACGGGCACGACGGGCACGCCGGCCCGCAGTCCGGCCGCGGTGGTGCCCGCCCCGGCGTGGTGGACGGCGGCGGCGGTGCGCGGAAACAGCCAGTCGTGCGGGACGTCACCGATGGCCAGGACGTCGGCCCCGCTGCCGCTCAGACCGGCCCACCCCGCCTGCACCACCGCGCGCACGCCCGCCCGCTTCACCGCCGCGGCCACCAGCTCGCTGAGCCGTTCCCCCTGCCCCGGTGCCATGCTGCCGAACCCGATGAACACCGGAGGCGGACCGGCCTGGAGGAAGTCGGCCAGTTCGGCCGGGGGACGCCAGCCGTCCGGCCGCGCGGGCCACCAGTAGCCCACCACGTCGGCCCAGGACGGCCAGTCCCCGGGGCGCGGCACCACCAGCGGGCTGAAGCCGTGGAAGACCGGCCGGACGTCCACCGGCGCCGAGGACGCGTCGGCGGGCAGCCCCAGGCGGGCGCGCAGCCGGGTGACGGCGCTCGCGAAGACCCCCTCCGCGCGTCTGAGCACATCCCGGCCCGCGGCGAGGTTGCCCTCCGGCCCCAGGTCGCCGGCGCTCCGCGCGTTGGGCAGCGGGAACCGCCTGGTGGCGAAGGACGGTACGAGGCAGGTGCCGACGACGGGGACACCGAGCGCTTCGCCTGCCGCCCGGCTGAGCGGTGCCGCGCCGGAGGCGGTGAGCAGCAGGTCGGCTCCGTCCGCCACGGCCTGCGCCACCCCGTCGGCGAGCCCGTCCGCGTACGCCCTCGTCAGAGCCCGGACCTCCTCCCGCGACGACGCCCGGGCCCAGCCCCGGATCAGCTCCCGCGGGTCCCCCGGCACAGGCCGGCAGTCGAGACCGCACCCGCCGACGAGTGCGGCGAAGGACGGGTGAGCGGTCACGGCGACCTGATGGCCCGCGTCCAGCAGGCGCCGCCCCAGGCCCGTATAGGGCGCGACGTCTCCCCGTGAACCGGCGGTGATGATCAGGATTCGCATGGGGTGATCCTCCTCGGAGCAGGCCGTCCGGCCGCCGTCGCCCGCCACGGAGCCCCTCGTCCCGCCCGACCGCTGCGCCCCCGAGCCGACGTGTGCCGCCGTCACTCGTGGACATCGAACACCACGACGCCGGCGCGATGTGCGAAGTCGCGTGCATCCGCCGCCGGACGTCATGAGCGGAGCCGCGCGACCGCACGCGGCGGACCTGGTGACGTCGGCGGTCATCCCGGGATACTGGCCGCCATGGCTGAGGTCGAGGTGGTCGTCGCCCATTCCCAGCGCGCGACCCTGCGCGTCGGAGACGTGTTCCTGAAGGTGGACGCCGATCAGGCGCGCATCGACGTCGAGGTCGGGGCGATGGCCCTGGCGCCGGTCCCGACCCCGCGGATCCTGTGGCGCAAGCCGCCCGTGCTCGCGATCGCCGCGGTCCGCGGGACGGCGCTCGGCCGCCTCGGCGAGCCGTCGACCGCGTCGCCGGCGGCGTGGGCCGCGGCGGGCGCCGCCATCCGGAAGTTGCACGACGCGCCGTTGCCGCCCTGGCCCGGCCGGGACCTCGGCGAGTTGGCGGCGGATCTCGACGGCGAGTGCGAGTGGCTCGTGACCAACGGTGTCCTGCCCGCCGGCCTGGTCACCCGCAACCGCCGGATCGCCGAGGCCGCACTCCGGCCGTGGACTCCGGCGTTCACGCACGGCGACCTGCAGATCACTCACGTGTTCGTCGACGGCGACGAGATCACCGGCATCATCGACTGGTCCGAGGCGGGCAGGGGCGATGCCCTGTTCGACCTCGCCACCCTGACACTCGGACACGAGGAACACCTCGGCGACGTCATCGCCGGCTACGGCACCGGCGTCGACCTCGACGTGATCCGCGCGTGGTGGTCGCTGCGGAGCCTGCTGGCGGTCCGCTGGCTGGTCGAGCACGGCTTCGACCCGTTCGCGCCGGGCTGCGAGGTCGACGTGCTGAGATCCCGGATGTGAGCTGCGCGGGCCCGACCGCCGCGAGCGCGTTCCGACGCGCCGAGCAGGCCATGGCCACCCCGAGGAGCCGGCGGCTCCTGCGCGGACCGCGGTGCTCCACCACCCGCATCACCAGCCTGGTTCATGCCGCCCTCAAGCCCGCCGCCACCCCCGGCATCCCACCACCTGCCGTGCACGAGCCCGTCAGCCGGTAGCAGTTGGCCGAAACACCAGGTAAGGAGAGAGGGCATGGACCCCGTGGTGGCCCGCATCGCCGAACTCGTCCCTCCCCCGGCTCCGCCGCGCCCCCGCGACTGGAAGGCCGTGGAGGCCGAGCTGGGCACGCCGCTGCCGGAGGACTACAAGCAGCTCGTCGACCTCTACGGCGGCGGGGTGTTCGACGAGGTCGTCTGGCTCCTGGAGCCGGGATGCCCGGTCGAGGACCACGACCTGCTCGCCGTCACCCGGGAGCGGGAGGAGGTCCTGCCCGGACTGTGGGCGATCGGCGAGCCGAAGCCCGCCGGCCTGACGGAGGACGGAACGCGCCTGCTGCCCTGGGCTTATGTGGAGGACGGCGGGCAGTACCTCTACTGGCTCGCCGGGCCGGGCCGGGCTCCTGAGGAGTGGACGGTGACGATCAACGAGGGGCGCGGCCCGGGGTGGGAGGGCCACGCCGTGTCCTGCGCACGGTTCCTGCTGTCCTTCATGACCGGGGAAATCCGTTCGGAGATCCTGCCCGGGCCTCCCGGCCAGTCCCACGTATTCGACGCCAACACCGACATCCTCCGGTGACCGGCGGGCTCCCCGGGGCGGCGCAGGACGACGCCTTCCGCGCCCGGCAGGGCACGGGCCTCCCTCACGCACAGCCGATCGGGTACGGCGGCGACGAACGCCCACCGCGCCGGGGCCGCGACCGCCCCAACCATGGCGCACAGCGCTTCCGGCACCTTCGGCCGCCTCACCGTCCCCGCCGATTGTGGGGCCTCGACGCCCAGGAGGATCAGGCGTTCGCCGTCGGCTGACCGCCCTCCGGCGTGTGGCGGTGGGACGGCCCGCGCTGCCAGGATGACCGCCATGGTCTCGATTTCTGTACAGGCTGTACCGAATGACATGAACTCCTGGACCGCCCTCGCCCGACGCTGCGAGGCCGCGGGCTTCGACGCACTGCTCGTCCCCGACCACCCCGGGGCGGCGGCCTCACCGTTCGTCGCGCTGGCGGCCGCCGCGCCGGTCACCCGACGCATCGGCCTGGGGCCCTACGTGGCCAACGCCGGAGTGCGCGAGCCGCTGCTGCTCGCCTCCGACGTCGCCACCCTGGACGTCGTCTCGGGCGGCCGGGCCCGGCTGGCGCTGGGCGCCGGGCACACCCCCGCCGAATGGTCCATGCTCGGCTCGCAGCGCCCGGACGTCACCGGGCGCGTACGGCGCTTCACCGCCGTGGCCGAGGCGTGCCGCGCGCTGCTGGAGGGGAAGGAAGTGACCGTCGGGGGCCCGGAGGTGTACGCCCGGGCAGCGCGGCTGGACGGCCCGCGCCCGGTACAGGACCGGGTGCCGTTCACCTTCGGCGGCGGCAACTCCACCCTGCTGCGATGGGCGGGCGAGCACGCCGACGTCGTCGCACTGAGCGGGCTCGGCCGCACCCTGCCGGACGGGCACAACCACGAAGTGCGGTGGCGGAGCGAGGACATCGACCGGCAGGTGGAACTGGTGGAGCGGGGTGCCGCCGGACGGGAGAGCGCGCCCGCACGCGAGGCGCTCGTCCAGGTGGTGGAGATCACCGACGATGCGGAGGCCGCCGCGCACCGCTTCGCCGAATTGGCCGGGTGCACCGCACGGGACGTCCTGGCCGCGCCGTACGCCTGGATCGGCACCGAGGAGGAGATCGCCGCCTCGCTGGCCGAGTATCAGCGACGCTGGGGCATCACTCGCTATGTGGTGCGCGAACCGGCCCTGGACGCCGCCGGGAAACTCCTCGCCCGCCTCCGCACGGACCACGAGCGGCCGTGACCCCGCCCGGCGCCGGCACCGGCTGGAGCGGCCCCCTCCGCCACGACGGGGGAACGCCGGCCTCCCGGACCGGCAGGAGGCGCCGGCCGACCGGGGGCGCCGCGGCGCTGCCGGGGGCGGACGTGGCCGCGCTTGCCGCAGCGGGCGGCCACCAGGAAGGCGACGGGGCCGTTCAGCCGAGGGCGTCGAGCAGTTCGCGTTCGCGCCGGGCGCTCAGGCCGGCGCGCCTGACCCGGTCCAGGCCCTGCTCGCGTTCCCAGCGCAGAGTGTCGGCCAGCAGCTCCGCCCGGGGCCGATGACGCAGCCCCGCGGCGCGTGCCGCGGCTCCGCTCCGGGCGGAGAACCCCTCCCAGCCCGGCTTCACCAGCCACATCGGCAGCGACTCGGCCCCCATGTACTCGGCCACGCCGTTCGCCAGCAACCAGGCCGAATCGGCGGCGACCACCGGACCGGTGTGCCC
Organism: Streptomyces glaucosporus; assembly: GCF_039533345.1. Taxonomy (NCBI): domain Bacteria; kingdom Bacillati; phylum Actinomycetota; class Actinomycetes; order Kitasatosporales; family Streptomycetaceae; genus Streptomyces; species Streptomyces glaucosporus. The sequence continues at coordinate 21,657 of NZ_BAAATJ010000004.1, read as the reverse complement.
GCCGACGGCGCGGGACAGCGCGATCCACTCCTTGAGGGGAACGACCGGACCGACGGCGTCATAGGTGCCGGTCCTCCCCGCCTCCGCGGCGTCGAGCAGCCAGGCGGCCAGATCCCGCACGTCGACCACCTGGGTCGGCAGGGCTGGGGTGTCGGGGACCAGCATCGGGCCCCGGGGGTCGCGTGCGGCGCGGGCCGGCCAGTAGCCGGAACGTCCGCTGCGGTCGCCCGGGCCGCCGATGAGCCCGGCGCGGGCGATGAGGAGACGGCCGCCCACGGCCGTCTCCGACGCCTGCTCGCAGGCCGCCTTCGCCTCGCCGTACACCGCACGGTCGACCTCGCTCCGGCCGGTCGGGGCGAGGAGGGGCGCGGACTCGTCCGCGCCCGGTACGGCGTGGGATGCGTAGGCACTGATGGAGGAGACACAGGTCCAGTGCCGGGCCCTGCCGCCCAGGGCGTCGAGCGCCCCGCGGACGAAGCCCGGCTGCCAGGACACCTCCACGACCGCGTCCCAGTCACGGCCGAGCAGGGGCGCGTAGGCCGAGGGATCGCGCCGGTCGGCGGCCACCAGCACGGCCCCGTCCGCGACGCCCCCGCTCTCGCCGCGGGCCAGGCACGTCACCCGGTGGCCGCGCTCGATCGCCTGCCGGGACAGCTCCCGGCCCACCCATGCCGTTCCGCCCAGCACCAGAAGGTCCATCCCCACACCCAAGCACCGCGGCCACCGGGCATCCAGACGGGTTCGCCCACGGCGGACCCGCGGCCGACCCCCGCCGTGACCGCCGGCGCTCCCTCACCGCCCTCCGGCCGGGGCGATCGACCGGGACCACATGCCCGACCGGACGGTTCCGCCGCACGCGAAGCCCCCGCCCTCCGGGGAATGCACCCCAATGGCCCCAGTCCCGGTTCTCCGCTGAGCAGGTCTTCACCGCTGCCATTAGCGTTGTCGTCAGACGGAGTGCCCGTCATGAACCAGTCCGGACGACATCCGTCACGCCGGAGCGACCAGGACGAACTCCCCCGGTGATGCCGCGGGCCTTCCCACCCGCACTCGCCCACGGGTCCCGGATCCGCTCGGGCGCCTGATCCCCCGCGAACCGACCCGGCGCGTCGCCGTCCGGTGAAATCCGGTGCCGGACGGAGCCCGGACGGTTCCGACCCTGCCCGTCCCCACGAACACGGAGGCGACCATGGGCTTCGCCAGCCGACCCTTCGTACTCCTCGCCGCTGCGGTTCTCGGCGGATCCGCCGGGCTCGCTCCCATCGGATCCGTGTCGGCCGACGTGGTCCCGCGGAAGACGGCCGAGACCACGGCAACCCACCCTGCCGGAGACTCCTCGGCGAGAAGCCGCACCATCCGCGTGGAGGCCCGGCTGCGGGTCGGGGAGGAACTGGATCTGGGCGCAGCGGGCCGCAGCGTCGGAGACCAGTTCGTCTTCAGCGGGAACCTGGTGTCGACCGGGGGACCGGAGGACCGCCTCGTCGGACGCTTCGGCGGGTTCTGCGTCATCACCGACCTCGAACGCAACGCGGGACAGTGCTCGTCGACCGCGGTCCTGCCGGAGGGACAGATCACCGTCCAGGGCGAGCAAGCCGGAATTCCGGTACCCGGCCCGGTCGTCAACGCGATCACCGGAGGCACCGGGGAGTTCCGCGAGGCGCGCGGCCAGGTGACACAGCGGGTGTCGACGCCGGCGACCTGGCACCTCACGTTCGAAGTCCTCGACGTGCGGCCTCAACGAACCGGGGACGGCCGCAGCCCGTCCGAGGCGCCGATGCCCACCACGCCCCCGTCCTTCCCCGGCAAGTAACCGCGTCAGGCGGTACCGGCGCCGGCCGGGACGTGGCGGCAGGAGCAGGGGTTTCCCCGAACCGTGTCGGGCGGCTGCTCCTGCCGCGGGCCCGTCCCGGCCGGCGTTCACAGGGCCTTCAGCGCCCCAGCAGACGGAGGCGCACCACCTCGGACCGGCGTCGGCGCGGCCGCCGACCGGCCGTGAGCTCCAAGAGGCCCGAGCAGCCGGGAGCGACACGAAGCGCCCCCGCGACCCGTACCCACCACCACATGTGGAGACACCGTGACCAGAAACCTCCGCACGCTCATAGGCTGGGGCGCCGTCCTGGCCACCGCCACGGCCGCCACCGTCACGGTCGGCGCAACCGCCGGCGGCCCGCCGAACCCGCCGCCGGCCGGCCCGCAGGCCCGCCCGACGGCGGGCCAGGGGAAGGAACCGCAGACCGGGCCCCGGGCGACGGAAAGCCGACGGATCGCCACATCGGTCCTGGGCAGGGACTTCACGTTCACACTCACCGCGCTGAGGTCGCCAACCGACCCGCTCGCGGCATCCGTGCGCCTCCAGGTCTTCACCTTCAAGGACGGTGCGTGGAGGGAATCGGACCGTGCTCTGGTCGGCGAGACGGACGCCTGGTTCTGGTTCCCGCTGACCGGGCGCCACGCGGTGTGCGAGTTCTCCACCGCCGGTACGGAACCCGCACCGGTTGCCGTCAGCCTGCTGATCACGCCGTCGACCGGGTGCTCGCCGACCGAGAACTACCGGATCGAGAACGGGCGGATCATCCCCGTCTGACAGCGCGGCCGTGAACACCGGTCCCGGCGGGGAGAAAGAGCGTGAAGCGCGGCCCGGAACCGCCGTCCGATCCCGAGCCCGCCGGCCGGAGCCCCAGCCCGGCTGTCCGACGGCCACCGCCACGGGGAACGGACCCCAGGAACACGACAGGTCCCCGCCGTGGACCCGTACCGGCCGGAAGCGGGCGCCCGCCCGCAAGCCCGAGTCGGCGTCGGTCCTTCGGCCTTCGGTCCTCGACGACACCCGCGCCACACGCATCCGCGAGCCGCGACGCCGTCTGGAACCGGACGCCGGGGCAGAGCCCTCGGCGCAGCCCGCATCGCCATGAACGCGATCCCCGGTCGAGAACACCCTCCCGTCCCCGACCGGCACCCCCTGCGGGAGCCCATGCGTCCGGACGCACGGGCCCCCTGGGGGCTGTACCGCCCCGGTCCGCGACGGCATGACGGCTGACGAAGCCGGCCCGGATCGCGGCGCGCGAGCATCGCGGCAGCGCCGACGACGCCCCGCAGGGCACCCGGAACGGACGAGGAGCCGTGCACCACCGGAGCGCGGCCGGCCGGCGCCCATGACCCGCCGGGTGGGCCTGTCGTCGGGCACCCTGCCCGTGCCGTCAGCCGACCCGCCGGGCCAGCACCTGTCCCGGCCATGTGCCGGACAGGAACCTCTCGGTGGGGGTGAAACCGTTGCGCTCGTAGAACGCGACCAGTTCGCCCCCGCCGCCCGCCCAGCAGTCGACCCGCAGCAGCTCCACGCCGGCCCGCCGGGTCTCCTCCGCGGCGTGGGCCAGCAGCGCCGCCCCGATGCCCCGACCGGCGTGCCGCCGGTCGGAGACCAGCAGCCGGACGTACCGCTCGGGCTCCCCGGCCGGCGCGATCGGCATCTGCGGGTTGGGCCCGGAGTCCAGCACCAGGGCTCCGACAGGCGCCCCGTCCAACTCCGCGATGTACGGGGCGTTCTCGGTCATGTACCGTTCGACCCGCTCCACTCCGCCCGGCTTCCGCGAGTACGGTGTCGTGCCCCACTGCTCGGTGTTGCCGCGACTGTTCATCCAGGCCACCGCGGAGTCGAGCATGTCCAGTACGGCTGGTGCGTCGGCCGGGCCGCCCGCCCTGATCCGCATACCACGTGCGATGTCTGCCATGACGGGAGTCTAGTGACGCTCCGCCAGGCCCTGGGTACGGTTCTGCCGCGGGCGCAGGCACAGGCCCGGTGCCTCAGCGGGTTCCCGGGGCACCGGCCCCTGGTGGAGGGGCGGACCGGCGAAGCCCGGGAAGTGATCGCGGTGGTGTTCACGGCGCCGGCGCGGCTGTCCACAACCCCCACGCCCTCGTCCTTGACGGGCGGCTTCCCGGTTCGGAGCCGGCGCTCCTCGCGGGCGCCCGGGATCCGGCGGGCCGACCGGCGGGGGAGCGGCGGTTCCGCTCGCGGATTCCGGCAGCAGGTGAGCACGACTTCCGGAGGCACCCCGTCCGGGCCGTGGTCGACGCCCACGAGACCGGGGGCACCTCGTGAGCCCTTCCGCCGGCCCGGTGAGGACAGGCGTCGACTGGGCCACGAGCCGACGCCAAGCGCCTAGTAGGGTGAGTGGGTGTTCGATCGTCTGGAGATCAGGGTGATGCCGCCAGGCCCTCGGTTCGCTGCTCAGGTGCGGTTCTGGGTCAACGGCGAGGACGTGGTCGAGGGGACGGTCGGCGAAGGCGGCCGCGGACCGTACGCGGCTGTGGCACTGCCGGCCGATCGCCCCAGTCCTCTCCGGGCGACCGGCGAGGCGCGCCGTCTGGAACTGGGGGAACCGGAATGCACCGGTGGCTGCTGCGGCTTCCTGACCGTGGCCGTGCAGCGGTTCGGGGAGATCGTGCAGTGGTCGGACTGGGAGGTTCCGTGGGAGGGGGGCACTGCCGCGCCCTGTCCCCCGCCGGAGTTCCACTTCGACGCGCGTCAGTACGACACCGAAGTGGCCCGCGCCGAGGCAGAACGCCGGTGGCAGGCGTACCCGTAGTCCGGCACGGTGCGGAGAAGGAAGGCCGGTCCGTACCGGAGACGGGGAGACCCCGGGCCGGCACGACGCCTGGCTCGTTCCGGCGATCACCCCCGGGGGGGCGGGTCCGCTCGATATGCTTCCGGCGCTCGCAGAGACTCCCTCGGCAGCGGAGAGCCGACGACCCAGACCGGAGTGCAAGCATGCATGACGTGCCCACCACGGACGACTCCAGCGGCCGGGAACCTGCCATACCGGCGGGAGCGGCCTCCAGCGCACGGGTCTACGACGCCTTCGGCGGCGGCAAGGACAACTACGCCACGGACGAGCGGATCGCACGCGAGATCATGGGCATCTGGCCGGAGGTCGGTCAGGCCGTGGCCGCCAACCGCGCCTTCATCCACGCCTCCGCCCGCTGGCTCGCCCAAGAGGCCGGCATCCGCCAGTTCCTCGACATCGGCACCGGCATCCCCGCCCCGAACACCCCCAGCATCCACCAGACCGTGCAGCGGATCGCACCGACCTGCCGGGTGCTGTACGTGGACAACGACCCCACCGTGCTCGCCCACGCCGCCACCCTGCGGGCCGGATCCCCGGAAGGCCGCACCGAGTACCTCCACGCCGACGCCACCGACCCCGACGCCGTCCTCGGCTCGCGCGAACTCGCGGACACCCTCGACCTGAACCGGCCGGTCGCCCTCTACCTGTGCGCGCTGCTCCACCTCATCGGCGACGACAAGAACCCCCGCGGGATCGTCCGCCGCCTCACGGCCGCCCTGGCACCGGGCAGCCACGTGGTCGTCAGCCACGCCACCCCCGACGCCAACCCGCGCCTGATGGACCGGGTCGCCGAGATCTACGCACGCGGCGGCCGGATCAACGCCCAAGGCGCACCCCGCAGCCGGGAGCAGATCCGGTCCCTGCTGGGGGAGGAACTGGAACTGGTCGAGCCCGGCATCGTGTCGGTCCACCGCTGGCAGCCCGGGAAGGCACTCGAAGCCGAACTGCCCGACAGCGCCGTCAACTGCTACGCGCTGGTGGCCCGCAAGCCCTAGAGTCTGTCGCCGGAGCGGGATCCTCCCGGCTCGGACCCGGCAGGCCGCGCGAGCGACCGGACCGGGTACGGCCGACAAGGCGTACGACTCGCGCGGCAACCGTTCCCGGCACCGCCCCGGGCCCGCCGCCGGGATGCCCTGAGCGGCCTCGTGGCGGCCGCGGTCGCCTGCAGGGGAGGTCAGGGGTGGGTGCGGCCGTGTGGAACCGATCGTGCGGCCTGTCGTACGGCGGCGACGGCGGGGTCGTCGCGGTGTTCGGCCGCCCAGGCCAGGGCCGAGGTGCACGGCGGCAGGTCCTCGACGTCGACGTAGCCCACGCCGGGGCGGCGGAAGAGGTCGCGGGCGACGGCCGGGAGGAAGGCCATGGCCTCGCCCTGCGCCACGATGTGCAGCAGGGCCTCCAGGTCCGCGGCGACGGGACCGTACCGCACCGGGGTGTTGTCGGGGCGCGGATCCACCGCCCAGAAATCCCACCACACCCGCGGTACCCGCGGGGGGACGTCCACCACCGGGTATCCGCTGAGCCGGTCGAGGGTGAGCCGGGGCAGGGCCGCCAGGGGGTCGTCGCCGGGCAGGCAGGCCACGCGGGGTTCGGTCGCCAGGTGGTGCACCTCGATGTCGCCGGGCACCGGCGGCCTGAGGAAGACCACATCGGCCTCCCGCCGGTACAGGGCGCCCAGCTGGTCGACGAAGTTCAGGCCGAGGATCTCCACCTCCAGGCGGGGGTGCCGGCGGCGCAGCGCCTGCAGTACGGCGCGGGTGTGCGGCATGGCCGCCTCCGCGCCGACGGTGCCCACCCTCACCCGGCCGGAGAGGTGACGCCGCTGTGCGTCCGCGGTCCGCCGCAGCCGCTCCACCGCCTCGATGGCCGCCCGGATCTCGGGCAGCAGCGCCCGGCCGGCCGGGGTGAGGGCGACCGCCCGGCTGGAGCGTTCGAAAAGAGCCACCCCAAGGCGCTTCTCAAGACTGCGGATCTGCTGACTGAGAGCGGATTGTGTGATGAACAGCCGGGCCGCGGCGTGACCGAAATGCAACTCCTCACTCAACACCAGAAACAACCGCAACTGGTGAATGCTCGGCTCCGCCGACGACATCGCGACCGCGCCGGCGGGCTCTCCTGCCGCCTCGCCTGCAACCATGGACGGAAGTTTATCGAATGCGCCGCAGTTCTCATCGATTACCGCATGACACCGGCGGCCTCGCCGTGTGAACCTCTGAAAGAGCCCGGTCGGCTGAACCGACCACCGCCGAACCGGACTCGTCTCTGTCTCCAGAGCAGGCGGAAGAAGGGGAGCGAGGGAGCCGGCACCTCACGCGAGGCGTTCCGCCCGGCGAGCATGTACGGGGGTCGCCGATGCGGAGGGAACGTCGCCGGTCCAGGTGCACCAGCTCACCGAGGGCATCGATTTCGATTCCCATGGCCTCGTTCACCCGAACATGACATGACGACCGAAGGAGATGTCTTGCGTAGAATTCTGTTCACGTCCGCGGCCTTGGCCGCCACAGTCGTCATTGCCCACCCGTCATACGCCCAGCCCCTCGCACTCTCGTCCCCCGGCTCCTCCAACGGCGTTGCCGCAGTCGGCAAGTTCCACGCCTACGACGGAAAAAGCTGGTCAGGCAGGGACAGGTGGTTCGAAGGAAACGCAGGGCAGTGCAAGTACGTCGGCGACAACTGGAACGATGAGATCGAGTCCGCCCGCACCGAGAGCGGGACCAGAGTGGAACTGTGGGACAACTACAACTGCACCGGGGGGGCGATTGTCATCGACAGAACCGGTTACTCGAAAATCGGCAATTGGGTCAGCGCCTTCCGCGTCACCCGCACCTGATTGTCGCGGGACGTGACGTTGTAGACGCCGGAGTTGAAACGGCTGGCCGGCAGGGGCGGTGACACGGCAGGGCCCCTCGTCGTCGAAGTGTCGATCTCACTCGACACCGGCGACCCGAGGGGCCCTGCTGGTTCCGTATCGAGCCGTGCCCGGCGTCCCGCACGAGCTGGTCGGGCACGGCTCGTGGCCCGTCTGCGCCCGAAGGCGTGAACGGAACTCGCGTGGCGGAAGCCGGGCTGCTTCCGGCAGCCACTGCTCGCTCTGGCCTCGTGGGCGCCGGGTCTGTACGAGGCCCTGACCGGCCTGGGCGAGGGTGACTTCGCCACCGACCGGGGGCTCCCCCGGCCGAAGGCCGGGGGACATCGCAGTGGACCGGCCCTGCCCGACGCCGTCCACGCCGTCCGCCCCCACGGCATCGTCGACGCCCTCGCCGAGGCCGGCATCACGCGCTGCGCCGACGGGGGCTACCGGGGTGCCGACGGCACGATCCGCATCCCGCACTGGGGTCGGTGGGAGACCCTTTTCGCTGGTCAGCAGGCTGACAACCGGTCCCACACGAGGATCCGGGCCCTCGTCGAGCAGGCCGCCGCCCTCAAGCCCTGGCGGCCCTCCGCAGGCTCCGGTGCTCGACCACCCGGATCACCCGTCTCGTTCGAGCCGTCCTCACCCTGCGCCTGGCCGCTCGGACCGATGACGGAGAAGCCTCAGCCACACGACGGGGTGCCTCCCCGCCGGATGCGCTCGTCGCCCTCGCGGTAGAGCACCAGATGCTCGTGGAAGAGGACACCGTCGCGGACGTCGCCGGTGGCGGTGAATCCGGTGTCGTCGACGTAGTCGATGTGGTCACCGGTGACGGTGTACCGGCCGGTGTAGGCGCTCCGCCGCTTTCCGCGGGCCTCGTCGTAGCGGCCGTCCGGCAGTAGTTCCTGGCGGATGAAGCCGTCCGCGGTCACCCACATCCCGACGTACGGGTGCGGGGCGCGGGGCGTGTCGTTGCTGGTCATGGCTTCACTCTCGGGCCCGCGCCGGGAGGCGACCAGGCCGCCGTCCCCCCAGGAGCGGGCCTCCCGGGAGTCGTGCACCCACGATGGCGAGCGGAACACGGCGTGGCCAGGCGAGGGTGCCGGAACAGGCGACGAGCCCCGGAAGCGGTGGACCGGGAACGCGCGGGACCGCCCTGCGGCCCGGCACGAGCAGTGGGGCCGGCCGTGGGTGCCGCGCACCTGGGAGCACGGCGGCCTGGTTCCGGTTCCGCGGCGCGACGAACCTGGTGGTCATGCCGCTGCGGTGACCGCAGAGCAGACCGCGGGGCATCTCCCCCTGCCCACACGGGCGCTCGCCTCGTTCGTCGGGCCGACCGACGAGCCGAACCCACCTTGAGGAACACCATGACCACCACTGACACCGGCACCGTGAACTGGAACCCGGAGGCCCTCGACGAGATCGTCTCGAACGACGGTGGCCGTCCGGTCCTGTTCACCAACGCCCGGATCATGACGATGGACCCGCTGATCGGGACCATGACCGGTGCCGACATCCTGCTCATCGGCTCCCTGATCGTGGGCGTCGGTCCCGCCATCGTCACCGCGGCACAGGACGACGACGCCATCGTCGTCGACTGCACGGGCACGACCGTCGTTCCCGCCGTCGTGGACACCGTCGCGCTGGTCGGCGGACGCGGCCGACGCTCGGAGTACGTCGCGACACTGACCCCGGGCAGCACCACCGACTTCCTGGTGGTGCCCGACGAACTCGCCGCCGACGTGCCGAGCGCGGTGGCCACTCTCGTCTCCCGCCCGGAGCAGGTCCGCGCGCTGGTCGCAGCCGGCCGGCCCGTCCGGTGGGCCGGCGCCGACGTCCCCGGCAGACCAACCGCCCCCGAGGCGGGCATCCCCGCCGCACCGGACCTGACCGGCAGCCCACGGCTCGGCGTCTGGATCGACCGGGAGGACTTCCTGCACCAGGAACTCACCGCCGACGGCCGCTACGACGAGACACGGGGCGGTCGCCCCCACGCCTACCAGGGCCGGTTCTGGATCGACGGCGACCGCATCGACTACCTGGACGACCTCGGCTTCTGGGCCTACGGGGAGTTCAAGGGCGACGAACTGCACCACGCGGGTTACGTCATGAAGCGCAGCTGACCGCCGGCCGCGCCCGCACACGTCCTGATCCCGGGTGCGCGGCACCCGGGAAAACGGCGCCCTGGCCTTTGCGGCCGGGCCGACCAGGACCGGAAACCGACCGGCGCCGGCGCCCCCGGCAGCCCACCACCCGCTCCCTGAGAGCCACGGAAAGCAGACCCCTCGTGAACGTCAACGACACCACCAGCGCGGCCGTCCTCGACCGGCTCCGGCGCCGCCCCGCGGACGAACGGAGCATCCTGTTCACCGGCGCGACCATCGTCACCATGGACCCCGACCTCGGCGTCCTGCACAACGCCGACCTGCACGTCGAGGGCGACACCATCACCGCCGTCGGTCCCGACCTCGACGCCGGCGACGCCGTCGTCGTCGACGCCACCGGCACCGTCCTCACCCCCGGCTTCGTCGACACCCACCGGCACGCCTGGGAGACCCAGCTGCGCCGGATCATGCCGGACGTCGACGACCTCGGCGCCTACGTCATGACCACCCTGGCCGGCCACGCCACGGTCTACCGGCCCGAGGACATGTACGTCGGCACCAAGCTGGCCGCCCTCACCGCGATCGACAGCGGCATCACGACCATGCTCGACTTCTCCCACAACTCCCGCACCCCCGAACACTCCGACGCCGCCGTCGAGGCCCTCCTCGACACCGGCATCCGCGGCGTGCACGCCTCCATGGGCCCGCACTTCGGCGACTGGGACAAGCAGTGGCCCGGTGACCTGACCCGCCTCAGGGAACGGTACTTCAACAGCGACGACCAGCTGCTGACCCTGCGCCTGGCGGCACTCGCCACCGACGAGATCGCCGGCCCGGCGCTCGCCTACGGCCCCGAACTCGCCCGCGTCGCGAGGGACCTGGGCATCGGCGTGAGCGTGGACGCCGTCTTCGGCGCGTCCTCCTCCGAGGCGGTCCTGTGCTGGGCCGAAGACGGCATCCTCGGCCCCGACGTCACCCTCGTCCACGCCACCGGACTGACCCCGAAGGCGTGGAAGGCGATGGGGGAGACCGGCACCACCGTGGCGCTCGCCCCCACCTCCGACGCTCAGATCGGCCTGGAGACCGCGATCCCCGCCGTCGACGAGGCCCTGTCCGCCGGCATCCGCCCCGGACTGAGCATCGACGTCGAGGTGGCACTGGTCAGCGACATGTTCACGCAGATGCGCACCCTGCACGCCATCCAGCGGATGCGGGCCGTCAACGCCGCCCACGGCACCGACCGGCAGCCGGCCCGCATCACCACCCACGACGTCCTGGACTTCGCCACCCTCCAGGGCGCCCGCACCAACGGCCTGGCCGCCGTCACCGGCTCGCTCACCCCGGGCAAGAAGGCCGACCTGCTGGTCGTCCGGGCCGAGGACCTCAACAACATGCCGCTCAACGACCCCATCGGCACCGTCGTGCTGGGCTCCGACGCACGCAACATCAGCGCCGTCCTCGTGGGCGGCGAGCCCCGAAAGTGGAACGGCCACGTCCTTGACGTCGACCTGACCGCCTTGCGCCGCGAGGTCCACGCCTCACGCGAGTACGTGCTGAACACCCCGGCTGCCTGAGCATCCCCTCCCAGCGCCCCCGGCCGACCCCCTCCGGCCGGGGGACCCTCTGGGCCCGACGGTGTCACCGGCCGACCGTGATGTCCTCGAACCAGCCGCTCGGCCATGCGCGGGGCCGAGCGGGAACACCGAGTGGCCCAAGTGGGAGAAGGTGATGGCGGCCGATCCGGTGGACGAGGCCGAGCTGGCCGCGCTGGCCCGGAACGCGCCGCTGACCCGGCGCCGGCCCGGCCACGCGGACCTGGCGGGATGCAGAAGTACGGGGTGGGCGACGCCCGGCTGGCGGCGGTGCCGATGGGTGTCCAGGCGATCAAGGGGATGGAGGCCGGCGACGGCTTCGCGCTGCCCCGGGTGCCCTGGCCGACCACCGGCCGCCTGGCTGAGACCCCTCGAAACCAGCCAGGACCAGCCGGCACACAGGACGAGGGCTCGTACGCGCCCGTCCCGCAACGGACTCCGGAGCCTTCGGGAAGAGGGGCACCGCCTGCCCCGGCGCCTCCGGTTCCGGCCGCCGGGGCAGGCGGTGTCACACCCGGTGCGTCAGGCGGTCGTCCTCGCGCGGTCCGCCGTGTCCTCGGAAAGGGGGTCGGCGGTGGCCTCCGGTGTTGCCGACCTGGGAAGCCAGCGGAGCGCGAGGGCCCCGAGGGCCAGATGCAGGAGGCTGGCCACGACGGCGGCCGCGTGCAGGCCGGTGACGAAGGCCGACTTCGCTTCCCCGGCGAGGTGGGACGCCAGGCTGGGGAGCTGGAGCGTTTCGTCGAGGGTGGGCGCGAGGTCGGGCCCCTGGAGACGGAAGATCAGCGCGGCGAGCGAGCCGAGGAGCGCGATGCCGAGGGCGTTGCCGATCTCGTTGCCGGTCTCGGCGATGGCCCCTGCCGAACCGGCTCGCTCCGTGGGGACCGCGCCGACCGCGGTGTCGGCGACGACGGCGAAGGAGATGCCATAGCCGACACCCGCGACGGCCGTGGAAGCGACGTACCAGCCGACTCCGCCGGCGGTCGTGGCCGGAAGCAGGAGCAGAAGGCCTCCGGCGATGGAGAAGTGGCAGATGACCAGGGCGGTCCGCTTGCCGATGCGGTCCACCACCATCGGTGTGACGATACACGTGGTGGTGAGCACCATAGCGCCGGGCAGGGCGAGAAGCGCGGCGCGCAGAACCGGCAGTCCGAGGACGGACTGGAGGTAGACACCCGCCAGGTAGGCGGTCGCCGACCACGCGGCCAGCGGCAACAACCCGGTGATGATCGCGACCGTGAAGACGCGGTCGCGGAAGAGCGAGAAGTCCATCAGCGGGTACTCGAGGCGCCGCTGGCGGAGAGCGAACCACGTCAGCAACGCCGCTCCCGCGATTCCCGTGGCCAGGGGGACGGCCGAGACGCCTCCGGCCGCAGTGTGCTTGAGACCGTAGATCACGAGCAGGAGGCCGACCGCGGAGGTCGCGACGCTGAACGCGTCGACACGGCCCGGCCGGGTCGCGCGTACTTCGCCGAGGAGGACCGGCGCGAAGACCAGGAACAGAGCGATGACGGGGAGGTTGACCAGGAAGACCGATCCCCACCAGAACCGTTCCAGCAGGACGCCGCCGACGACCGGACCGATGGCGAACCCGACGGCGAATGCCGCTGCGAAGATCCCGATGGCCTGGGCCCGCCGCCGGGGGTCGCCGAACAGTTCGCTCAGCACCGCCAGGGCGGAGGGCAGGAGGGTCGCCCCCGCCACTCCCATGAGGGCGCGGGCGGCGATGAGGAACTCCGGGGTGGGCGCGAGGGCCGCAGCCGCGGATCCGATGCCGAAGACCGCCGCACCGATCATGAGCAGCTTCAGCCGACCGTACCGGTCCCCGATGCCGCCGAACGCGATGAGCAGGGAGCCGACGGCGAAGCCGTAGATGTCCAGGATCCATAAGGCCTGGTCCGCGGTGGGCGTGAGCGCCTGGCTGACCCGGGGCATCGCCAGGAACAGGATCGATCCGTCCATGGACACCAGGAGTACCGGCCCGAGGGTCACCAGGAGACCGAGCCAGGCCCGTCGGCCGGGTGAGGTGTGCGCGTGCTGTTCGGACATGTCTCCCACGCTCCGGCAAGGGCTGTCCGCCAGCCATCCTCCTGCCATGGGTACACCTGACAGGTGTACCCAACGGGATGTCCGGGCGGCCTGCCCTCGATGACGTGGAGAGCCTTGGAACATTCCTGAAGAGCCGACGTGACCGGGTCACACCAGCCGAGATCGGGTTACGCACATACGGGGCCGCCCGCCGGGTCCCGGGCCTGCGACGTGAAGAACTCGCGCAACTCGCGGGGGTGAGTGCGGGGTACTACACCCGTCTGGAGCAGGGGCAGGTGGGGACCGCCTCCGAACAGGTTCTCAACGCCCTCGCGCGGGTGCTGCGACTCGACGAGGTCGAGCGCGTCCATCTGCACAATCTCGCCCGGCAGCCGCCGAACCCCGGACTCTCCGAGCCGTGTCACGAGACGCCCAACCCACGGGTGCTCACGCTTCTGGAGGCGCTCGACGAAGCGACGCCGGCGATCGTGCTGGGCCGGCGTGGAGACGTGCTCGCGTGGAACCGCACAGGTCACGCCCTCATCGCCGAGCACATCGACTTCAACGCACCGCAGGAGTCGGCGCGGCGTCCCTCCGTTCCCCGGATGTTCTTCCTCGATCCGCTCACCCGTGACCTGTACCGCAACTGGGACGAACTCGCCCGCGTCCACGTCGCCTACCTCCGCCTCACCGCCGGTCGTTTTCCCACCGACGCGCGGCTGGCGGAGCTGATCGGGGAACTCACGATGCGCAGCGACGACTTCGCGATGATGTGGGCGGCCGGGGAGGTCGCCGACTGCACCGTCGGCACCATGCACCTCCAGCACCCCACCGTCGGTGCCGCAAGCGTCACCTACCAGGTCTGGCTCCAGCCCGACAGCCCCGACCACCGTCTGGAGGTCTACACCCCGAACGACCCGAGCTCCGCCGACGCGTTGCGGATCCTGACGCACCAGGGCCGTGCGGACAGCGCTCCGGACCCGGACTCCGCCGCCGCCCGGCAGGACTGAGCCTTTTCTGCCGTTGCGCCCGGGGCCCGAGCCCCCGCACGCTCCGGCTCCACCGCATCGGGAGGAGCCGGCAGGCCGCACCGGGACCGGTCCGGGCGTCGGTTCAGAAGGCCGGCACCCAGTACGGTCCGAGTGTCATGGCGCCGTCGCCCCGCGCGCCTTTGAACGAGCCCGTGTTGTTCCGGACGAGGGTGTACCGGGAGTCCACGTAATCGGGACCGCCGGTCCCCAGTCGCCGGGCATGGCGTCCAGCACGGCGTTGGCCAGCGGGGCGTAGGCGCCCGTGCCGACGATGGTGAGCGGGGCGGAGGTGAGGTCCTTGGCGAACGACCGGTGGCTGGTGCTGCCGTCCTCCTCCGTCATCACCACGTCGGCGAGGCGGAGGCGCAGCAGGGGGGCGGCCCGGGCGCCGAGGCCGGGGAAGGCCAGGGCGGCGCGATACACCGGTGGGCTGACGGTGCCGAGGATTCTCCGTGGCCGTTGAGTGCCGGAGTCGTACGACGAGACGGTGGGGAGCCGGTACCGTGCGACTGCCGCGCGATCGGGTGTGTTCGCACCGGGAGAGCAGGGGGCCCCGTCGGGGCGGGGTGACCCAACGGGTCCCCTGCCCCGACGGGGCTCGGTCGGCCGGGCGGCGGGTCACCGGTGCCCGGCGGAGGCCGGTGCCGTGTGCGGCTCCCTCCGGCTCAGCCGAAGTTCACGTCGCTGCACCACATGTAGGCCTGGTCGAGGTGCGAGGCCTGCCAGATCACGAACAGGATGTGGTGTCCGGTGTAGCCGGAGGTGTTGACGTTGAACCTGATGTCCTGCGCCGGGGCGAAGCGGCCGGTCTGCGTGATGAAGTCGAGGTCACCCCAGCCCAGGGTCTGGGTCTTGGGGTTGAAGCCCTGCTTGCTCACGTAGACCCTGAAGTAGTCGGCGCCGTGGGACGCCTGGTCGTGCAGCTGGACCGTGAAGTTGTTGCTGACGTTGGTCGTCTTCCACGGCCCGGGCTTGTTCAGGCTGGCGTTCCTCGAGAGGTTGTTGCTGCAGAGCGTCCCGTCGGGAGTCCGCGCCTGGAACTGGCCACCGAGGCCGTCGCGGAGCGCGCTCATCCAGTTCCACATGGTGTCAGGGTTGGCCTGGAACGCCTGATAACACATGGGGTCTTCGGTCTGCATGGCCGGGCTCATGTGGTTGCCGCCCCACGTCTTCCAGCACTGGTACGCGCGGGAGGCGGGGTTGACGATGGTGCCGTGAGCCTGGGCGGGGGCGGACCAGGTCAGTGCGCTGGCGACCACGGCGAACACCATGACGAGCGCCTGGAGCGGCCGGCGGAGGGACGACCGCCAGTGCCCGTTTAACGAACTCTGCTTGCGCATGTGGGGGGAACTCCTTCCAGTTGCAAGGTGCAATGGGAGCGCTCCCAACGGTACGTCTTCTGAGTGAAATGTCAATGACACAAACGGAATTGATCACAGGGGTGGGCGGCGAGCAGGGAATCTGCCGTGAGCCGGGAGCCAGAACCGTTCCCGGGACCGGAAAGCGAGAATACGGCCCGGACCGGTGTGCGGGGCGATGCCGGGGAGGGACGTCCGCGGCATGGCAGCGAGACCCGGTTCCGGCGTGAGGGCCGTCCAGTTCCACAGCACGCGAGACCCCGGGCCCCGATGGCGCGCTTCGGTACACCCGAGTCGGCCTCGCCGGACAGGTTGCCTGGTGGGAGCTGCGGTTGTACGGCGCATCGGGCGGGGAACGCGGCCGACGGCACGCAGCGGGAGCGTGCGTACTCCTCGGATCCGGACCGACGACGCCGGAGCGTGGATGCCGCGGGAAGGGAAGCCGCCGGCAACGCGGATCAGTCCCGGCGCGCTCCGGCTCACCTGGGCCGCCGCGGCGACCCCAGGACGCTCGCGGACCAGATACCGGAACACTTCCCGGTGAACGTCAGCCAGGCCATGGAGAAGAGGCCCGGCTGATCACGCCCGGGTCCGTGCCACGTTCGCCGACACGGCTGTTCCGGACAGGACCGCCCCGCGGTGAGCGGGCGGCATGGGCTGCGGCTCGGCCGTCGCCGGTTCCCCACTGATGACGGTCCCCCGCCGAGCCCTCCGCCCTCACCCACGCGACGGCCACCAGACCGACGATCCATCGGTGGTCCACCGCGATCACCTCCACGGTCGCCGCCTCGTGCCGGCGCGGCACGGCAGCCCCCGCGCCAGGGTTCCCTTCGGCCACCGCCGATACCGCCCCGCGCGCCCGCGGCGGGCACTCCCGCCACGTCCGGAGCGGCCAGGGCCCCGGCAGCTCCCCCGGTCGATCACCCAACGCTCCGACACCGCCTCCGCCTCGGCGAATCCGACCGCGATTCGTTCCGCCTGAGGGCGAAGCCCCTCCGCCCGCGGCCGGGCAGCCGCCCTCCGCTCCTCCGGCAATCCCGGCCATCGACTGCGTCGGCCAACTCGCCTTCGCCGAACCAGCATCGAGCCGGCGCCCCCTGTCGCGGCGACACCGGGAGCGTGCCCGGCCAAAGAAGTCCAACCATTACATCCGGAGGGACATCGGCTTACCATGACGCCGCGTCAGTTCGCGGTCCTACGGATCCGGACCAGCAGGGGGGACTGCCTTTACGGCCGGGGCCGCCCCGTCCCCGGCAGCACCACGCCAAGCAGGTCGGTCCACCGTCACTCCACCGAGATGAGGTCTCATGAACCGAAGCCGAGCCGCCGTCAGCGCGGTCGCCGCGACCCTGTTGACCGCCGGCCTCGCCGTCGGCCCGGCAGCCGCCGCCACCGCCGCCGAGGCGAAGGCCCGCGTCGGAGCCGACTGGGCAACTCAGTCGATCGTCTTCACCGCCGCCGCAGGGCAGGCCAACAACCTCAACATATTCTCCATGTACACCAGCGACGGGATCCGGCGGATCGGCTTCAGCGATGTGGTCCCGATCGAACCGGGCGACCACTGCACGTACTCCAGACCCGAGGACACCACCTCCGTCGTCTGCGAACTGCCCGCCGACAGCCCACGGCCCGACAGGATCGACGTCTTCCTCGGCGACGGCGACGACACGATCGCCGCCTTCACCCCCGGGGTCGGCACCGTCAGCGGCGGCCCAGGCGACGACGAACTGCACGCCCACACCGCACGCACGGTGCTGGGCGACGCGGGGAACGACATGGTCATGGGGCCCGCAGCCCTGCACGGTGGCGACGGCATGGACCACCTGATGGGTGACAGCAGCAACCAGCGGATGTGGGGCGGCCGGGGCGACGACATGATCGAGGGCTACGGCGGTGACGACACCGTGCACGCCGGCCCCGGCGACGACCACGTCATGGGCGGGGACGGCCGCGACATCGTCCTCGGCGGCCCCGGCAGCGACACACTGGACGGCGAAGGCGGCGACGACTTCCTCTGCGGTGGCACCGGAAAGGACACCCTCGAAGGCGGACCCGGCCGCGACATCGTCCTCCCGTAAGCGCGCCTCCACATCCGAAGGCCCTGGCCCGCGGCGCGAACAGCGTCGCGGGCGCCGAGGCACCGCCGTCGGTCGGCGTCCCGCCGCCCGAGCCGCGTCAACCGCGAACGCCGCAGACGGCAGGTCCCAGCGCGACACGAGGTGCCCCGGCGGAACCGGACCGTCGGACCTGTCGGCCGGCGTGGGCGCGAACCGCGGAGCCTGTTCGCCGGCTGGACCGGCGCCTGCCCGACCCGTCATCGCTGAGCGCGGTGAGATCGGTCAGCGGAGTGCCGGCCGCCAGGCCGTGGAACCCCCGCACGAGCCGGGCGACCGTCGCCGGGCTCTCGTCGGACGAGACGGCAGCGGCGTTCGAGGGGCTGTTCAGTAGAGCGGGAAGGCCCAGCCGCCGGGGTACCAGGGTTCGCGGTCGCCGCGGAAGGCCGCCGAGGCGCGGGAGAGCGCACCGCGCCGCAGCTCCTCGACGTGGCCGGCGGCCGCGAGGGCGGTCAGCGAGGTGCCGCCGAGGAAGGCGGCACCGAGTTCCGCCGCCGTCAGCCGTAGGTCGGCTGGAGCGGTCGTGGGCTCGCAGAGGGCCTTACCTGCTTCTGCCTGCAGCCGGTGGCGCCCGTTGTTCCACGGGCAGAAGTCGTCCCGCACCTCCAGCACCAGGTCCAGTGGAAAGCTGTAGCCCCGGCCTGCCAAGGCCCTGTCGACATCGGCCAGCCGCAGCCACAGACGGTCCACCGGTGCGGCCCGGACCGCCCGCGGCTCGACCAGCAGGTGCGGCAGAGGCTCGTCCACGGCACCCTCGTAGTCGATCCAGGTCACCAGATCGATCCCGGCGAGGAAGCGCCACAGCGCCGCGTACGACCGGCGCGAGCACGCCGCCAGCTCCACCACCTCCACCACCCCGGCACTGCCGCCGAGCCCGTCCGGCGTGGAGCTGTGCCGATAGAGCGCGTAGCCGGTGGCGCGTCCGTCACGCTCGTAGTGCACGGCGAACCGGAGCGAGGTCGCCGGGCCGCGCCGGTGCGGATGGTCGGCGAGGCGCACCGCCCAGTGGGCCGCCTGCCGGTCGGGCCAGCCGACCGTAGTGATGCGGACCTGATCGTAGATCTCCTCCAGGAGGGGCCGGGCCTGGGCGGCGTGCTGCAGCCGGACGGTTCCGTCACCGAAGTCGGTGTCCGGGCGAAAGCGCATGGCGCGCCGGTCGCACCGCATCCGGTTGCCGACCGTCGCGGGGCCGTAGCCGTACCGTCCGTAAATGCCGGCCTCGGAAGGGCGAAGCGCGGCGATCGCCTCTCGTCGCTGCTCGTGCAGGTCGGTCAACTGGGCGCGCATCATCGAGGTGAGGATGCCGCGGCGGCGGTGCGTCGGGGCCACACCCACCGAGGCGATCCCCGCCACGGGCAGGACGCCACCGGGCACGGTCAGCATCCGGCTGTAGACGGAGGCCCCGGCAACCGGCTGGCCCTCGTCGAACACGGCCAGGGTCCGGGAGAGGTCCGTCGCGGCTCGCTGATCGGCCAGTTCCTCCTCCGACCGATCCGCGCCGTAGGTGTCGGCGATCATACGCGCCCAGGCAGCGAACTCCTGCTCGGTAACACAGCGAAGCTGGAACTGAGAAGCGGCCATCAGGCATATATACAGCACATCTGACGGCGTTGATGCCCCGGCCCGTCTGCAGCCGGTTCGTTGTGGGAGCCGCCTGGGCTCCTGGACGGGCAGAGGGCTGGGGGCGCGGGGTCCTGCGCCCCCAGGGCTTCGGCGTAGTCGCGTGACGCCCGGCTTGCGGCGAACTGCCGGCTCGGCGGTGGTGATCTGGGAACGTGACAGGCACGGCTTCCAAGATCATGGAGTTCTCCACGCCCCGTGATCCGGGTGGAGGGCCATGCCTGCCGACGCGTCATCCCCGGTCCCGCCTGCCCTTGACCAACTGCGCGGGAATCCGCAGGTCGGACCCGAGGAGGTCCTGGGCCTGCTGGAACGGCTGGCCGAGGTGCCGGACCCCGCGTGACCCACGTGGGATGCGCCACCGCCTGGCCGTCGGAAGGTGGCTCGCCGGCCGCCGCCCGAAGGCGACCGGGCTGCGCGGCCTCGCAGTGGACGGCAAGCCCCTGCGCGGCGCGGCCAGCGCGAAGGGCCGCAGGATCCACCTGCCCGCCGCCCCCTCGCACTCCCCGGCCTCGGATGATCACGAAACGGACGTCACGCGACTACGCCGAAGCCCTGATCGGCCGGCCAGGTCAAAATACCCAGGTCCTCGCAGCAGAAATCCGTTTCCGGGTCAAGGACCGGGACGAAGAGTCCAAGCCGTTCATCCGAACAATCGGGGAAACCTTCGATGGCTGATTCTGGCCTGGGGTGATGGGAACGCCTCTGGTTGACTGGCCGCGACTGCACTGAATCAACCCCGCCGGACGGGGTGCTCATCCGGAGAAAAATGGTCCGCACCATAGGAGTGATTTCCCAGTGGGTGTTTCGTCGGATTATCCTGACGTTCCCGAGTGGGTTGCGAAACCCGAAGGGTACCAGGCGGGGGCCGTCACCAAGTACAAGGGCAATATCTTCCGTGCGGCCTTCTGGGCTTCGGAGCCAGGGGTGGGTGACGCCAACACGAATGGCTGGCGTTTTTTCGACGAACTGTACGATCAGACCTCCAGCACACCCGCCCGGCAATCGAAGATCATCGCCTACATCCCCACGTGGCGAAAAGGGGAGGGGTTCGACTACGGCAACGGCGAGATGTACCAGTACATCACGCACGGCATTATCTCGTTCCTGACGTTCAGCGAGACCGACCCCGGGGATTTCGACCCCGCGTCGGTCGCCGAGATCAGGACGGTCCTCCCGGAAGTGGTCATCGCCGGGAATTTGTACAACACCAAGATCATGGTCGCGCTGGGCGGCGCGAACGACTACGCCTTCTTGGACCTGATGACGGAGGTGGGGAACAACCCGGCCACCCCGCGGCTCGACCAGATCGTGCGCAATGTGGTGAACTTCGTCACCGCCAACGGTCTCGGCGGCGTTGACCTCGACCTGGAGTGCTGGTGGGGCAGGCCCGGCCAGCAGGACCAGGGTGGCCGGATGAAGAGCGACGGGCCGCATCCCGCAGGGCGGGGTTTGACGCTGCTCGCTCAGAGACTGAAGCAGGCCATGCCCGACAAAATCGTGTCGGCAGCCGTTTTCGGCACCTCGTGGTACGGGAACAACTACGACTCAGGGATCGCGGACCACGTCGACTGGCTCGGGATCATGACCTACGACCTCACCGGGTCCTGGGACGGGTCCCCGGTGGGCCCGCACACCGCCTTGTTCAAGATACGCGGCAAGGACACGTCGAACATTCGCGAGTCGGATGTCTACCAGGAGTCGTACCTTCCCGAACAACAGGGCGGCTGGCCAGGCCCCCGAACGGGAGGCAGCCCGAATGCCACGGAATCGGACAACATGGAGAACAACCCGATTCTGTCCGTCGAGGACTCCCTCTGGTACTGGACGAACCCGCTCTTCGTGAACTGGCAGGGGGCGGGGCAGGGAGTGGCCCGCGACAAAATAGCGGCAGGGGTGCCCGTCTACGGATATGACTTCGCCGCGGCCAAGGACCCGGACGACCTGACCGGGCAGGTGCCCCCGGGATACAAGGTTCTGAGGTACAAGGAGATCCTGGCCGCGTTCCCGGACGCGCATCGAGCCGCGAACGCGAACATCAAGGTTCCAGGAACCACCCCCCGGCCCGTCCTCACCAACCCCCTGCCGCCGGGAGACTACTCCTATGCCCACAACATCTATTTCGAGACCCCGGACACCGCCGTCACCAAACTGAAGTTCCTCAGGGACGTGGGAGCCCAGGGCGTCATCATCTGGGAACTCTCCAACGACGTCTGGGAAGAGGGCAAGAGCATCATCAAGGCAGGGGCTGTTGCATGATCGCTATCTGTCCGGAAGGCCGGGCTGGCCCGGAGTCGGGGTGGGACGTCCCGGTTCGGGCAGGGGGCGAACGCAGTGCA